>CAMEKR010000213.1 GCA_945921515.1 uncultured Clostridia bacterium | reverse complement strand
CACCGCTGTATGCCGTTACTCTGCCGATGCTGTCTATGGCTTCCTCAGCCGCTTTGATTACATCATCTTCCGCTTTTGCAAGAGCCGCTTCGGCATTTATCAGCACATCATAGTTTTCTAAAAGAGCCTTTGCGTTATCGTTCAGCTTGTCATACGCCTCTCTTGCGGCCTTAATGCAGTCATAGCTGTCAAGCGTTACAATGCCGATTGCATCAATAAGCTCTTTTACCTGATTTGCCGCCGTAACATCATCGGGAATAAGCTTAAGATATACATATACCGGCTGTTTTTCTCCGTTTTGAACAATTATTCTGACCGTCTTTACCTTTGACTGATTAACCGTTATTTCTTTTGTATCGCCCGACAAAACACGGCTATTATTGATATATATATTGTCATCATCCGCTGCACTTACGGTAACGCCGATATTATCATCAATACCCGTCTGCACTTCGTAAACGCCGTTGTTATCGGGAGTTATCTCTTTTATTGTATTGCCGCTTTCATCCGTTATCACTATCTTTTCGGGGAGTGAAGCAGTTCCTGTCTCCTCTTCTTTTGCCGTAGTTTTTACGACATAAGTGACCTCGGTTGATTTTTCGCCGAATGCGCCTGCCCAGATATTGCTTGCAGTCTGTATTCTGATGTAGTGAACGCCGTTATCGAAGCTTACGGGATTTCCGTCTTCGTCAACCGCCCACTTAAGATCAAAACCGTTTGACTGCGCTCCTTCGGTATATGCGTTGACATCGGCTCCTATAGTACCGTTTTTGAAATAATCGACATATCCGAATTTAACAGCGCCCGCAAACGACGAGGTTGTGCTGTCGCCGCAGATGCTTCCCTGTATGCTCGGGATAAGTACGCCTCTCAGCGTTATGGTATCGCCTTTTGCAAGATCGTTCATATAGTATATACTCGCAGCTACCCATTTTCCCGTCATAGACTTGCCATCGTTGGAGTTTCCCTGATTATCTGCCCAGCTTGTCTTGCCGTCAGCAGTCTTTTTATATGTAACTTCGTAATCGGTTATTGTGGTATCCTCGAAATGCTCGCTTCCTGCAAGAGCATACCACTTTTCACCGTCCTCAGATACATAGACCTGACCGTTTTCTGCGGCGCTTCCTCCGCTTGCAAAGCTGTTACCGTAAGCATAGAAGTCAAGTCCGTACGCATTTGCAGGATCGTCCGTAATCGGTTCTTCATAAAAATATGTTATATATCCGCCGAAGTTGCCGAGCGATTTAAGAGAACCGCTGAGAGTTGCTTCCGGAGAAACGCCGTAAGAAGCGTTTGTGTATGCGCTGTTTATGCACAGATAGTCCGTTACCTTATCGGGTACTGCATATTTGCTCTTTTTTGTTGATTTTATTGTATAGCTGTTTGAAAGAAAACCGTTTGTGAGCGTTATAGTATTATTTGAAGCCGATGTCTTAATGCTGTACCAACCGTTTTCATCGGCTGTCGCAGTTTCACCACCGATTGTTACGGCACAGCCCTCAGCCGCCTTGAAAGATACAGTCGGATAGTCTGCGTCATTTGCAATAACTAAATTATAGCTTGTGAACAGAGGATCAAACGAGGGATAGAAGTCTCCGTAATCGCTGTTCATATCCATCAGCTGAACATCAGTTATAGACACATCCGCTTTTATCAGCTTTATACTGTATTCCTTTATTTTATCGGCATTATCAAAGCCGCTTTCGACATAATCTCCGTCTGATACCGTCTGAATGGTGATTGTCACCGTGCCATCGTCATCAAAGCTGTATGCAGGCGTTGCTCCGCTGAATGTCTCGGTATATTCTCCGCCGGCTTTTGTCCTCATGTGAACATTCGCAGTTTTTCCTTTCAGATTCAGCGAAACGCTTTCGGTATCACCGAAAATGTATGCGGTATAGCTGCTGCAGTCACTGCTTGTTCCCGTAACTTCCGTTACGCTTCCGTCTTCATCGTTACGAAGTACCGTTCCCTCAGCAAAACCGTTATATTTTGCGGTATAAATCTCTCTTCCCGTCGGAACTACAGTGATTCCCGTATTTGCGGCAAGCTCTGCCGTATAGTCATAAGGGCGTGTGAAGTTGAACTTATACTGTGTTTTTATGCTGTCATCATCTGAATATCTCAGCTCTATCACAACCGTACTTGAGCCGAAAGGTATATTGGTGAGATAGCTGAAAGCACCCGACTTTATTTCTATATTCTGCTCTGAACCATTGGAATCGGTATAAACGGCAACGGCTTTAAGCAAGTCGCTGTCGTATTTTGTCGAGCTTGTCAGCGATATGGTTGAAGTGTTGTAATTCTTTATCCTGACATCATATTCAAATATTTCGGGGCTGAATGCGCTGTTGTCCCATCCGTCAAGTGCATAAGCCGAAAAAGCGAGACTTTCAAAACGGGGTGCAGGGCGTTCTCCCTGCTTTACCGTTATCTTATACTGCGAAGCCGCCGTACCTGTTCCTACAGTTACTGTTATTACATCATTATCGCTTATCTCTGTGGGGCGTGTCAGCTTCA
>CAMEKR010000212.1 GCA_945921515.1 uncultured Clostridia bacterium | reverse complement strand
ATATACTCCGCAATTCTCTTACCGTCGGAGTTTATCTTAAATTTTGACACAGCGCCTGCAACGCCGTTGAATCGTACTTTTGCAATATCCTCAAAGCAGAATCCTAAGAGCATTGACTGCAGAAAACTCAGTGTCGTGCCGTGAGAAACGATAAGTATTCTTTCCTTTTCATTAGAAATAATCTCCTGATAGAACGGATAAAGACGATTCCACAGTTCACGGTCGGATTCGGCGTCGGCAAACGGTTTATAGTCGGGATCGTAAATATCGGGGCGCTTTTTCTTGTTGCTGTCATACCATTCACGAGGCTGACCGTTTCCTGCACCTGCATTTACTTCACGGATAACATCTGTTATTATCGGTTTTATTTCAAGAGTTCTGTTGATTTGCTCGGCTGTCTGAACGGCTCTTTTCAAGTCCGAAACATACATATCAAAGCACTTGTCGCAGTCCTCGTAAAGCAGCCATTTGCCGATTTCATAAGCGTGGTCTTTTCCTGCCTGCGTCAGCTCCCAGTCGCCCCAGGCTCCTATCATTCCGTTTATATGGTGCTGTGATTGGGTATGCTGTACGGTGATAATAGTTTTTCTCCTTGTTCTTGAGAGAAATTTTTCTATTATCTCTTCCGCTTTCTGCCGTCCGAACCAGCCCTCGCCCACATCTTCCTTGGGATAAAGGCGGTGCATATCCTCTTTTTCGGTTTCGCTCAGCTGTGAAAAGTCGTCTATCTGCCTGTCAAGCGGCACGCCGACAAGCTTGTTATCTCCGTCATTTCGGCAAAATACACCGATTATCCTTACCGTTTCCTCATCGCCAAGCTCATATTCTTTGTCCGTCATAACTATTACATCGAGATGCTCGCAGGGCGGTGTGCCGGATTCTTTGATCCATCCGTACGGCTGACGGACATTCCTCACATACGAAAGGCTGTCGCAGTCCTTTTCTATGAAAGAATCTGTCTTTGCTATATACTTCATCCTTTTGGGGTATGCAAATGTCTGCTCGATTTTTGCTGTAAAGATCATTTTTTATCCCTCCGTATATTTCCTGTAAGTCGAATTGCCGTTGCAAATTTGATATGTATATTATAATATTTGAATTGCATATTTGTCAAGAACAGGAAGGCGCAAGCGGCGCGCCTTTTGCAACAGGGCAAAAAAATCTGCGGTAAATATCATAAACTTTACCGCAGAACAAATTTATTGATTTTCCGATATTATCACATTGCAGGAGCCGTTGTACAGTTCGATAAGCCACTGTTCCATACGCTCGGAATCTTCGGCGTCCATTTCTTTGTTAAGATAAACAAATACGCTTGTTTCGTTGTTTATAGAGCCGTCTTCTCCGAGCGATTCCATAGAACCTATCTTTACTTCTTCTACTTCGGGGAATAGAATTTTTATTTCGGAGGTAACTTTTTCAATCGGAACTACCGTCTCAAAGCCTGTGACGGAGGAGCTGTCTTCGTTGGCGTTCTTAACCATATATCCGGCTACCGCTATGCAAGGAATAAGTATTATTATCGTGGTGACTATCGCACGCCGTTTCATCCATTTGAGCTGACGGGGAGTATATTCTTCCTTCTGCGGCATCTTGAGAGCAAGCAGCACCAGTACCGATGAAATAAAAATGAAATACGCATTGACAAGAAACAACAGTCCTGCTCCGAGCGTGATATTAAGCTTTGCGTGAGCGATTCCGTATCCGCAGGTGCACAGCGGCGGCATAAGCGCTGTTGCTATCGCTACGCCCGGGATAACATTAGATTTTTCCTTTCTTGTCATACCGATCATTCCGGCTATTCCGCCTGCTATGGCGATAAGCACATCCCATATATTAGGCTGAGTTCTTGCAAGCAGCTCAGAGGTCTGCGTGGATATGGGCGAGAGCAGGAAATACAGAGTAGATGTTGAAAGACATATAACTATCTGAAATAAAAATCCTACGCCCGATTTTTTAATCTGTGCGCTGTCTCCCACAGCCGCACCGTAGCCTATAGCCTGAATACTGCCCATAATCGGAGAGATAAGCATTGCACCGATTATAACGGCGGTAGAATTCATATTCAGTCCTATTGATGCTATCAGTATCGCAAGCATAAGTATACACAGATTTGTCCCTGTCACTCTGCCTCCGTCTATGATCCTTTCTCTAATCTCATCATAGGAGGTCGTATCGTGGTCAAGCGAAAATGCACGCTTTAGCTTTTCTTTCATTCTATGTCATCCCCTTAGTTCGTTATATAAGATTATTCAGCCGCAAACACCGGCACTTATGTTGAAAATCTGTAACAAATTATAAATCAATTTTTCCGTTTTTAGTAAACAAGCAAATTTGCCGTAAAATCCACTTATGTAATTTTAAGCGATAATTGTAAACGCTTTTTAAATCGGCTTTTTGCGATAACAAGAAAACGAAAACCATATTACAAAACAAGAATATCAGACTCTCTGTAAACCTTATTATTTATAACACAGGGGTTTGGGGCGAAGCCCCAATGCAAGTCTGCGTTCGTTTGTGGGTTTTGCATC
>CAMEKR010000211.1 GCA_945921515.1 uncultured Clostridia bacterium | reverse complement strand
GGCACCGCACCCTCTCTCCCCTTAGGTGTCTCCCGCGATACAGACACTAAGTTAAAAATTCGGATAGCGTACCCGAGAAGTTAAACTTTGAAGTTAGCAGTCAATCAGATAGAATCGCCACAATCCTTTTTTGATTGTAAATAGGTTTATCGACAATCTGAAGCTCCGCATTTGCGGGGCTTATTTTTATCCCCTACCCCACAATTTCACCGCTCGCTCTTGAAAAGACGGTCGGTATATGTTACAATCAAGAAAAATCCAAATATACGCTCGGAGGTAAATATGGAAAAGTTCAAGGACGAATCACTTTCGGCATACGAAAGAGCAGAAGCTCTTGCCGACACGCTGACCGTTGAAGAGCAGGCGGCACAGCTCAAATACGACGCTCCCGCCTTAGAAAAGGCAGGTCTGCCGTCATACAACTGGTGGAACGAGGGACTTCACGGCGTTGCGAGAGCCGGCACGGCTACCGTTTTTCCGCAGGCTATCGGACTTGCCGCCGCATTTGACGAAGAGCTTATGCACGATGTCGGCGAGGTTATCGGCGTAGAGGCGAGAGCAAAGTACAACTCCGCCCTTGCTCACGGCGACACCGATATTTATAAAGGACTTACCCTCTGGGCGCCGAACATAAATATATTCCGTGATCCACGCTGGGGCAGAGGCCACGAAACCTACGGCGAAGATCCGTATCTCACTTCACGGCTCGGAGTAAGCTTTGTAAAAGGTATGCAGGGCGAGGGCAAGCACCTCAGAGCCGCCGCCTGTGCAAAGCACTTTGCGGTACACAGCGGTCCCGAATCGCTCCGCCATTCATTCGACGCAAAGGTGAGCGCAAAGGATCTGGAGGAAACCTATCTCCCTGCGTTCAAGGCGCTTGTTAAAGAAGCTAAGGTCGAGAGCGTAATGGGAGCGTATAACAGGGTGAACGGCGAGCCTGCCTGCGCTTCGCAGACGCTTATGGCAAAGCTCAGAGAGTGGGGCTTTGACGGCTATTTCGTATCGGATTGCTGGGCGATAAGCGACTTTCACACTCATCACGGAGTAACCGACACAGCACCGCAGTCGGCGGCAATGGCGATAAAAGCCGGCTGTGACATAAACTGCGGAAACACATATATCCACCTGCTTGCCGCCCTTGAAGAAGGGCTTATCACAAAGGAGGATATCCGCACCGCCTGCATTCACGCACTTCGTACAAGAATAAGGCTCGGACAGCTTGACAAGAGCGAATATGACGATATACCGTTTGATGTTATCGCCTGCGATAAGCACAAGGCGCTGTCTGCCGAATGTGCGGAAAAATCTATGGTACTGCTTAAAAACGACGGTATATTACCGCTTGACAAGAATAAAATCGGCTCGATAGCCGTTATAGGTCCAAATGCCGACAGCCGTGCCGCCTTACTCGGAAACTACAACGGCACTCCCGACCGAAGCGTTACATTCCTTGAGGGCATAGAGGACTATTTTGACGGCAGGGTATACTACGCAGAGGGCTGTCATCTGTACAAGGACAGGGTGCAGGGGCTTGCTCTCTCCGGCGACAGATACGCAGAGGCTGTAGCCGCCTGTGAAGCGGCGGATGTAACGGTGGTCTGCGTAGGACTTGACGCAACGCTTGAGGGCGAGGAGGGCGATACCGGCAACGAGTTTGCCTCGGGTGACAAGCCGGATTTAAGGCTCCCCGAGCCACAGCGCATACTGCTCAGAAAGCTGTCCGAAACCGGCAAGCCGATAATAGTGGTGCTTGCGGCAGGAAGCAGCGTCAACACCGAATATTACGGCAATGCGCTTATCTGCTCGTGGTATCCCGGTCAGAAAGGCGGAACGGCGCTTGCAAAGATACTCTTCGGCGAGGTCTCTCCGTCGGGAAAGCTGCCGGTCACATTCTACAAGGACTCGGCAAAGCTGCCCGATTTTACCGATTATTCAATGGATGGCAGAACCTACCGCTACTGCGATGAGGAAAATGTGCTGTTCCCCTTTGGCTACGGTCTTACCTACTCGCACTTTGCTTGCAGTAACGCGGTTTACGCTGACGGAACACTGACGCTAACCGTTACCAATACGGGTGAGCGTAGCGCAGAGGATGTGCTTCAGGTATATATAAAAAGCGACTGCGGAGTTAAGAACCACAGCCTGTGCGCTTTTAAGCGAATCTCTCTTGCAAAGGGCGAAAGCAAGGAAGTGAGCGTAACTGTTCCCCAATCGGCTTTTGAAACGGTTGACGAAAACGGAGTACGCTCGGTAAAAAGCGGCAGCTATACCCTTTACGCAGGCTTCACTCAGCCGACAGAGCTTAGCGAGAGGCTGTACGGGGGAAAATGCTTGAAGGTGGAAGCGGAGATTTGAGAATAAGCAATAGCATAATAAAATGATAAAAGGGGTAGCCTTTCTCACAGAGAAAAGCTACCCTTAAACTGTATGCAAAAGAATATCTTTCCTCCCAAAATGTGCCGGTGACACATTTGGGGACGATTATACATATCGCAAAAAGTTGGTAGCGAGATTGTGCTACAAGTGGAACGCTTAGCTATAAGCGG
>CAMEKR010000210.1 GCA_945921515.1 uncultured Clostridia bacterium | reverse complement strand
TCTTTTTTGACAATGCAGGTGAACGGAATGATAAAGATGATTTTTATGCGGCGCTGAATATTTTTATGGAATCGGATAGCAAAACAACGGTTGTATTTCTCGGCAGACCTTGGGAGGCTCCACCTATTACTTGTCGGGAAGTGGAAATCAGCAACTTTTCTATGCCGCAGCTTGCGGATATCTGCTCACTGCCGGATGAAACGGCAGCGAAACTCTACTGCTTAACCGGTGCAATTCCGGCGTTGCTTTACTTGTACGATAATGACCTGGCCTTTGAGGATAATGTGCGAGCTTTTCTTTGCACCGATTCAATCTTTTATCGTTTGGCATTGGGTTGGATGAACGAAAGCTTTCGCACACCCGAAAGCTACAATACACTGCTCTATGCAATGGCAAACGGCTATAACCGCATCGGTGAGATTGCAAAATTCTCAGGCTTCCCGAAAAACAAATGCGATAAATACATAAAAGCACTGATAGAACACGGGTTAGTTGTAAAAGCTCCCGGCGAAAACGGACACACAAAATATCTTCCCGCAAACACTTATTTAACCCTGTGGTATAAGTGCTTGCTGACTGCCGTGCCGAATGCAGGCGGAAGCTTCGGTGATGATGTTTTCAATCGGTTTATGCAAGTTTTCAATGACGAGCTGATGGCGGATTTTTATAAAGATATGTGCGACTATTGGCTGGAGAAAAACATTAACTCCATTTCAACCGAGTACATCGACACCAAAAATTCAAGCTATCATAATGTCAAGGTAGGCAATGTAACCTTTGACTTTGCCTGCGAGAAAAAGCAGGCTGTATATGCGTATTACGATATAACTCCCGGTGGAAAGCTTACACAAAAGCTCTGGAATGAGATTGAAAACAACACCACAATGAAGCGACCGTTTTACGAGAATGAATATGTTATCTGCACTGTAAACCGTGTGCCGGACAGCTTTTGGACTTTAAGTAAGCGTTACGATAACGTGCATATCGTCTCTCAGAAAATGTTATTTGCAACATATAAGAAGGAATATAACAAAATAGCGCATCCACGTTTCGTGCCGTCGTTTGTATGATAAGTGCATCAATTTATGAGCAAATTTCAAGTTTACAGTATTTCTAACTCAGTTTTCGAGCAAAACACATTGACACAGAGTATAACATTAGATATAATATTATATAGAAACAATGTTATATTTAAGAGGTGGCATTATGCAGAAACTTATAAAACAGATAAGAGCATATTTGAATATGAGTCAAACCGAGTTCGCCGAACAACTTAATGTTACCTTCCAAACCGTGAATCGTTGGGAGAACGGTCGTGCTGTGCCTAACAAATTGGCACAATCAAAAATGTTTGATTTTTGTAAGGAAAAGCACATCCCTGTTTATGATATGACTTTGAAAAGGATTGCCGAGGAATCAGAAGCAATTAAGTTGGATACAGACCGAGTGCTTCTTTATCATGGTTCAAAGTCGGGTATTGAAGGCCCTATTGAGCCCAAGAGCCGAAAACAATGTGACTTCGGCAAAGGCTTCTATATGGGAACCGATCCCGGTCAGGCACTAACTTTGATCTGTGACTATGAGAAGTCTAAGTTCTACATTGTTTCTGTAAGCGTAGATAAACTCGCTCACATTGAAGTTCCCGCTGATATTGACTGGGCAATGCTTGTAGCATATCACAGAGGAAAAATGGAAAAAATAAACGGTACGCCTTTCTACAACAAGTACCGTGCTATGACATTAAACAAGGATCTTATTATCGGAAGCATTGCGAACGACCGCATGTTTTTCGTTATCGATAACTTTTTTGTCGGCAATGTAACCGATATGGCACTTATCAATAGTCTCTCCGCACTTCAGCTCGGTAAGCAGTACGTGGCTGTTTCACAAAAGGGTTGTGATGCTGTTCACATCGAAGCAGAAGTTGAGCTTTCTTACCTTGAAAGACTGTTTATGAAAGAAGTAGCCGAAGAAAACCGGGCGAGAGGGATTTCCCTTGCCAACGATATTTGCAAGAATTATCGTCGTGAGGGTATGTTCTTTGATGAAATACTCGACGAGGCCAAGAGTGGAGGAAAACAATGAACGAGCTTCAGTTAAAGCTTTGTGATATTCAAGGTAGATTATTTGAACTATCTGCCGAGAAGAAATATAACAGCGCCGCTTTTATCAAGGCATTTATGATATCCGATACCGCAAAGGAGCTTGATTCAAAGTATAACCGTATGCAGTGGGCAGGAGAAGAATACCTGCTTGAGGAAGTCGCCTCTGTTGCAGGTGAATCGCTTACAAGAAACGGAGAGATATTTTCTGCTGATGTGCTGTACTGGATAGGCTATATCTATCGTTATTGGCACTATTACACCGGTGAGGATAGCGCAAAGATTTATAAGCAAGCTCCAGCCCAAACAATGAAACGAAATTATATGATTTTCCACACTATGGATCCCGTTCTTGCTATTGAGGACTTGAAGGAAATTCATAATCAGAAACAGTAATCAGAATTCGGAGATCGGTATTATGAACGAAGAACGCTTAAACGCTTTTGAAAAAATGCTTTCCGACATTCTTGCGCAGTA
>CAMEKR010000209.1 GCA_945921515.1 uncultured Clostridia bacterium | reverse complement strand
CCATCGTGTAAGCCCAGTCCTTCTTGGAGGTGTTGCTCATATTTTCAACATTTCCCGAAATTGCGTCGGTGATCTGTGAAATAACATTGGGAATGTTCTTGTGCAGAACACAAACGAGAGCGTTGCCCGTCTTTGCAAGTGAAGCATTGGGGAAGTTTACGCTGTTTCTTATCGTTCCTCTTTCGATATACTCGATAAGCTCGTTTGCAGCCATAACAGCACAGTTGTCCTCCGACTCTTCCGAAGAAGCGCCAAGATGAGGAATTGCAATAATGTTCTCAACGCCGAGAACCTCATCGCAGGGGAAGTCAACAACATATCTTGCTACCTTGCCGCTGCCTACAGCTTCGATAATAGCTTCGCTGTTTACAAGCTCGCCTCTTGCGAAGTTGAGCAGTCTTACGCCGTCCTTGCAAAGTGCAAGAGTTTCCTTGTTGATGGTGTCCTTTGTATCCTTGTTATAGGGAAGATGTAAGGATATGTAATCCGACTGTGCGTAGATGTCGTTGATGTTAGATGTAACGCTTACCTGAGGCTTTAAGTTAAGAGCCGCACCGACAGACAGGAAAGGATCGTAGCCGATTACCTTCATACCGAGCGAAACTGCAATGTTTGCAAGCTTGCCGCCGATAGCGCCAAGACCGATAAGACCGAGCGTCTTGCCCATTATCTCACAGCCTGCGAAGTTGCTCTTGCCCTTTTCTACCATCTTGCCTACTTCTTCGCCGTTGCCCTTTAAGGTCTGAGCCCAAGCGATAGCTTCGGGGATTTTTCTCGAAGCGAGAAGTAAACCGCAGATAGCAAGCTCCTTAACTGCGTTTGCGTTTGCGCCGGGAGTGTTGAATACAACGATACCCTTTTCGGCACATTCGTCAACAGGGATGTTGTTTACGCCTGCGCCTGCTCTTGCTATAGCAAGAAGATTGGGAGCAAACTCCATATCGTGCATCTTTGCACTTCTTACCATGATTGCGTCGGGTGCGGCACAATCATCCGAAACCGTGTACTTGCTCTTGTCGAATAAATCGGTACCGCAAGCGGCGATTTTATTCAGAGTTTGAATATTATACATAATTATTTTCCTTTCGTGGCGTATGCACTTCGCCGTATGTAATATGGTTTTCTCCCCCGACATAACGGGGGAGAAAAGAATCAGCTTTGAACCGGTGTGACTACCGGCTTTCCGTCCTTGTCCAGAAGAACTGTCAGTCCGCCGCCGTAGCCTTCGGTGTGCCGGAGGTAATTTACCCCCGTTTGCTTACAAGCCAAAATCTGAGTAGCAGTCAATGGATCAGAATCCCGTTAGACTACTTCAAATCGCTTTTCTTTAGCTATTTTCAGCCTCGAATTTCTTCATAAATTCAACGAGCTTTTCAACGCCCTCGATAGGCATAGCGTTGTAGATGGAAGCTCTCATACCGCCGACAGTTCTGTGACCTTTGAGGTTTACAAAACCTGCTGCTGCAGCTTCTTTTACAAACTTAGCGTCAAGCTCTTCGTTGCCTGTTACGAAAGGTACGTTCATAAGAGAACGATCCTTCTTCTCAACAGTACCCTTGAACAGCTTTGACTCGTCGAGGTAATCGTAAAGAATCTTTGCCTTCTTCTCGTTGTGAGCCTTCATAGCCTCAAGGCCGCCCATCTTCTTTATCCACTTGAATACCTTGCCGCAGATATAGATGCCGTAGCAAGGAGGAGTGTTATAGAGAGAATCGTTGTCAGCCTGAGTCTTCCACTTGAGCATTGTGGGAGTGCCGGGGAGAACATCGTCTGTGATAAGGTCTTCACGGATTATTGCGATAACAACGCCTGCAGGACCTACATTCTTCTGAACGCCGCCGTAGATAACGCCGTACTTTGTTACATCAACAGGCTCCGATAAGAAGCAGGAGGATACGTCTGCAACAAGATCCTTGCCCTTAGTGTTGGGCAGCTGCCAGAACTTTGTGCCGTATATCGTGTTGTTCTCGCAGATATATACATAGTCTGCGTCTTCGGGAATGTCAAGGTCTGAACAATCGGGGATATATGAGAAGGTCTTGTCAGCGGAAGAAGCAACCGCTACAGCCTCGCCGTACATCTGTGCCTCCTGATATGCCTTCTTAGCCCACTGACCTGTGATTATGTAAGCAGCCTTCTTGTTCTTCATAAGGTTCATGGGAACAGCCGCAAACTGCTGTGATGCACCGCCCTGTAAGAACAGTACCTTGTAGTTGTCGGGAATATTCATCAGGTCACGGATATCCTGCTCTGCTTCCTTGATGATAGCGTCATATGCTTTTGAACGGTGGGACATCTCCATAACGGACATACCCGTTCCCTTGTAGTCAAGCATCTCGTCTGCTGCTTCTTTAAGCACTTCTTCGGGAAGTACCGCAGGACCTGCGCTGAAATTGTAAACTCTCATTTCCAAAAGCCTCCATAATATTTTGGTATAATTCTACCGATTTTTTGCTGTGTATTCTCCACAGCGTACTATTTTATTATACTATCTATTTTGGCTGTTGTCAATAATTTTTAAGAGAGGAGAAGTATTTTTAGAGAAAATAGGTATAGGGATGTTGCAAAGCGGATAATAGAGAGAGGGGGATTTTACCCCCC
>CAMEKR010000208.1 GCA_945921515.1 uncultured Clostridia bacterium | reverse complement strand
TTTGAGAAGAACAAATTCTTCGCTTGGCTTATCACCAGATGCGGCGCTTTCCCCGTAGTAAGAGGAGCAAGTGACGGTGCGGCGATAGACCGTGCAATATCCGACCTTAAAAAGAACAGAGCCTTTGTAATATTCCCCGAGGGTACACGCTCAAAGGACGGAAACATAGGCAGAGCAAAGTCGGGCATAGCAGTCATCGCAGGCAAGACAAACGCACCTGTACTCCCCGTGTGCATAAAGTACGGTAAAAAAGGCTTCAGAAGAAAAGTATGGATATCTATCGGCGAGATGATACCCGCCGAGCAGATTGCCATCAACAGCGACGACAGAAGCGAACTGAGAAGAGTTTCAAATCTTATCATGGATAATATAAAGATACTTATGGACGGCATGAGCGAGTACGGCGATCCGCTTCCCAAGCAGTATGTTCCGAAGGAAGAAAAGGCTGAAGCCTCCGAGGAAAGCAAGTGAGCAGATACACTATAGAGACAGCCTTATCCGCAGGCTTTTGCTTCGGAGTCAGAAGAGCCGTCGATATAGCCGAACAAACAGCTAATAAAAGCGGCAGATGCTATACGCTGGGTCCGCTTATCCATAACGATAACGAAATAACAAGGCTTAAAAAGCTGGGAGTGTTCCCTGTAGATAGTCCGGACGGGCTGTCAGCAGATGACACGCTTATTATCCGTTCACACGGAGTGTCAAAACAGGTTATTGAGCATATCGCAGAGCGGGGGCTGAACTGCATTGACGCTACCTGTCCGTTTGTGGCTAAGATACACAGGATAGTAGCAAGTGCAAAGGGCGGCGTTATTATCGCAGGAGATCCCGATCACCCCGAGGTCAGAGGCATAGTCGGACATTGTGCGGACATAGGCTCTGTCACCGTAATAAGAGATGCAGACGAGCTTGAAAAAGCGTTTGAGTCGCAGATTTTCAATCGTCAAAATGCACTAACTATGGTAGCTCAAACGACCTTTAATTCGTCAAAATGGCAATCTTGCAAACAAGTTGCAAAAAAACACTATACAAATATCGCAATTTTTGATACAATATGTAGTGCAACGGCTGAAAGACAAAGTGAAACAGAGGCGCTTGCAAAGCGCTGTGTACTTATGGTCACAGTCGGTGGCAAGAATTCCAGCAACACTACAAAGCTGGCACAGATAAGTCAAAAACACTGTCCTGTTATCTTCACGGAAAACGGCAGTGATATTGATAAAGCCGCAGTACTCGGACTGCTCCCTTCGCAGGGCGGTACAGTCGGTATAACGGCAGGAGCTTCGACACCTGCCTATATAATAAAGGAGGTTCATAGAATTATGAGCGAAATTCTCAATGATGAAGAACTCGACTTCATGAAGGAGGTTGACAAGACCTTCAAAAAAGTATATATAGGGAACAGGGTTAAGGCTTTAGTAGTAGCTGTAAACAAGAACGAAGCTGTTGTAGACTTAGGCACAAAGCACTCGGGCTACATTCCTGCAAGCGAGCTCTCGCAGGATCCCAATGCAGCTCCCTCTGATGTTGTTAAGGTAGGCGATGAGATCGAGGCCATCGTAACCGCAATCAACGACGCAGAAGGCGTAGTTACCCTCTCCAAGAAGAAGGTAGACAGCGTTCTCGGCGTAGAAAAGCTGGCAGCGGCAATGGAAGCAAATGAAACGCTTGAAGGTGAAGTATCATCCGTAGTTAAGGGCGGCGTTATCATCATCTCCAACGGCACAAGAGTATTTATCCCTGCATCACAGACAGGTGTTCCCAAGGACGGCAAGCTCGAAGAACTGCTCAAGAAGACAGTTCCTTTCAAGGTTATCGAAGTAACCGAAGCAAGAGGCAGAGTCGTAGGCTCTATCCGTCAGGCTAAGAAGGAAGCTAACGACGCGGCTAAGGCTAAGTTCTGGGAGAGCATTGAAGTTGGTCAGAAGTT
The DNA here is from genome assembly GCA_945921515.1 of uncultured Clostridia bacterium. Classification (GTDB taxonomy): domain Bacteria; phylum Bacillota; class Clostridia; order Oscillospirales; family Ruminococcaceae; genus Ruminiclostridium_E. Next base: position 697 of record CAMEKR010000208.1, on the reverse strand, counting down.
CACAGGCGAAGTTAAGTCTATCGAAAGCTACGGCGTATTCGTAGACCTCGGCGGAGTTGACGGTATGGTTCACTCAAGCGAGCTTACCTGGAGCAGAATCAAGCACCCCAGAGAGATAGTTAAGATAGGCGACAAGCTCGATGTATATGTTAAGAGCTTCGATCCCGAAAAGAAGAGAGTATCTCTTGGCTGCAAGAAGGATGAGGACAACCCCTGGATCAAGTTCACGGCAGAATACAACGAGGGCGATGTTGTTGACGTTACAGTAGTAAGCATCACTCCTTTCGGTGCATTTGCTCAGATAATCCCCGGTGTTGACGGTCTTATCCACATCAGCCAGATTTCCACAGAGCGTATAAACAATGTAGCTCAGGTTCTGTCTGTAGGCGATGAGGTTAAGGTTAAGATAATCGAAATCAACGAAGAGCAGAACAGAGTAAGCCTTTCTATCCGTGCGCTTGCTGAAGAAGCTCCCGCTGAAGAAGCAGAAGAAGCTGAAGAAGCTCCTGCTGAAGAAGAAACGGCAGAAGACGCTGAATAATTTTATCACAAGATGAAATAATATTAAATGAACCACCGGAAACGGTGGTTCATTCAGCTTGTAGAAAAAGTGTATATTTTTATTTGATAGAGCTAATTTTTTATCCCCATCCCCTAAACCTTTGTGAACGCTCTGTGGCGCATTGTCCTAATGCGC
>CAMEKR010000207.1 GCA_945921515.1 uncultured Clostridia bacterium | reverse complement strand
GGGTGCGATTCTATCAGCCTTACGGCTGATTTTCAAAAGCTCCGCTTTTGAGCCCTCTTTTTCCCCTTGGGGAAGGCAGGCAAGGATGCCTGAAGGTGAACGCCCAAAGCGCATTAGGACAATGCGCCACAGAGCGTTCACAAAGGTTTAGGGGATGGGGATAGAGAATTCTTTCTATTAAAAAAATAAATACTTTTTCGACAAGCTGAAATCCCACACTAACACTGTGGGATTTTATATTTTCCCATTTTTAAAAAAATCAGTAATTCTTCCTTGTTTTTGTCGATTTTTGTTGACTTTATTTGCTATATGTCGTATAATAAAAATGTATAACTGTATTCAATTACACATAATCGGAGGTGAAGCTCATGGACGAAAAAGAAGTTTTACAGGATAACTCTGCAACCGTAAGCGGTCTTCGTGCCATTGAGATGAGATACCGTCCGATTTTTGATTCATTTACAAAAGGTGCGGCTTTTTATCAGAGCAGTATAAGGCTCAACGCTCCCGATATGGGAGTGCTTTTGCCCGAAAGGTTTATGCCTGTAGTTGAATCCGACGACAGATGCATACCGCTGTTCAAGCTTGCTTTGCTTCAGACGATAAAGGCGGCGGACAAATTTACGGGTAGGGAGCTTGACTTTGACTGGATATCGGTCAATATTCCGCTGAGATTGCTCAGAAGAAGCGATTGTACGAATATTCTTACAGAGTTTACGGGTATGGTCGGGGCAAAGAACAGCAAGATATGCCTTGAGATACCGTCTTCGGTTTTTGATGATGAAGACAGCTGCTCAAAATCTATCCGCAAGCTTAAAGACGCAGGCTTTCACACTATGATAACGGGCGTTGACGCTGTTTCTTTTCCGCTTATGAGAATTGCGGATTTTGAGCCCGAATATGTCATGCTGGATGAGGCGATAACCGCTTCAATAGGCAAGGATAAACGCTCGGACACCTGTATCTGTTCGCTTATCACATTGATAAGAGACCTTGACGCTGAGCCGATAGCAACAGGCGTAGCTTCTGCCGAAACGGCGGAAAAGTTCTATGAATTTGAGTGCTCGTATTATACGGGTGCAGGCTCTGCTACGGGAGATTTTTCCGGCAATTTCCTGCAGGAGAGATTTATCCGCAGAAAGAATCAGGAGCATGAGCAGGAGCAGAGCGAGGCATAACATAATACCGCAAAGAATGGGGATGTGGCATTGGAAAAAGATAATATAAACGGCGTTGACGGCGTTACGGATGAAAACGAAAATCCGTTAGATGAGGAGCAGTCTGCACACAATAAAGCGGCGGATATCCTTACCTTGCGACGAACCGCAAAAGAGGTAAAGCGGCACAAGGTCATAGTCAGGATAATAAGCATACTTATCGTGATACTTGTTGCGCTTGTGGCAATAGGATATGCGGCTTCGTACTTCTACGACAAATACGGAACATTCACGGTAAAGGTCAATAAGTACGATATGATAAATCAGGGGCTTTCTTTATCGGAAACTCCCGAGTATGAAAAGTCAATAGCGTCGCTGAACGCCGACATTCTGTACGATATAACGAATATAAGCGGCGAGGATATACCCGAAAATGTAGATAAGATAAACGGCGCACATAACGGCGAGAACTACATTGCCTATACCTTCTATCTTATAAATTCGGGTGACGATACCGTAGCCTATGACGGCGAGATGGTTATGGAGCATACCACTAAAGGCGTTGACGAAGCGGTAAGAGTTGCAGTCTACAAAAACGGCGAGAAGACCGTCTACGCAAAGACAAAGTCTGACGGTACGGGCAAAGAAAAAGACTGCGACAAGGAGTTTGAAGCCGCAACCGTTGTGATGACAACGCATACCGACAGCTTCAAGCCCGGCGCAAAGGATAAATACACGGTGGTTATCTGGCTGGAGGGAAACGATCCCGATTGTCTTGATAACATAATCGGCGGCACAATGAAATTAGGAATGAACTTCAGAATAACCGAAAGTACATAAAGGAAATGAATATGAAAAAGGCAATAAAAATTGCGGTTTCTGTTTTGTCGTGGATAGTGCTTATACTGGCACTGCTTGTGACTATACTTGTTTTTACCGCAGACAGCAACAACGGCGTTTCAAATCTGCTTGGATATATGCCGCTGACGGTCGAGTCGGATTCTATGGCACCTACCTTTTCATCGGGCGACCTTATCATCGACTGCGGTATAGACGATGTCTACAAGCTCCAAAAGGATGACGTTATCACCTTCTGGACAATAATAGACGGCAACAAGGTCAAGAACACTCATAGGATAATCGGTGTGAACAGCCGCAACGGAAGCGTGAGCTTTGTAACAAAAGGCGATAACAATGATGTAAAGGACAGCATTGAGGTTTATCCGTCGGACATTATCGGAAAGTGGACAGGCGTAAAAATAGGCGGTTTCGGTTCGGTAATGAGCTTTTTGAGAACTAAAACGGGCTTCTTTGTATGTATTATCATACCGATAGCGCTGTTCTTCCTGTTTGAGCTGTATAAGTTTATCGTGACAATAGTTGAGATAAAGCGGCCTGCCGCCGTACAGCTTGATGAGGAAGAGATAAAGAAAAAGGCGATAGAGGAATATTTAGCACAGCAAAAGGAATTATCCGACACCGA
>CAMEKR010000206.1 GCA_945921515.1 uncultured Clostridia bacterium | reverse complement strand
ACGCTTTCTTAATAACCGTACCCTGTCTTGTTTCTTCAACAATATAACCCATTGCGGTTATTTTATCTCTAAGCTCGTCCGCAAGAGCAAAGTTCTTATCTTTTCTTGCCTGTTTTCTCTGCTCGGCAAGGTCAAGTATCTCGGCAGGAATATCTTCTGAAGTGCTGTCTTTCTTCTCGTTTGCGGCTTTTGCCTTTTCAATAAGCGACAGCGAAAGCACCTTGTCAAAGTCTTCAATGAGCGCAAGCTTTGTAGCAGGTGTGGTGTCCGCTTTCAATACATCGTAAAGTGCCGTAATCGCAAGAGATGTATTTATATCGTTGTCCATAGCGGCGGTGAAGCCCTCACGAAGCTTGTCAAACGCCGTTTTGTCAACCTCGCCCTGAGGTGCAGAAAGAAGCTGAGCTATCTTTGCTATAAGCTTATTGTATGCGCCTGCGGCATTGTCGAGGTTTTCGTAGGTGAAAACGAGCGACTTTCTGTAGTGTGACAGCAGGCAGAAGAAACGGTATATTACCGGATCATAGCCCTTGCTCTCAAGAAGAGAAACGGTGAGGAACTCGCCGCTTGACTTGCTCATTTTGCCGCTGTTTGTGTTAAGGTGCAGAACATGGAACCAGTAGTTGCACCACTTGTGACCGAGATATGCCTCGCTCTGTGCTATCTCGTTTGTATGATGAGGGAATGCGTTGTCGATACCGCCGCAATGGATGTCAAGATATTCTCCGAGGTGCTTCATACTGATGCAGCTGCACTCGATATGCCAGCCGGGATAACCTACTCCCCACGGGCTGTCCCATTTAAGTTCCTGATCTTCAAACTTCGATTTAGTAAACCAGAGAACAAAGTCAGCCTTGTTGCGCTTGTTTGAATCTTCCTCAACGCCTTCTCTTACGCCTACTGCAAGGTCTTCTTCCTTGAAGTCGTTGAATACATAGTATTTTTCAAGCTTTGATGTGTCAAAGTAGATATTTCCGCCTGCTTCATAAGCATAGCCCTTTTCGATAAGAGAGGATATTACCTTGATAAAGTCGTCGATACAGCCGGTTGCAGGCTCAACTACATCGGGAGTCTTGATATTCAGCTTCTTGCAGTCGGCGAAAAATGCGTCGGTGTAGAACTTAGCTATCTCCATAACGGTTTTATGCTCACGCTTTGCGCCTTTTAGCATCTTGTCATCGCCTGTATCGCCGTCGCTTGTCAGATGTCCCACATCGGTGATATTCATTACACGCTTAACATCATATCCGGTATAGCGAAGGTACTTTTCCAGCACATCTTCCATAATATAGCTTCGCAGATTGCCGATATGAGCATAATGATATACCGTAGGGCCGCAGGTGTACATATTGACTTTACCATCTGTGTTCGGTACGAATTCTTCCTTTTTGTGCGACAGAGTGTTATATAACTGCATACTTATTACCTTCCTTTGTTTTCGTTTTCTTTTTCTTTAAGCAGTTCACTGAGCAGGTCTATCTCGCTTTGCAATGTCTCTATCTTGCTCTGCATAGCGCACAGCTGCTGTGAAACAGGATCGGGAATGTGTATCTGGTCGAGGTCGCAGCTTGTGACCTTCTGACCGTCACGGCGGACTACTCTTGCAGGCACGCCGACAGCGGTACAGTTTGGAGGAACTTCGGACAGCACTACCGCATTTGCGGCTATCTTTGAATTATCTCCGACTTTAAAAGGTCCCAGCACTCTTGCACCCGAGCCGACCATTACATTGTTTCCGAGCGTCGGATGCCTTTTTCCCGTATCTTTGCCGGTACCGCCGAGCGTAACATTCTGATAGAGCGTACAGTAGTCGCCTATCTCGGTGGTTTCGCCTATTACTACGCCGCTACCGTGATCTATGAACAAGCCCTTGCCGATAGTAGCGCCGGGATGTATTTCTATACCTGTTTTACGCAGGGCTCTCTGGGATATCCATCTTGCTATGAAGTAATGCTTCTTAAGATACCACTTGTGCGCTCTGCGGTAGGCTCTTACTGCCTTGAAACTGGGATAGAGGAAAAATACTTCAAGGTCGCTCTTTACCGCAGGATCTCTTTCTCTGACCGAGCGTATATCTGCTTTTATCTTGTCGAACATCCTTTTCCCACCTTTCTTATATTATCGTATCAAAAAAGCCTCCGTCTGCATTGCAGACGAAGGCGACAGCGTCACGGTTCCACTTCGTTTCAGAGCATATTGCTCCCTTTTATGTCTTTAACGCAGACTAAACGGACAGAGATACTTATTTTCCCTCTGCCGACCCGGATAAAATCCGTACAGCCGCACTTCACCGTGATATAGTCTGCCGCCTTTCACCTTATGCGGCTCTCTGTAAGACATCGTACATCGGTTACTTTTGCTGTACACGGTCATTTCAATATATGTTTAGTTTATCATAAATGTTCCGCTGTGTCAAGCGTAATTGTTGACAAAAGCGGGGAGATATAGTAAACTGTAATTGAAAAATATAAACATTCCGTCGGCAAAGCGAATGCACAGCCTTTGGAGGAGCGTATGAAACAGATACCCGATTATAAACTTAAGCGCCGTATGGAGCGTATCGAACACGAAAAGAAATTCAGCCGTACAGTTAACCGTAACTGGATAATCTGTATCGGCTCGCTTGCGGTTATCATTCTTGCCGTGTTTGTTTTCGGTGGGAAATAA
>CAMEKR010000205.1 GCA_945921515.1 uncultured Clostridia bacterium | reverse complement strand
TCCCCTTAGGTGTCTCCCGCGATACAAACACTAAGTGTATCGATTGGTATAGCGTGCCCGCTTATAGCTAAGCGTTCCACTTGTAGCACAATCTCGCTACCAACTTTTTGCGGTTGTTAGCTCGTCTTGAAATGTGTCACTGGCACATTTCAAGAGAAACAATAGCATTAATAATACAGTTAAGGGGAACTTTTCTTCGTGAGAAAAGTTCCCCTAACCCTTCAAAAGATCGTTTTGTCTAAGAAATTTCGCCCTCTGCGGAGGGCGATTTAAGGCTCTGCCTTAAAAATCCGCAAGCCTTTAAAAAGGCTTGACCGAAACTTTTCGTTTCGCTCCCCTTAATCTTCCGTTAAAACCCGCCGTTGCGTTATCTCCGCAAAGATACTACTTTTCCAAAGGCGGAATTGTCAGCGGCGACTCGCCGCCGCTAAAATATATTCGACCATATTGGCTTTTGTCGTGTGATATAAAGCGTGGCAAGTCGCTTTAGTATCGCACATTCGGTATAAATTTCTTCGTCGGCGTTTTCGGCGTATACCCTTATTCTCGATATGCTCATGGCTATCTCGTTGTCACAGTCATTATCTTCCACAAAAACAGTACCATCGGATAACCCACGCCATATATTTTCCGCTTCAAGCGCAAGCTCTGAGGCTTTTTTTGTGTCATTTTCTTCCGTTGCCGATAAAATGCCGTCGGTAGCTTCGATAAGGCTCTCGGCATTTTTGGCACAGTAGCCGTAGCCGAACAGAGCGAATGCCGTGATAGCTGTCATTATTGCAAAGCAGGTTATTATCCTTCCCATATATTCACCTCTCTTAAGGCTTGCCTATAGGCTTTGTGCCGCTTTGCGAGCCGTTTTTCAGTACGGTATACACGCCCTTGTCCTTACTGTCGGTAAGCAGGAAAATATCTTTTATATTAAGGTTCATTTCGGCTATCATGCTTCTGAGCGTAGCTTCGCCCTTGCCCCAGCGGCGAAGACCGGGATAGTTTATCTCGCCGTCTTTTATAAGCAGGCAGGGAGGATCGCAGTTAGGCACTTGCAGTCCCATGTCGCCGTTCTCCGTGTTTCTGTAACAGCTCTTCTGGTAGAAATTTATCTTACCCGTAGTCTCGACAATTGCGTACTGCACCTGCGAGATATCGAATATCATACACTCACGCATTGCCTCCATCAGCTCGTCTACGCTGTATCTAAGGTGCTTCATCACTCTGCGGTCGATTACGCCGTCGGATATTATTATCTGCGGAGTGCCGGTTATGATTCGGCGCAGTCGTGAGCTTTTCAGCATGATAAAAGACATAAACACATCCGTGCATACAATAGTCATTATCGGAATAATGCCGTATACCATCGGCACAGCCGAATCCTCAAGCGACAAGGTGGCGATGTTTGATATAAGTATGGTTGTGACAAGCTCGGACGGCTGAAGCTGTGCGAGCTGTTTTTTACCCATAAGCCTAAGCGCAAAAACGATGAGAATATATAAAAGCACAGAACGAATAATGATTATCAGCATAATGCCTCCGTTGCGGGGTATGATAAACTGTGTGAAACCGATAAATTTATTATTCTCAGAAAACATTTCATTATGCGGAAGGAAACCTTATGAGTAAATATAAAAAGTCGCCCGACCTATCGGAGAAAAGCACCGAACCGATATGCCATGATAAAAAGCTGACCGCCGTGCTCAGCGAAAACTGCACAGCGGTAAGGGCGCTTATGAACAACAGCTCGGATATTATAATCAAGTATTTTTCGGTCGGAGGACATTCTATGGCGTCGATAACCTGCGAGGGTATGACTAATACGGAAAAGCTTGCAGACCTTATCTTCCGACCGCTGTTCTCCTCGCCGCCACAGGTTGAAAACGGCGCAGATTTTATGGGCAAGATAGCCCTTACCATGCCTATTGCCGAAGAACAAAAGCAGGTATACGATGTTGACGCACTTTGCCTTGCCGTTATGTCGGGCTTTGCGGTACTGCTGTGCGAGGGTGCTGATTTCGGCATTGCGATAGGTATTCAGGGCTATTCGCACAGGAGCATTGACGAGCCTTCTACCCATATCAATCTGCGTGCCTCCCGTGAGGGCTTCATCGAAGTTGTCAGAACAAATGTCGCAATGGTGCGTCGCCGTATGAAATCCCCCACGCTTAAAACCGTTATGATGACCGTGGGAGACAGAAGCAACACTGATGTCTGCCTTTGCTACCTCACCGATAAGGCTGACACCAGTACCGTCGCAAGCGTGACCGATAAGCTGAAGAACATACCGCTCAATACTATAGTCAGCAGTGAATATCTTCAGAGCTATCTTGAGCCGGAAGAAACCTCCTTGTTCTCGCAGATAAAAACCACCGAGCGACCCGATGTATTTGTATCGAAGCTGTACGAGGGCAGAGTGGGAATAATCGTTGACGGAACACCGTTTGCAATAATACTGCCGTGCCTGCTTGCAGAAAATTTTGTCACAATGGACGACTATACGCATAAGCCGTATTTTTCGGCGTTTATGCGTACTATCAGATTCCTCGCTTTTCTTATCGCCGTAATCCTGCCGGGACTGTATGTTGCGCTGTGCAATTTCCATCCCGAGATGCTCCGCACCGCACTTTTGTTCAATATCTATTCTTCCATTCAGACAACGGCTTATCCCGTGTTCGGAGAGTGCATCATTATGTATATCCTGTATGAAATAATGAGAGA
>CAMEKR010000204.1 GCA_945921515.1 uncultured Clostridia bacterium | reverse complement strand
GTTCTTGTTGTACAAACTTATATTTTTTCTGTCCAGTTTTTGTTGACTAGTGCAATTTCTCTATCCCTAACCCCAAACCCCTTCCCCTCGGGAAGGGGCTTATTATCGGGGGCTGCCGCCCCTGCGACCTTGCTTGGGGCTTCGCCCCAAACCCCATTTATTTCTTTCAAAGAGGTTTTTCTACAGTCTGAAGGTGCCACAGGCACCTTTTCGCTATTATTTCTTATCGTCCGAAGATTTTCGCTTTTCTTTGACAAAGATTTTTTTGATTCCTTTTTTGATATTGGGCTTTTCCTTATCCTTTTTCATATAAGGCGGATGCGGGAAGAATACCGGTTCTCCCGTTTCTGCGTCAATATGGTGAATATCACGGTAGTCGTTTGAGTCGGAGGGAAGAGCCTTCTTGTCAAGGCGATGCACAACTCTCTCTTTGATAAAGTTGTATATTACGGCAAACAGCGGTATTCCTATTATAAGACCGACAAAGCCGAACAAGCCCTGACCTAAAAGCATACCGAATATTACCCAGAAGCTCGAAAGGCCTGTTGAATCGCCGATAATCTTGGGAGCTAAGATGTTGCCCTCGATATTCTGGATTATTACTACCATTATGGTGAAGTAGATGCACTGTACGGGATCGACCAGCACAAGCAGGAGCATACACGGGATATATCCGATGAACGGACCGAAATACGGGATGATACAGGTAATGCCCATGATAACGCCGCACAGCGCCGCATAAGGCATATTGAATGCGCTCATAATGGCGACATACAGCATACCGACTATAAAGCTGTCGATTATCTTTCCTGTGATGAACTTTCCGAAGGATTTGTTGATATCTCTTGTGGTATATATTATTTTGTTGGCTATGCGAGTCTTGAATATGCTGTACAATATCTTCTTTGACTGTGCGGCAAACAGCTCTTTGCTGTTGAGGAAGTATACCGCAATAACAAGTCCGAGCAGCAGATTCATAAACACGCTGATGATGTTCATGACATTGGAAGAAATAAGATTCCATATGTTGTTCATCTGCGGTAGAAGGTCTGTTGACAGCCATTTGTTCAGCATATCGGATATGCCGCCGGTAAACTGTAGTACATACTGTTCGGCTTCGGGGTAGTTCTTCAGCGTCTGCGATACCCATTCGCTTATCTGTGCGACATAGCTCGGCATATTGTTGACAAGCATGGTGATAGTATCAATAAGCTGAGGGAGAAGTATCCAGATAATACCCGTCATTACGGCAAGGGCGATTATCATTGTAATAATAACGCTCAGCACCCTTGCCACCTTGCGAACGGGGAATGTCTTGGGCGGCGGCTCTTCGCCGGGATGCTCACGCTCAAACTTTTCACGCTTTTTATCCTGTATGGTGTAGAAGAGTCGGCGCAGACAGGGCTTTTCAATGAATGTCGCAATAGGCGACAGAATATAAGCTATAACAAAGCCGTACAGAACCGGAGCAAGTATTGAGAGGAAGGAGAAAACTGCGCCCAGTATCTCGTTTACTCTGGAAAGCCCCAGGAAGAAGACTATTGCGGCGGCAATAACGAGAAAAGCCGTTACGCCCCAGTATAAGTATTTCTTATCCCATCGGAAATTCATCTCATCACACCTTTACCATAGTATATAAGTATATATCCGCTGTTATTTAATGTCTGCTAATCTGCTTATGATGTTGAGTATACATTAATTATAGAATTATCGGCGCAGGATGTCAAGCGTATTCATAAAAAGAACAATAATTTTACATATCGCAGTGCGTTATCTTCACGATGCGGACTTAGTTTATATGCATACTTTTATATCACAGAAAGTATAAATTGTTGTAAAAATGTTGACACATTCGAAAAAATATGGTAAAATCAGCATATATAACGATTTCGCATATTGGGGAGGTCCGTCTGATGCGCACGCTAATCCGTCTTCGCAATAAAAAAGGCTTTACGCTGGTGGAGCTTGTTGTTGTTCTTGCAATAATAGCAGTTCTGTCGGCTATAATATTTCCTATGTTCTTAAACTCGGGCAAGTCTCAGGAAGCTGTCGCTAAGGCAAAGAGCTTTTACTTCGGCTCGCAGAATGTCATGATACAGTTCCGTGCCGATCAGCCCGAAAAAGATACCGGCTTTTTCAGCTACCCATACAACGGCAAAACGGTCACGATAGGCGAAGGTGACTATCTTTACATAACCGCAAAAGCAGAATCGGGAAAAGGCTTTACCGAGATAAGACTTTCAGAACTGCCGGCGCCCGATGACGGAAGTCCGGCAAATACGGCACAGGGCTATAAGGAACTGCGTACATTTGCCATTATAGACCCAACATCTGCCGATCATTCTCTGCTTGACAGCTTCAACACCTTCACGACAGAAGACGATCATGGATATTATTACGCTCTTGTCGATGAAAAGTGCAAAGTCATTATGACCTACTGGACGGGCGACGATGAGATATCCGAGATGAGCCGTTCTACAGAAAGCTCGCCTGTATTCTCAAAATCCTTCATAGAGCCAACCGATAATTACAAGGTTGACGGGTATATACTGGGCGCATATCCCGAAAGATATGCAATGCTCGGATACACGCTTTTTGAAAAGCAGGATATCCCCGAGGATACTTCAACCACCACAGCGGCGGCAACCACACCGCCGGCAAGCACATAATATGATATTAAAGCCCTCATTGCGAGGGCTTTTCAGCTTGTCGAAAAAGTCTATTTTTT
>CAMEKR010000203.1 GCA_945921515.1 uncultured Clostridia bacterium | reverse complement strand
CTTTTTCTTTACCCACATTTTGCAATTTCCGAATCCTATCCGTTTATATACTATACAACCCCAAAAACTAAACTTTCCCCCCGTTCCTGCCGATATATATACAGAGTATCTGCGTCTGCCGATAGGGCAGGCTGAAAGAGAGGCGCATATATGGCGTTTGAGCATCTCTGCGGTCAGATTATGACCGACAGCAACGGTACAAATTACATAATATCCGATAACTTTTCGGTGATATATCCCGGTGAAAGCAAGCCCGAAGTATACGAGTGGAAAGACATCGACTCCGCAAGGATAGACGATTCGGGCATTGCCGTACACGCAGGCGGCAGGACCTATCGTATCTCTGCAGGCTCGTTTGATACAAGGGCGCAGTTTACAGCGGCAAAGACTATATTGCTTTCTGCCGTAGCCGCAAGGGATATCCCCTGCGATATGCCCCGTGACATTCTGCCGGACAAAAGGCTGTATACAAGCTGTGACATTCCTTCTAATGCGGTATTCGCAAAGGGCGACTACAACCCAAAGGAGCTGAAGTCCTCAATGCTGTCAATGGTGACGGGCAAGGTTGGCAGACTTCTGTGGTGCGTCGGCATACTTGCTTTTGCCGCCGCAATCGTGCTGTTTCAGCTGCTTATCGGCTTTGCGGAGGATAACTGGTGGTATCTCGGTATGGGCGGATTTTTCTGCGGCGTGGGCGCTGTGGTGCTTGCGTACCTTGTTATGCTTGCCGTATCGCATTTAAAATATGCGCCTTTGATAAAAAGCAGTATGGATCATCCGGGTATGCTCACCTTTGCAGTATGCCCTTTGGGTATATCTGTAACAGAGGAGAGCGTTTACAGTCCGCACGAGCTGATACGCTTCGGAATAAATGACAGCTACGTTGAAACGGCTTCAATGTTTATAGTAATGAGGAAGAATACGCCGCTTGCCTGGATTCCGAAATCACTTTTCGACGGCGGCGCTCAGGCAAAAATAGAGCAGTACCTTGAAGTAGGTACGGGGGATAAATAACCTTAAGCAAAGGGGAAGCGAATGAGTGAAAGAATACCGGAGGTCAACTGCGAGCATATAAATACCGAGGAAAGCCAACTGATAATCTTCTCGGTGAAAAACGGTCTTTCAAAGATCGGTATATGCCGTATCAGCTCCGACAGCGACAAATACTGTATGTTTGCACACGATGAGCCGGTTATGCTGATAAGCGGCGGTATGAATGACGATAACGCAGACAAGGTAATAAGCGAGTACGGAAGCGCATTAAACGGCTCTATTATGAAAGAAGCGATAGATTCCGCCTACGATAAGCTCGCAAACGGCGAAATGCCCGACTATGCCTTAGTACCGATAATGAGACTGCTTCAGGACGGACTTTATGCGGTGAGCTTTGTTGAGACCTATCCCACAACGGGGGAGAATATGTTCTTCTGGTCGGGATACGGCGTTTCAAAGCAGTTAAGGCACAGCAGCCGCAATATAAGCGTAATAGGCGACAAGCCTTACAGCGCACCTTTTCTTATACCTACAAAGCGCCCCTCCGCCTACGAATCGTCGCAGATAAAGCTCGCCGCTAAGATAGGAAGACGAGGCGGTAGCCTTTTCGGTATATCCCTGCATTTTTCGGGGCTGTATTCGGTGCTTTTAAAGGGGCATTATGCCGCTTGTGCGGCGGCAATAGAGAAAGAGCCGTTCTACACGGTACAGATCCAGCCGATAAGGGAAATATGGAAAGCTCCCGATGAAAACGGCGAAGTGAAAGCGGTCGGTTTTTCTTCCGCTTCGTTTAGGATACCGTTTGAGCTGCTGTCAAAAGAACAGCTGAAAGCAGGCCTCATCGCAAGAAGATATGTTATGCCCGATACCTACGACAGTATCAGGCAGAAGCTTGACGTTGTGTCAAAATCGGGGCAGAGGCGATTGCCAAAACAGCTTGATATCTTTTCCGAGCGTTATCCCGACGCAGATATGTCCGCTTGCGCTCAGGGTGTAAGCGAGCTTACAAAGCCAATGCTTGACGCACTGCTTGCAGGGCAGACCGAGCTTGACGGCAAGGTCATAATCTCGCCCAATTACTACAACAGTATTACCACCGCCTGCAGTTATCTGAGATATCACTCGGTCAACGATTTTGTGGATTTTGCGCTCAATGTAATGCGAAATCCCGAGCTGTCCGCCACCTACTCCTATGTTTCCTCCTGCCTTGCAAAAGTCAGGGACGAGAGGGTACGGCAGTTCTTTGAGGAAGTAATAAGCGGCGGCGACGCAGGCTATTCAAAGATAACCGGCACGGCAAAGTCATATATCGACAGCTACGATAAGTACGCCGAGATTTCGTCGGACGACTTCATGAACGCTCTGCCCGAGCCTAAGGAAAAGCAGGCAAGAAAGGACTTTATACCGCTTAATCAGACGAAGGATTACGCCGATAATATCACCGCAGACGCCGCAAAAATGATGGCGGCACATTTAGCGGCGATGGTAGGCGGCGGGTCGACGACTTCGTCGTAGGAAGTTCCGCCTCGTCAGAACAAGCTCCACTTGTTTCGACGAAGCGGCGTGGCTTAACGGTAGTGTTTGGGGAGCGAACTAAAAGTTTTCGTCCACCTTTTACAAAAGGTGGCAGGTGTTTCGTGTTGTTTGCTTGATTGGTTTTGCATCCTTGCAAAACTCTGGGCAAACAACTAAAGCGTCCTTGCTTTGGACAGATTCCCGAACCGCTGTCCGCAGACAGCGGAACACTCTTGACAAAACGATTTTTGAAGGGTAT
>CAMEKR010000202.1 GCA_945921515.1 uncultured Clostridia bacterium | reverse complement strand
ACCGTCAAGGTCGAATAAAATATGATCAAATGCCATTATTTCTGTCCTGTTCGATTAGTATTTTTACGGCATTAACAGCTGTTCTTATTGCTCTATCGCTGTCCATACAAACAGTATCGGGCAGACCGGCGTTGCTCTTTTCCACATTCCAAAGTGCCGTGAAAACAGCTCCTGCTCGCTTTCTGCGGGCAAGCGCTACCGAAAATAAAGCAGCAGATTCCATCTCGGAGGTAAGACATCCACATTTTACATAAGCCGCCCAGTTTTTTGCAAGCGCTTCTCCTGCGGGCATCTGTTCCGGCTCTATTTCGCCGTAAAAGCTGTCTTTGCTGTGAACCACTCCGACATGACAGCGTTTGCCGTCGACATCTTCAGACAATGCGTCGCCTGCCGCTTTTAATGCAGTAGTTACCGTAAAATCCGCAACCGCAGGATAGTTTTCGGGAATGTATTCGTGTGAAGTGCCTTCACTCCTTACAGAAGCCTGTGCTACTATCAGGTCGCCTCCGCTGACGCTGAGATCCATACCGCCGCTTGTGCCGATTCTTATAAAGGTATCCGCATTGCATCTGATAAGCTCCTCTACGGCTATTGCCGCAGAAGGTCCGCCTATACCGGTAGAAACAACGCTCACCTTTTCTCCGAGAAGAAAACCTGTGTATGTTGTAAACTCTCTGTTGGATGCGACAAACACAGCGTTATCAAGATATTTGGCGATAGATGGTACTCTGCCGGGATCGCCGGGGAGAATTACATATCTGCCTACATCGCCCTGCTTAATTTTAAGATGGAATTGTTCGTTTTCAGAAAGAAGTCCCATATAAACATCCTTTCGGGTATCGTATTTACTTTTTCGCTTTTGTCTGTTTTTTAGCGGAATTCTTAGATACACGAGCGTCACCGGGCTTTGCTGTTCCTCCTAATATAGAAGGTGCGGCTTTATTCTTTTCTTTCTCACGCTTTTCTATTGTTCCGTGAATCTTATCCCAGTTGCCGAAAATAGCAAGCAGGATTCCTATTAGAGTTATGAAAAGCAAAGGCATATACAGATATGACGGACCGCCGGGTAACATCTCGTGAAGAATGAATACGCATATCATTCCGCAGAAGGTAAGCGCACCGCATATAAAGTACTTTTTGAACATTGCGAAAAATACGGGTGCTATGTAACATATAACGGTGAAAATCAGCCAAAATATCAGAATACCCATTATTTTTCCAAGCTGGCTGTATTCAGTCGTTATCTCGACAATTACTCCTATTACATTAAAGACTACTGCAATTATTCCCGTAGCCAAAAACAACAGCACCTTCAGAATATTAACAAAAATTTTCATTTTAATCCTTTTCCGTTTCGTAAAGACTTTTCTTTTTATTTATGATACCACAACGAAGACGAAAAATCAATACTATAGATAACAACCGTTTTGTAAAAGCGTGATCGGTTCGGAAAAATATACCGTTATGATTTTTGCCATCAGATACATTTTGTAAAATTAAAAAATACCTCTCATATAAAAAACGCATTTGCAGATATTAATGTTGTGATGAAAACAAATTGAAAGGAACCGAAATGCAAAAGATATACAGGAATTTATTATGTGCTGTAAGCGCTGTATCTATGCTTTCTTGTGCCGTGTACGCCGAAGACAATGCGTCCGCCGCCTGCTGTTCGCCGATTATTCAAGCGGCAGCAGAGCGTGAAAGACCTAATCTTTATGTATGCGGTACTCCGTTTGGAATAAAACTGCTGACAGACGGGGTTATAGTGACAGGCTTTGCAAAAATAGGAAACAGCGATGATATCTTTGAGATGTCGCCAGCAGGAAAAGCCGGTATAGAAAAGGGAGATATAATCACAAAGATAAACGGAGTAAAAATAACATCGTCAAAGAAAATGAGCGAGCTTATTATGTCGGGAGGAAGCACCGCCGAGCTGACCTATAAAAGAGATAACGAAGAGTATAAAGCAACTGTTGAGATAAAGACAGACACAGACGGAGAGAAAAGAATAGGACTCTGGGTGAGAGACAGCACCGCAGGAATTGGAACTATGACGTTCTACGATGAAGAGTCGGGTAGATGCGCAGGACTCGGTCACGCAGTATGTGATATAGATACGGGAGGAATATTACCTCTTGGAAGCGGCGAGACCGTACCGGCAGTAATTACAAGTGTGCGAAAAGGTCAGAACGACTTGCCAGGCGAGCTATGCGGAACACTTACGGCAGGCAAAAAATCAGGAGAGATAACCGACAACTGCAGCTGCGGATTATATGCCTCGCTTGACATTCTTCCCGAAGGAGCGAATGAATATCCTCTCGGCTTTTCTGACGAGATTCAATGCGGAAGCGCATATATCATATCAACGGTAGACTCCGACAGCCCAAAAAGGTATTCGGTAGAAATAGAAAGTATCGACAACCATAATAAAGACAACAAAAACCTTGTAATAAGAGTTACCGACAAAGAACTGATCGAAAAAACAGGAGGAATAGTGCAGGGCATGAGCGGAAGCCCGATTATCCAGAACGGCAAACTCATCGGCGCAGTCACTCATGTTTTTGTCAGCGATCCTACACGAGGCTACGGAATATTCGCTGATACGATGTATGAGCATATGACGCAACAATGCGTCTTAGATGACGCGGCATAGCAATACGGCTTTGGAGTAAAGATACTCCAAAGTCGTCAGCTTGTCGAAAAAGTCTATTTTTTAATAAGTAGAGCTGAAGTGCTATACTAAAACTGGACACAAGGGGGTAGAAAAATAAAAAGGCAAGG
>CAMEKR010000201.1 GCA_945921515.1 uncultured Clostridia bacterium | reverse complement strand
GATATGTCTTTGAAAATTGAGTTTGTATCTAATTAAAAACTAATAAGAGCCGCCCTTTTGGGCGGCTCAGCTTGTCGAAAAAGTCTATATTTTATGAAATTGAGCAAATTTTCTATCCCCATCCCCAGACCCCTTCCCCTCGGGAAGGGGCTTAATATCGGGGGCTGCCGCCCCTGCGACCTTGCTTGGGGCTTCGCCCCAAACCCCATCTATTGTCGACAAACCTCTTTGTTAATCAAAAACGGGGTAGTATAAACATCCCTTAACCTTCAACCCTTTACACCGTCAGCTCCTCAAGCGACTGCGCCATAGTCTTTATCTGCTTTACCATTGCGTCGAGCGTCTGGGTAGCGGCGGTATTTTCCTCTATTGCGGCGGCAACCTGCTGAACGGCATTGCTGTTGTTGCCGATATTTCTGCTTACATTTGCAAGCTCTGTAGATATCGTTTCGCTTCCTGCAAAAACATTGGAGATAACATTTGTCATATCCTCGATATTTGCCGCAACCTCTTTGTTAGCTGTGCTGATATGTTCTGCGGAGCTTCTTATTGCCGCCATATCCTTTACACCCTGCTTTGTGAGGGCGGAATTGCTGTCCATAGCGGCGGCTGCCTTTTCTATACTGCCGGTAACTTCCTCAATTATATTGGCTATCTCCTCTGCGGAAGCGCCCGTCTTTTCGGAAAGATTCTTTATCTGCGAAGCCACAACGGAGAAGCCTGCGCCTGCCTCGCCTGCATGGCTTGCCTCGATAGAAGCGTTTATTGCGAGGATATTGGTCTGCGTTGCGATATCGGTTATCATACCGGTTATTGCGGCTATCTTCTTGGACAAAGCCTCAAGACGAGCTATCATATCACGGGTAGCGTCGGTCTCTGCGCTTATCTTCTGCATACCGTCTGCGGCAAGGGATATCTTGCTGTCGTTGTCGGCGGAGATCTTCTGCGCCTTATCGGTGAGCTTTGCGATATTTCCGCTCATCTCGGAGAGTTCCTTAAGGCTCTGCGCTATTTCATCCATATTCTGCTCTATTGCACGAACAGATTCCGCATTGATATCGCTGTCACGCATTACGTTTGCCGTTTCGGTGGAGATGCTGTTGTTAGCCTCCGCAGAGGTAGACGAAACCGTTTCAAGACGGCTCACCATATCCGCCATTGAGTGACTTATCTCGGTGGATTTTTCCTGTATCTCCTTCTGCTTTTCCGCACCCATAAGACTGCCGAGCAATGAAGCGGTACGGCGGCAAAGCATATACAGAATAGCGGAAACGGCTATCAGTACAATAGATCGGGGCAGAATCGAGTGCAGGATAAGATTCTTTACGCTGTCTACATTATGATCCGTAACAAAATTAAAATTATAGCAAATAAACTGTCCGCCTGCCGTTCCTATAAGGTCGAGTATTACCGTGAATATGCTGAGCCTCGTTGAGAAGAAAAGGCTTGCAATTGCAACGGGATAGACATAAAGCACGACTACATGAAAAGAAAGCACCGACGCCAGCACCGCCGTGAACACTACCGCACAGCCGATGGTGAAATATTTCACCCAGCCGCTTTTCACCTTTATGATATTGACGATAAGCGTTGGCAGGAAAAGCAATACAAGTCCGATAAAATAGGCTACCAGCATGGTGGTCTTATCAACGGTGAAGATCCCCACAAAATCAAGTACAAGCACCAGCGTAAAAAGGATAGCCGTAACACGCATTACAAGTGCCGCCGCTTTGTTGGCGCTGAGTTCGTTCTGTTTTAAAAGTTCCATAGATATTTCTCCTTTTTTATTATTGGGGTAAATCGGCAGGCTCTGCGCCCTGCTCCTCTGCCCTGCTTTTTATCATCATAAGTGTGCTTTTGAACTCGGAGGTGAGCATATCCGACAGCTCCTGCTCGGTAAAGCGGCAGATATTTGACGAGATGAGTATGCCTATGCCGTAGGTGAATATCCACACCTTTCTGAACAGCTCCATTGCGTACTCTTTTGAAAGGCTGTAGTCACGCATAATATACTCAATGCATTTATCCGCAGACGGTCCAAGTATCGTATCAAACATCTGTCTGAAGCTGAGGCTGTGCACCCTTTCACTCATAAACAGCAGTCTGAACAGCTTGGGCTGTTCTTTGGCAAAGGCGAGCATATGTACTCCCACCTGCTTGAAAGCCGGAACGCCGTTGTCTTCTATCACGGTATACCTTGCAAACTGATCCATAGCGAGCTGTCTTACGCTGTGTTCAAGCTCGTCCATATTCTTATATGCGGTAAAAATAGGTCTTGTCGATGTGCCCATCGCCTCTGCAAGCGACCTTGCGTTCAGCGCTTCTATGCCGTGTCCGGCAACGATACCGAGTGCAATTTCGGCTATCTCTTCTTTTGTATATTTCGCCTTAGGCGCCATTTTTTCGCCTCCGTTCGATATGCAACGATTTTTGTACTTATTATAGCAAAAACGCTATTCCATGTCAATACCGGCTGTGACGGAGGCAGTTCCGCCTTTGAATAAGCAGTATCTTTGCGGAGATATCGAAACGGCATATTTTAACGGTAGTGTTTGGAGAGCAAAACCGAAAGTTTTCGCCCGCCTTTTTCAAAAGGCGGCGGATTTTTAAGGCAGAGCCTTAAATCGCCCTCCGCAGAGGGCGAAATCTCTTAGACGAAACGATCTTTTGAAGGGTTAGGGGAACTTTTCTCACGAAGAAAAGTTCCCCAAAAACTGTATGCAAACGGATATCTTTCCTCCCCAAATGTGCCGGTGACACATTTGGGGACGATTATACATATCGCAAAAAGTTGGTAGCGACAGCTCAGCGTCGTGAGCGCATTTATAAGCGAACAG
>CAMEKR010000200.1 GCA_945921515.1 uncultured Clostridia bacterium | reverse complement strand
CGTGTGTTTCTCGCAGTCTGACAGCTTGTCGAAAAATACTTTTTCGACAAGCTGATGCAACCGAAGGCTTTTGCCTTCGGTTGCATTTTTATTAGCTTAATGATATACTGCTTTTTTTACCGAATAACTACCATCTTCCCCAATATCCGCATATATTTCATCGCCGCTTTCAAACTCACCGCTTACAATGCCATCCGACACAATGCTTCTGACATTTGCGTCAATCAACTTTGCTATAGGTCTTGCACCTTCCTGTCTGCCTGCGGCATCACGGCAGATCAATTCTGCAAGCTTTTCGCTCCATCTAAATGCAATTCCGTGCCGAGCACACTTTTCTGCAAATTGTGAAAGTTGTACTTCTGTTATCTTTTTCATTTCATCATAACCCAGTTCGTTGAAGATTACGACATCGTCTATTCTGCCTAAAAACTCGGGTCTGAAATATTTTTTGAGAACATCTTTTATCAAAGATGACACTTCTGCGCTTCTCTCCTGCGTTCTGAATCCAAGCGAGCCTTTTCCTCCTTCTATAATGTTGCTTCCGATATTGCCGGTCATAATTATTATCGTGTTGGTAAAATCAACCGTCTTGCCGGAAGAATCGGTAAGTCTGCCGTCATCAAGCACCTGAAGAAGAACATCAAAAATATCAGGATGTGCTTTTTCGATCTCATCAAACAATACTACACAGTACGGTCTTCTGCGCACTTTGTCTGTCAGCATTCCTCCGTCCTCATATCCTACATATCCTGCCGGCGCACCTAACAATTTGGATACAGAGTGCTTTTCGGAAAACTCAGACATATCAAATCTTATCAGAGCCTTCTCATCACCAAACAAAGCCTTTGCAAGTTCCTTACAGCATTTAGTCTTTCCCACTCCGCTTGTACCGAGAAAAATAAACGAACCTATAGGTCTCTGACCGTCAGACAGACCTGTTCTGCCTCTCCTAACTGCTTTTGCAATTGCACTTATAGCTTTATCCTGACCTATCACATTTTCAGACATCATTCTTTCAAGTCCCGATAAAGCTTTTATCTCTGAGCTTTGGCAAGAGTCAATCGGTATACCCGTCCGCTGTGCTGTAACCGCCGCTATATCCGACGCTGTTACAGTCCCGATGTTGTTCTTCTCACAGTTATTCTTAGAGGCTATCTTTTTTTCCTGCTCTCTGAGTTTTAATGCAAGTTCAAAATTCTTTTCATTGATTGCCCTGATTTTCTGAGCAGCTAAGTCGCTCAGTTCTTTTGATATTTCAGCCTCCTTATTATTTTCGGTAGCAGTTGCCCGTACCCTTGCAGCCGCTTCATCAATTAAGTCTATAGCCTTATCAGGTAAGAATCTGTCATTGATATATCTTGCAGAAAGCTCGGCGGCTGATTTTATAGCTTCATCTGTAATAGTTATACCATGATAGCTCTCATACCTTGACTTAAGTCCTGATAGTATAGTTATAGTTTCGCTAACGGAAGGCTCGGCAATATATACCGGCTGAAGCCGTCTTTCAAGTGCAGGATCCTTTTCGATATACTTCTTGTACTCATTAAGTGTCGTTGCTCCTATCATTCTTATCTCGCCCCTCGCAAGCATAGGTTTGAGAATATTTGCCGCATCTATAGCGCCCTCTGCCGCACCTGCGCCGACAATACTGTGTATTTCATCGATAAAGATAATTATATTTCCATCGTTTTTTATCTCTTCAACAACATTTTTTAGTCTCTCCTCAAAATCTCCTCTGTACTTTGCTCCTGCAAGCAAAGCCGTTATATCAAGCATATATATGCGCTTATTTTTCAGTTCCGAAGGAACATTCTTCTCAACTATCCTGATTGCAAGTCCTTCAGCAACGGCAGTCTTTCCTACACCTGGTTGACCGACAAGGCAAGGATTGTTCTTTGACCTTCTGAGAAGTATTTCTATAGCTCTTGCAGTCTCTTTATCACGGCATAAGCACGGATCAAGCTTTCCGTTTTGTGCAAGCTCAGTCATATCCCTACCGTACTTCAGCAGCAATGGCGAAAGAGATTTAATGCTTTTCGAACTTTCACTTTTTCTGTCTGCGCTTTGTTTTATTTGCCTGGTATACTGTGAAGTAACAAGCTCCGCATCCACTCCCGACTCTCTCAGAAATACCGACGCATAGCACTCGCTGTCACGCAGTATTGCCCTAAGCAGATGATCAGTGCCGGAAGCGTTCTTCCCTGCTCCTCTTGCAATCAGTACTGCCGTCTCAAGAATACGCTTACTTCTCGGTGTAAAATCACCTGAAGAAAGTGAAGTCGGCAAACCTTTCCCGATAAGCGAATTTATCCTTGATAATATGCTTTGCGGAGTAATTCCGTTTTGTTCAAGTACTGCAAACGCTACTGTACCTTTGCATACAGACAAGCCGTACAATATATGTTCGCTTCCGATATAAGTGTGCCCCATACTCATAGCGCAGTCAAGAGCGTGATTAAGAGCCTCGTTGGCTTTATCGGTAAATCCGTTGAATTCCATAAAATACCGCCTTTCTCATATATAAGTATAGACAGTATGATTCATTTTAATCACCGCAAAAACACAAAAGTGCTGTAACACTTTCGGCAAAACGGCATATTATGTACTATGAGCGTCGCTCAAATGGTGAAGCTCAAATAAAATAACGGAGGAAACATATCATGTTCTGTTCAAACAACTCTTGCTGGTGGATAATCATCCTTATCCTCTTATTCGTTTTCTGCGGCAACGGCTGCGGTTCAAGCTGCGGCAATGAATGCGGATGCGGCGGTTGCGGCGGCGGTAGCTGCGGAGGATGCGGCTGCTAATTGTAAACCAAAGGGAGCCTCGGAAACGGGGCTCCCT
>CAMEKR010000199.1 GCA_945921515.1 uncultured Clostridia bacterium | reverse complement strand
CGCCACACCTGCATATTGAATTTGCAACATTGGTATTATATCATAAACACAAGTTAAAGTCAAGCAGTTTTTCAAAAAAGTTTTTGCGTGAAAAATCGCCTATATATTGACTTAATAAGTGAAAAGGTTTATACTTATATAATAAGCATTTTTGCAAAATATGTAATTCTATCGAAATGGGGCGTAATATATGAGCGGACAGAAGCAGAAAAGAGAGCAGATTCTGATAATGAACAATTCTGCTGCACAGCGCAAGGCACTGTCAAATATGCTCAGCGATAAGTACGATATTATTGAAGCCGAAAGCGGAGACGGTGTTCTTCGGCTGCTCAAAGAGCGCAGTTATGATATTGACCTTGTATTGTTGGAAATCAACGAAACAGGCACGGACGAGTTCAAATTGCTCTCGCTTATCAAGAATTACCGCTGGATAGACGATACGCCGATCGTTATGATTTCACCCGAAGTATCCCACGAATACATACAAAAAGCGTACGACAACGGCGTTGCCGATTATATAAGAAGACCTTTTGATAGCTTTGAAGTACATAAGCGTCTTGCTAATATCCTTCTGCTTTACAGAAAGCAGAAAAGACTGCTCGGCGCTCTTGAAGAGCAGGTGTATGATAACGAAAAGAACAACCGCATGATGATTAACGTGCTGGCTCATATCGTTGAGTTCAGAAACGGCGAAAGCGGAATGCACGTGCATCATATAAGAACGCTGACAGCTATCCTCTTACAGAGACTTGTTGAAAAGACTGACAAGTACCATCTGACCGAAAATGATATGCTGCTTATCAGCACCGCTTCTTCCTTCCACGATATAGGAAAGATATCGATAGACGATAAGATACTCAATAAGCCGGGACGGCTCACGGCGGAAGAATTTGAGATAATGAAATCCCATTCCGTCATCGGCGCAGATATGCTGACAGAACTCTATAAAAAGAAGAATTATCCTCTGATTGACAAGGCGTATGAAATATGCAGATGGCATCACGAAAGGTATGACGGAAAAGGCTATCCCGACGGACTTGTAGGCGATAATATACCTATCTCCGCACAGGTCACCGCCATCTCCGACGTATATGATGCGCTGACCAGCGACCGATGCTATAAAAAGGCTTATTCTCATGAAAAAGCAATGGAAATGATACTTGACGGTCAGTGCGGTGCGTTCAATCCTTTGCTGCTCGAGTGCCTTAAGGATTGCGAGGTGCAGATACTGAGCGAAATAGGACGGACAGACCATGATTCGCTCGGCGACAGATTGCTTATCCGTGCTACCGAAGAGCTTGTAGAGAACAAGGTTTTCTCCGGTCAGGGCAGTAATCCGCTTCAGCGTTCAATCGACGGTATGGAACGCTGGAACTTCCTGTCTGAAGGCAGTTATGAGATACAATTTGAATACGACGCCGTTCTTGATGTCCTTAGACTCACCGATTATGCGGCACAGAAGCTCGGACTCAGCAAAGTCATTATGCACCCAAGAGGAGTAAAGCAGGAGTATATCGGTAAGAGTAACATCGATAAGATAGAAAAGATGGCGAAAGAGCAAACCTCGCCCGATAAATCATGCTTTGAGATAAAGACAAAGCTCGTTATGAACGGTGAAGAACGCCGGTACTGCATTAAGATAAAGACGCTCTGGAGCAGTGACGAACATCCAAAGTATATCGGTCTGCTCGGAAGAATAATAGATACAAACGATGAGGAAACGCTTGTAGTCCGTCCTCAGTACCGCTTAAAAGAGGGCGAGGATACCGAAATACGAGATACCATCAGATGCCTTACCAATGTATTTGATGTTGTCAGGCTTGTCGATATGAATGACAACGAGGTGGTGAGAGTTGGCTGCAAGGAAGGTAGCGAGGATATGGCAGATGCCTGCCGTGGACATAAGTGCTATGCGGTATGGGGAAAATCACAGCGTTGCAAGAACTGCGTATCTTCAAAGGCGTTTGAAAAGCACGGACAGATGAGTAAGCTTGAGTTTGCCGACGACAGCATATATCAGATAATATCCAAGTATGTTGAAGTCAGCGGCAAGCCTTATGCCCTTGAGATGATTTATAAGGACAAGGACGGAGTATTGCTCGGCGCATACGGAAAGTCCGACTTTATGGATAATATCGTAAACTATAACCGTCAGCTTTACCACGACGCTCTTACGGGAGCGTATAACCGCAGATACTACGAAGAACAGGCAAAGTCAATGCGGTATATTGAAGCGGTAGCAATGCTTGACGCAAACAACTTCAAGTCGATAAACGACCGCTACGGTCATGCGGCAGGCGACCTTGTGCTCAAAGCCATCTGCGACAGCATAAGAAAGTGCATAAGAAGCACCGATGTTCTTGTAAGGCTCGGCGGCGATGAATTTGTACTGCTTATGACAAATATACCTAAGACGATTTTCAAAAACAAACTTGAAGAAATAAGAAAAAGCGTGTCCGAAATCACTATTGACGGATATCCCGATGTTAAGTGTTCGGTAGCTATAGGCGGCGTGTTCGGCATACAGCCGATAGAAAAGGCGCTTGCAGAGGCTGATAAGCTTATGTATTTGGACAAGTATTCCAAGAAGAATTTTCTGTGATCGTGTTAAGCTTTTAATTAACAGGTGATATTATGGCGATAACAGTAAATATCTATTACACCGGCGAAGGCACAAATGCCGTTAATTTCGCAGAGGAAATGGTATCATCGGGGATAGTGGATGATATCCGCAATGAAGCGGGAAATCTAAGATATGAATACTTTTTCCCTATGGATGATAAGCATACGGTGTTGCTGATTGACAGCTGGGAAAATCAGAAAGCTATCGACGACCATCATGCTTCTGAGATGATGGGCAAAATCGCACTTCTGCGAGAAAAATACAATCTGCATATGAGGGTGGAACGGTTTGTTACCGATGAAAACGGTATACCCGAATCCGA
>CAMEKR010000198.1 GCA_945921515.1 uncultured Clostridia bacterium | reverse complement strand
ATCCCGTGTTCGGAGAGTGCATCATTATGTATATCCTGTATGAAATAATGAGAGAAGCAGGACTCAGACTGCCAAAGAGCGTAGGCCATGCCGTCAGCATAGTCGGCGGTCTTGTAATAGGCGAGATATCGGTATCGGCAGGCCTTATGAGCGCACCCGTAGTGCTGATTATCGCCGCAACGGGACTTTGCTCCTTTGCAGTACCCGACCTGTATGAAAGCTGTATGATAATGCGACTGGTGTTTATACTTGCAGGCGGTGTGTTCGGACTTTTTGGGATAACCGTTGCAGGCGCTGTGCTGTTTTTCCGCATCTGTTCCAAGAACGCCTACGGAGTGCCGTATACTGCGCCTTTTGCACCGATAAATATAATCAGCATTATGCGTGATACCTTTTGCAGAGCAAGTTGGCGCAAGCTGTCAAGATCCGATATGACCGTAGGACAGCTTGCGGGCAGGGCAAGCGAAAAAAGCAGAGAGGACTCGGATAAATGAGCAGGATAAGTAACAGACAGCTTGTTATAGCCTTTCTTGCCTGCAGGCTGTCATCGGATATGATAACCTTGCCTGCCGCAATGGTAAGGTACGGAACAGAGCGCTTCTATGCGATACTCCTTGCAAAGATAGTCCTGCTCGCCGTATATCTGCCCGTAATTTTCGTCAGCTTAAAATATAAAGGCGACAGCGTTATAACTGCGGCTGTAAGGAGAAATAAGGCTTTCGGCGTTATACTCGGAGTAATAATGACTATAATTATTACAGCGGTAGGGATACAGACGATACTGAGTCTGCAGAAATATGTGACCGATACTCTGCTTGGCACTATTATGGCGTGGTCGGGGATAACGGTGATAACAGCGGCGGCGGTTTACGGCGCAGTAAAGGGACTCAGCGCAGTTACACGAAGCGCAGTTTTTGCGGCGGCGGTATTTGTACTGCTGATAGTGCTTATAGCAGTCACTATGTGGGATAAGATAGAGATAGGATATCTGTATCCTGCGTTCATAAACGACGGCGAGTATTTTCTCAAATGTTCACTGTCCGAAATAAGCATGAACAGCGAGGTGCTGATATTTGCGGTGATTACCGATGAGATAAGGCGCAAGCCGCACAGAACGGTGCTTTATTATGTGCCGATACTGCTGGTACTGCTTGAGGGGCTGAACCTTTTGTACAACTTGATTTTAGGTCCTTACACGAGCGATGTCGATTACCCTCTGTATATTATTTCGTCTTTGTCGGATATTGTAATATTTCAGCGGCTTGACGGCATAGACGCTGTGGTGTGGCTGATGTGCGGAGTTATTAAGACGGCTTTGCTGATATACTGCGTAGGAAAAATCTATACCGTATGCGCAAAAAAGCCCCGTACAAACCGCTTTATAATGCTGTACGGCGTTTTTCTTATCGCACTTTGTCTTATCTTCGGAAGCGATCAGACGGTGTACAACAGGCTGAACGCTGTTATGAACAGCGGTGTTCATATTATAATAGGCGGTATAATAGTGCCTCTTGCGGTGCTTATTGCAGGCAAAAAGGTGTCAGGCGGAAAGGTGAAAAACGATGGTAAAATATAGACTTGCGGCGGCTGTTCTGCTTGCCGTTTCGATATGTACGCTCTGCGGATGCGTAGTGTATACCGACCTTGCCGACCGTGCGATAGTGCAGTCGATAGGCATAGACTATCTGCCCGACAAAAAGGTATACAGAATAAGTATGCAGTATTTCAACCAGACCAGCGAGGGCGGAATAAACCAGATAGACAAGACTCAGGACAATGTATTAAAAAGCGTGGGCGAGGGGGAGAACATCTTCGCCGCCGCAAAAAATGCTTCGGTGCTGACAGGCAAGGATATGCTGCTGAGCGAAAACAAGCTGATAATAATAGGAAAAGAGCTGTTAAGCTACGATCTTGGCGCAACGCTGGAATTTTTTACGGGAAATCTTCATTCGCATCCGCAGTCGTATGTAGCGGCGGCGGAGAATACAGCGGAAGAGCTGCTTGATATCCGCTTTAAAGAAGGTCCTACCTCGTCGCAGAGGCTCGCAGGACTGTTAAAAAATGCCGCAAGCGAGGGCAAGGGAAAATTCAGTTATCCGTATGAAGTTATGACTATGCTTTGTTCAAAGACGAGGAGCGCATATCTTCCGCTTTTAAAGACGGCAACGCTGAAGACGGATATCACCATACCGAAAGACAGCGGCGGCGAGGGCGGTAAATCGGGCGGAGAAGAACAAAGCGAAGATGGCGAAACTACCATAATTACAGACGGCGGCGTTATTTTCTGCGGCGGAAAAGCACAGGCTACTGTAAATACCGATGTATCGAGCGTTATTCAATTTCTGACCGACGGCACAGACGAATACTCGCTTAGCGTCATGCTGAGTGAATATGGCGATCCCAGCGTCACGCTGACGGGGATGACAAGAAGCATAAACGCAAGTGTGCAAGGCGGTAAAGCGGTATTCGATATAGCCTTGAACGCCTCAGGCAAGGTCGTTTTCAAGGGAACGCTTAAGCCGTATCAGAGCAAGGCTTATAAAGAGGTAGAAAAGGCGTGTGAAGAAAAGCTTTGCGATATGATAGAAAATGCCGTAGCTAAGGTAAAAGACGGCTACGGCTGTGATGTATTCGGTTTTGAAAATGCGCTAAGAAGGGATTGCAACGGCTTTTATAATGATAACGCAGATAATATGAAGGAGATAATAAAAACCGCCGGATATAATGTGAGGGTGGAGGTGGATGTGAGATAGTTTTAATATGGATTTAAGGGAACGTTTTTTGGTGCAAAGCCAAAAGCTTTTGCTGACATTTTAAAAGTATACAATAATCGCAAAAAGTTGGTAGCGACAG
The DNA here is from genome assembly GCA_945921515.1 of uncultured Clostridia bacterium. Taxonomy (GTDB): domain Bacteria; phylum Bacillota; class Clostridia; order Oscillospirales; family Ruminococcaceae; genus Ruminiclostridium_E. The sequence continues at coordinate 102 of CAMEKR010000198.1, read as the reverse complement.
CGAAGCTGTGTGAGTGCGTTTACAAACGAACAGCTGAGCCGAGCGTGACTTTTTGCGGTTATTGCATCCTTTCAATATGTTAGGAGAAATCGGATGGGGCGG
>CAMEKR010000197.1 GCA_945921515.1 uncultured Clostridia bacterium | reverse complement strand
AAGCCTCCGACCGAATGGTCGGAGGCTTGCTGAATAATAGAGAGGTATATATGAAAACTTTCGTTGTACTTAGGCGGAGCGTGCGGATAACGGCTGTTGTCTTATCCCGCAGGCTCCTTTTATGTGAACCGCTTTGTTTTCAGCGGTTTGTTTCGAGCCGAAACCTATCGGCATCGAGTCGTGGAAGAATCCTTTCTTCCTTGACTATGGTTATATTATATCCGCCTTTTATGAATTGAGTAATAACAAGTTATGAAAAGAATGTGAAAGAAAGTGAAAAGAAAGGCGCCTTTTGTGGAATTAAGTAGCTTGCTAAAATTTCAGCTTTTCCATGCGAGCAGAAAGTTGGATATATTGCACAAAACAAAGCGCATAAATTTGTGCATAATACCGCCCTTGAAATGAAAACGATTTACTGATATAATGGAGTTACGCAAAGAAAAGAAATGCCCGAAAACCGCTTGTTTTCGGGAAATAATATCAAGGAGGACATTCCAATGAACTACGGACATTTTGACCTTGAAAACAAGGAGTATGTCATCACAAGACCCGATACTCCGTCAGCTTGGGCAAACTACTTAGGCTCGCCCGAGTACGGTGCTATCATCTCTAACAACGCAGGCGGCTACAGCTTTGTAAAGTCGGGTGCAAACGGACGAGTTATCCGTTACCGCTTCAACGCTGTTGCAAACGATCAGCCCGGCAGATATGTATATATCAAGGACAATGAGGACGGCGACTTCTGGTCGGCTTCGTGGGCTCCGGTATGCAAGCCCCTCGACAGCTATAAGAACGAGTGCCGCCACGGTACAGCTTATACCGTTATCACATCCGAGTACAAGAGCATCAAGTCAGAGGTAACATATTATGTTCCCCTTGACGCTACTTATGAGGTATGGTCGGCAAAGGTAACAAACAACGATACCAAGCCCAGAAAGCTCAGCGTTACAGGCTACTGCGAGTTTGTAAACGATCCTAACTACGAGCAGGATCAGGTTAACCTCCAGTACACGCTGTTCATTACCCGTACATATTTCAAGAATAAGTACATCCACCAGATGCAAAACGAGATATACAATCCTAACAGCGGCCGTTTCCTCGGTCTTGCAGGCGCAAAGGCTGACGCTTACTGCGGCGACCGTGACGCTTTTGTAGGCTCATACAGAAGCTATGCAAACCCCAAGGGTATCGAAGAAGGACTTAAGGGCGACCTTAACTACAACACCAACTCCTGCGGCGCTCTGCAGAGCGATATCGTTTTACAGCCCGGTGAAACAAAGCAGCTTATATATGTTCTCGGCGGTCAGAAAACGGAAGCTGAGATAGAGTCTATAATTGCAAAGTATGAAAATACCGATGCAGTTGACTCTGATCTTACAGAACTCAAGAACTTCTGGCACTCAAAGCTCGACAATCTTCAGGTAAACACTCCCGATGCAGACTTCAACAATATGGTAAATGTATGGAACGCTTACAACTGCTTCATCACATTCATCTGGTCAAGAGCCGCATCATTCCAGTACTGCGGTCTCAGAAACGGCTTCGGCTATCGTGATACGGTACAGGATATCCAGGGTATTATTCACCTTGCTCCCGAGATGGCAAAGAAACAGATAGTATTCATGCTTTCCGCACAGGTTACAAACGGCGCAGGCCTTCCCCTTGTAAAATATGATCACAAGGCAGGACAGGAAAATCACCCCGACGAAAACGATGAGAACAGCGTATACGCTAAGCAGACAGGTCACCCCTCATACCGTGCAGATGACGCTCTGTGGCTGTTCCCGACTGTATACAAGTACATCTCCGAGAGCGGCGATCACGCATTCCTTGACGAAGAGATCTCTTACGCAAATGACGGTGAATCGGGAACGGTATACGATCACTTAAAGAGAGCCATCGATTTCTCGATGAATCATCTTGGCAATCACGGTATGCCTGCAGGTCTTCACGCAGACTGGAACGACTGCCTTAGACTCGGCAAGCAGGGCGAATCTACCTTCGTTGCTTTCCAGCTCGTTTACGCAATAAAGATTTTAAGAACATACGCAGAGGAAAAGAACGATACAGAGTACGCAAAGTACCTTGACGAGATAAAGGCTAAGCTTGATGAGATACTTTCAGCTTGCTGGAACGAAGACAGATGGATAAGAGGTTATAAGGAAGACGGTACGGTTATCGGACAGAGAACCGACCCCGAGGCTTCTATGTGGCTCAATCCTCAGTCATGGTCGGTCATCTCCGGCTTTGCAAGCAAGGAGCAGGCTGAAAAGGCTATGGACAGCGTAGAAAGAGAGCTCAACACTCCTTACGGCGCAATGGTAATGTATCCTCCTTATGTAAAGCACGGCTTTGACGGCGCTCTTATGCAGTGCTTCAACAAGTGCACAAAGGAGAACGCAGGTATCTTCTCACAGCCGCAGGGCTGGCTGATACTCGCCGAGTCAAAGCTCGGACACGGCAATCGTGCATATAAGTACTGGAAGGAAGCGGCTCCCGCAACCTACAACGACAACGCAGAGCACAGAGTGCTTGAGCCGTATGTTTACGGTCAGTTCGTTGAAGGTAAGGACAGTCCTTTTGCAGGCCGTGCGCATGTACATTGGCTGACAGGTACAGCGTCAACCGTTATGGTAGGTACAACAGAGGGTATCCTCGGTCTTAACCCCGAAACAAAGGGTATCGTTATCGATCCTTCTATCCCTTCAGAGTGGAAAGAATACACAATGAAGAAGACGTTCAGAGGCAAGGTACTCAATGTTACGGTTAAGAACCCTAACGGAAGCGAACACGGCGTTAAATCCGTGACCGTAAACGGCGAAAAGATTGAGGGCAAGCTCATCCTCGACAGCATCTTAAAGGCTGAGAACGATATCGTTATTGAGCTTTAAGACGGCAAAACATACAGACAAAAGCCTGAGAAGAATCAGCAGTTCTTCTCAGGCTTCTCTTTTTATCAT
>CAMEKR010000196.1 GCA_945921515.1 uncultured Clostridia bacterium | reverse complement strand
TTTTTGTGGCAGCAGAACGACAGTTAATTATAGGGGGAATACATATGGGAAAAGAGCTTTTCAAGAACATTCCGAGTAAAGTTGGAGACTTGGTTAAAGACGTTCGAAATGGTCGTATTGGCCTACCTGATTTGCAACGTCCGTTTGTTTGGAAAGATAATAAGGTGAGAGAACTCTTTGACTCCATGCTTAAAGGATATCCCATTGGATATATCATGCTCTGGGAATCTCCATCTGACTATGAAAGCAAGAAAAGTTCAATCGGTGATAACCAAAAGACATATGATGAGCCTAAAGAACTTGTAATTGATGGGCAGCAAAGACTTACTGCGCTTGTTGCGGCAATGTACGGAATTAATGTCAAAGACAAGAACTTTACCGACAGAGAAATTAAAATATCGTACAACCCATTAACCCGTGAATTTGCTGTTTGGTCACAGGCCTATGAACGCGACAGTGAATGGATTTCTCGAATCAGTGATGTTTTTCTCGCAAAAGAAGACAATTCAATCAGTTCCTTGCGTCGCCACTTTATTAAGAAAGTCAATGAGGGCAGAACCAAAAAGGGCATTGAACTACTCACTGATGAAGAAGAGGACTTGATTGAGGATAATATTAATGCGCTTTTGAATCTTTCGGATTATTCGCTTCCAACTCTCGAAATTAATTATAGCGCTGATGAGGAGGACGTCGCGGACATTTTCGTTCGTGTTAATTCCGGCGGTCAAAGCCTTACGGAGAACAACTTCATTCAAACTTTGATCTCTGTGTACGAGAACGAAACGAGCGATAAGATAAATGATTTCGCATCAAAATCAAGAATACCTGCAGAAAATACATCTTACAATACGCTACTTGCGATAGAACCGTCTCATTTGATTCGCATGGCTGTAGGTGTTGGGTTCAAGCGCGCACGTTTAAGATATGCGTATATGCTCCTGCGTGGCAAAAATCTTGAAACCGGTAAGTTTTCAGATGAAGAGCGTACGGAGAATCTTCGAATTTTTAAAGATGCCCTTGACAAAGTGATGAATCTGAATAACTGGCATGGATTTATCAATATAGTGGCTGAGGCGGGCTATATCAGCGATAAATTGATTGCGTCTTCTAATGCGGTTGTTTTTAGTTACGTATTGTATCTGATTGCAAAATACGATTATAAACTCGATGCCGCACAGCTAAAGAAATGTATTAGCAAATGGTTTTTCATGAGCACAATTACTTACTTTTACACTGGTTCAACCGAATCCGAAGTTGAAAAACAATTTGCAGATTTGCGTGATATACATACGGCGTCGGAATTTATAGCTTACATAGACAATGTTATTGAAACGCATTTCACAGACGACTACTTTAATCTTACACTTCCGAGTGAACTAAACAGTGCTGCTGCAATCTCGCCTGCATGGTATGGATATATAGCATCTCAAATTGTTTTGAATACGCCGATGCTTTTTAGCAATACTCCGGTTTCAAAATACTTTGTTCTCGGCTCAAGTGGAACGAAGAACGCTATTGATAAACATCATATATTCCCCAAAAACCATCTCAAACAAATTGGTTATTTCAGTGACCGAGACAGAAACCAAATTGCTAACTTCACCTATCTTGATTATGCAACAAATATTGAAATATCGGATGATTCTCCGCAAGACTATGTTGCAAAATTCCGCGAGAAGTTGGGAGAAGATGGATATGTCAAAACATGCAATGATCATGCTCTTCCTCAAAATTTTGAAAGTATGGAGTATTTAGAGTTTTTGGGGGAACGTCGTGTACTCATGGCTCAGATCGTTAAAAAAGCATATCGAGAGCTTTGCAAATAAACATGTGTAATTTCCACTTTCAAAATTCAGCTGATGATACTTGTGTTTAGTGTCATACAATTCGTAAAGGAGATTCAGAATGGCTGTTAGCTATAAAAAATTGTGGCATATACTTGTTGACAGAAACATGAAGAAAAAGGATTTAGAAGAAGCGGCCGGCATAACGCATTATCAGATGTACAAGCTGGCTAATGATAAAGATATAACCACCGATGTGATCGGTGCAATTTGCGCTGCCCTTGAAGTGGAGCCAAACGATATTATGGAATTTATTGCCGATAATTCGTGTTGCAGCGAAATCGAAAAATGAACACCTTAAAAGCACTACATAGAAAGGGGAAGTAATCATGACTGAACTCGAAAAAATGCAACGTGCGAAAATGTATATTGATAAATTGGCCAACGGAATCAATCCTATCGATGACACCGCTGCTCCTGAAAATGATGTCATTAACAATGTTCGCCTTTCAAGATGTTTTTTCTATGTTTCTGACATATTGCGGCAAGTAATAGAAAATGGAGGAACGGCAAAAGCGATTAAAAGTGCTCCTAAATCTCCATTTTTTCTCACTGACGAACAGAAAAATCAATATATACCATCTGATAAACCAATTTCGGTAAGTGAAATAACAAAAGCTTTGAATGCGATTGCTGACTTAGAAAAATGTAAAAAGTTAAGCTATTCACTCATAACAGAGTGGCTTATTAGTATCGGAGCTTTGGAACTGCGAAATAGCTTTGATGGGAAGGCAAAAAAATATCCGACTCCGCAAGGTGTTGAACTCGGTATTACAAACGAAACCAGAAGCGGAATAAATGGAGAATACAATGTCGTTGTCTACAACAAGGATGCGCAGCTGTTAATAGTTGATAATATTGAAGCAATTGTCGCCTTGAAAAACGAAAGCAAAGAAAAAGCAACAGAAAATCGAGGACAGGCTTGGACTTTGGCCCAAGAAGAGTGCTTAATTGAACTGTTTAATAAAAATGTTCCTGTTTCTGAAATTGCAGTTACTTTGATGCGGACAGAATCTGGTATTCGAGCAAGACTTAAAAAACTTGGACTAATCGAAAAGAGAAGCGAAATATAAAACACGGGAGGGCAGAACGATATGGCACTGATTAAATGTCCCGAGTGCGGAAAATCCATTTCTGATAAGGCATCA
>CAMEKR010000195.1 GCA_945921515.1 uncultured Clostridia bacterium | reverse complement strand
TCCATCTTTTCCTTAACGGTAGCCTTGATAGCCTCGAAGCCGGGTGCGAGGAGCTTTCTGGGGTCGAAGCCCTTGCCCTGAAGGTCCTTACCTTCTTCGATATACTTTCTTGTTGCTTCCTGGAATGCAAGCTGGCACTCTGTGTTAACATTGATCTTGGAAACGCCGAGTGAAATTGCCTTCTTGATCATATCTGCAGGGATACCTGTACCGCCGTGGAGTACGAGAGGCATATTGCCAACCTTCTCCTTAACTGCTGCCAGAGTTTCAAAAGAAAGACCGGGCCAGTTCTCGGGATACTTACCGTGAATGTTGCCTATACCTGCTGCGAGCATTGTAACGCCAAGATCAGCGATAGCCTTGCATTCATTAGGATCGGCACACTCGCCCATACCTACAACACCGTCTTCTTCACCGCCGATAGAACCTACCTCAGCCTCAAGAGAGATACCAAGAACATCGCAGGTGTTAACAAGCGCTGTTGTCTTTTCAATATTCTCAGCGATAGGATAGTGAGAACCGTCGAACATTATAGAAGAGAAACCTGCATTAATGCAAGCCTTAGCGCCTTCAAAAGTACCGTGATCAAGGTGCAGAGCAACGGGAACTGTGATATTCAGCTCTTCGATCATGCCCTTTACCATACCAACTATTGTCTTATAACCGCACATATACTTGCCTGCACCCTCGGATACACCTAAAATAACGGGTGAGTTGCACTCCTGTGCTGTGAGAAGGATAGCCTTTGTCCATTCAAGGTTGTTTATGTTGAACTGGCCTACAGCGTACTTGCCTTCAAGTGCCTTGTTCAGCATTTCTTTTGCAGAAACTAACATTTGTTTTCTCCTTTGATTCATATTACGGCGAAAATCGCCTTCTTTGTTATTATACTACATTCGGCGTGCAATTGCAAGTATCTTAAAGAAAAAAGAACCACTTAAGGTACATACGGCGTTAAGCTATATACAAATATTTCGTCCGAAAACAAAAAAAGGACGCTGTAAATAAGGTATATTACCGATACAGCGTCCTTAATTGTTTAATTGTAAGCTTTATGTAGCTTATTCAGCTATCTCTTTTTTAAGCTCTGCGAGGCACTCAGAACAAATGTTCTTGCCTTTAAACTGGTGAATGTCGCTTGCATTGTTGCAGAATGAACAAGCAGGCATATATTTTTTGAGAATAATCTGATCATCCTCAACATAAATTTCAAGAGAGTCTTTAATACCTATATCAAGAGTTCTTCTAAGCTCTATCGGTATAACGATTCTTCCGAGTTCATCAACTTTTCTTACGATTCCTGTAGATTTCATTAAGTCTTTCTCCTTTTGCTGTTACTTTTCTTTCCTTGATTTAAGCGGACCGTCACTTCCGCTAAATTCGAATATATTTTACCAAATCTACGCCCATTTGTCAAATGTTGATTTTATATATCTGTAATTCAATTCCATAGATAGCAAGAAAAGAAATTACATTTCCGAAAGGGATACGATGTCACTTTTTCCCTTTATAATCGTATTTAAAAAGATTTTACAAAAATTTCTATAAAATATATCCTAATAATTCAATGGAAATCAATAAAAATAATCTTTATCAATTTCAGCATAATCTACAATTCACGAAATATTTCAGATAACTTTTTATGCATAATTTCGCAAAATGACAAAGGAGAAAGTATGAAATATGTAATTTTCTTTATGTGTGCGGCTTCATTTGTTGCATCCTGCCTTAACGGAAGAATAAACGAATTGTCAAATGCCGCACTTACCGGGTGCAAGGATGCAGTAACGCTATCAATTACTCTTTGCGGTGCTATAGCATTCTGGAGCGGAATTATGAATATAGCAAACCGCTCCGGTATGGTTTCTTTCTTATCAAGAATACTGTTCCGTCCTCTTTCTTTTCTTTTTCCGGGAATAAAAAAGAACGGAAAAGCTATGCAGTACATAGTTCTTAACTTTATATCGAATCTTCTCGGACTCGGTAATGCCTCTACCCCACTCGGAATTAACGCAATGCGTGAGCTTAAAGAAGAAGAAAAGTGCGATAAGACAGCGTCACGCAATATGATAATGCTTGTAGTTATGAACACGGCAAGTATACAATTATTCCCGTCTACAATAGTAGCTCTGCGAGCGTCACACGGAGCTTTGAATGCGGCTGATATTGTGCCTTGCGTATGGATAGTATCTCTCTGCTCTCTTAGTATATCTATTATATCGGTAATATTGTTCGGTAAAATTACAGCAAGGAGAAATAAATCAAATGAATGAACTTACCGATTTTATTGTACCCGTTGTTATACTCGGAGTGATTACTATAGGTATATTAGCTCATACGGAAATTTTTGAAGCATTTACAGAAGGCGCCGCAGAAGGAATAAAAACTACTATTGATATTCTGCCTGCCCTTATTATTCTTATAACCTGCATCAATATGTTCAAAGCATCAGGATGTCTTGATATACTGACAAATATAGTAAGCCCTATAACTTCTATATTTGGATTCCCCGACGAATGTGTTCCTTTGATATTTGTCCGTCCGTTGTCGGGCAGCGGCGCATTGTCTATGTTTGACGGTATTATATCGGAATACGGTGCTGACAGCTTTGCCGGTCGCGTTGCCTCTACTATGATGGGTTCAAGTGAAACTACATTTTACACGGTAGCCGTATACTTCGGTGCTGTTAAGATAAAAAACAGCAGATACGCTATACCTGCGGCACTGACAGGCGATATGATAGGATGGATAGCGTCAGCACTTGCGGTAAGACTGATTATGCCGTAAGAAAAGGCTGTCAACGCATTGACAGCCCCAGACTGTAGAAAAAAACTCTTTGAAAAAAATAAATGGGGTTTGGGGCGAAGCCCCAAGCAAGGTCGCAGGGGCGGCAGCCCCCGATAACAAGCCCCTTCCCGAGGGGAAGGGGTTGGGGTTAGGGATAGAGAATTTGTTCTACTTATTAAAAAATAGACTTTTTCGACAAGCTGAGGCTGTCAACGCATTGACAGCCCATTATTATATTATTCTTTTACTATATCG
>CAMEKR010000194.1 GCA_945921515.1 uncultured Clostridia bacterium | reverse complement strand
TCGTCATATTCAAAGAGGATATATAGCTTTAAAGAATACAATTTAGGGGGGCTTTCTCCGACTAAGTCGGCGTTTGCAGTTGACTGACACTATTATTTGTGCTATACTTATATTCGACAAAATACTTTTTCTTTTGATAGAAATATATCGGGAGGAAATTATGGCTATCTTTAAATGTAAAATGTGCGGCGGCGACCTTGAAGTCGTTGAGGGAAAAACCGTAGCGGAATGTACGTACTGCGGTACACAGCAGACAATACCATCTGCAGATGATGAAAAGTGGGTAAATCTGTTCAACCGTGCGAACAGGCTTCGTATAAAAAACGAGTTTGATAAGGCAGAAGTCATATACGAGAGCATTATCTCCGAGTTCCCCGAAGAAGCAGAGGCGTATTGGGGAATCTGTCTTTGCAGATATGGCATTGAGTATGTCGATGATCCGGCTACCGCTAAGAAAATGCCGACCTGTCACCGTACATCTTTCGGCAGTATATTTGACGATGAAAACTACAAGCAAGCTATAGAAAATGCCGATGTTGTTGCACAGAAGATTTATCGTGATGAAGCAAGAGTTATAGACAATCTGCAGAAAGATATTCTGTCTGTAGTCAGCACCGCTGAGCCTTATGATGTGTTTATATGTTATAAGGAAACCGGCGAAAACGGACAAAGAACGCATGACAGCGTAATGGCGCAGGATATATATGACGCTCTCACTGAAAAAGGTCTGAGGGTGTTCTTCGCACGCATTTCTCTTGAAGATAAGCTCGGCACAGCCTATGAGCCTTACATATTCGCCGCACTCAATTCAGCAAAGGTCATGCTTGTTGTCGGAACAAAGTATGAGCATTTCAATGCCGTATGGGTAAAGAACGAGTGGGCGAGATATATCGACTTTATGAAAACCGACAAAAAGCGTGTGCTTATTCCGTGTTTCAAGGATATGGACGCTTATGACCTGCCCGAAGAATTTGCTCATCTGCAGGCACAGGATATGGGCAAGATAGGTGCGATACAGGATTTAGTACGGGGAATTATGAAAATAATTTCCGATAATAAAGCGGAAACGGTAGTAAAAGAAACAACAATTATTTCCGGAAATACAAGCACAGAGCCTTTACTTAAAAGAGCCACACTTTTCCTCGAAGACGGAAACTGGCAGGAAGCCGATCAGTATTGCGAGCGTGTACTTGATATTGACCCTGAGAATGCACAGGCATATCTTTATAAGCTGATGGCGAAGCTCAGAGTGCGCACAAAAGAAGCACTCCGTGATTGCAATGAGCCGTTTGATAATGAGGATAACTACCGTAAAACTTTACGATTTGCAGATAAGGCGCTTGCCGAAAAGCTCGAAGAAGATATTGCTTATATTAAAGAGAAAAAAGAAGAAGCAAGAAAAGAATCGATTTATTCTTATGCTTTATCATTTATAAAAAACACTAAAAACATCGACGAACAAACACTTAGACAAATCGCAAAAGACTTTGGATCAATTTCAGGTTATAAGGATTCTGATGGCTTGAAGAAACTTTGTGAGGAAAAAGCGGAAGAGTGCAGGCGGATAGCGAATGAAAAAATTGCCGAACAAAAGCGTCTTGAAGAAGAGAGAAGAATTGCCGCTGAGAAGAAAAAGAAAAAGACTATTCGTATCAGTATTATTTCGGCAGTGGCTTGTACAGCAATTGTACTTGTTACGGTTTTTGTTATTATACCTACCATAAAGTATAATAATGCATTGACTGAAGTTGAAAATAAAAATTTTGATGAAGCAATAGCTATTTTTACTGAACTTGGCAATTTTAATGATAGTGCCGATAAAATCAATGAAACAAAATACAAAAAAGCTGAGTTTCTGTCTTCTGAACAGGAATATGACGAAGCTATAACTACTTTTGGAGAACTGGGAGATTACAAAGATGCGAAAGAACGGCATAATGAAATAATATCTATATTGCATAATCAAGCAAAATTGAACGGTGGTATAATATCAGCAGGTATGTTACATACTGTTGCTGTAAAGCAAGATGGAACAGTTGTTGCTATAGGAAGTAATTCACACGGACAATGTTATATATCGGGACAGAAAGATATCGTTGCAGTTTCTGCAGGATGGGATCATACGGTAGGACTTAAAGCTGATGGAACAGTTGTTGCTAAAGGATATAATTACTACCATCAGTGTGATGTCTCGGGATGGACTGATATTGTTGCTGTTTCTGCAGGAGATTATCACACAGTCGGCTTAAAATCTGACGGCACTGTAGTTTCTGTTGGTGAAAATGATGACGGTCAGTGTAATGTATCGGGATGGACTGATATTGTTGCTGTTTCTGCAGGTAGATTTCATACGGTAGGACTAAAGTCAGACGGCACTGTAGTTTCTGTTGGTAAAAATGATGACGGTCAGTGTGATGTATCGGGATGGACTGATATAGTTGCAGTGTCCGCAGGATATAGTCATACGGTGGGACTTAAATCTGACGGAACAGTTGTTGCTACAAGAGATTATTCAGATGATGTGTCAGGATGGAAAGATATTATTGCAGTTTCTGCAGGATTTTGTTGCATAGTTGGACTTAAAGCTGACGGAACGGTAGTTTCAAGAGGCGGTGGTTCAAACAATGTATCGGAATGGACTGATATTGTTGCAGTTTCTGCAGGATTTTGGGAGCATACGGTAGGACTTAAAGCTGACGGAACTGTAGTTGCAACAGGAGACAACGACTATGGACAATGCAATGTATCCGACTGGACAGACATAGCCGTCAAGACAGAATAAGCGAAAACCTATAAATCAAACATTAAAAGAGCGAGTCGCTGGACTCGCTCTTTTTGCGGTTGTAATATGCATCTAAAATGATACTAAATCATTCGTTAAACCCCGCCGTTTCGATATCTTCGCAAAGATACTACTTATCCAAAGGCGGAATTAAGTCCGGCGTTACGCCGGCGGTTAGTCTTCGAGGCCTTTAAGCGCCTGTATTTCTTCCTTCTTAATGCGTATCTTGCCGTCACGAAGGAGCTTTACATCATCTCTTGAGAAAGAAACGG
>CAMEKR010000193.1 GCA_945921515.1 uncultured Clostridia bacterium | reverse complement strand
GCCTGACCCCAACGTTTATTAGAGAAGCGTTTTTATCAAGAATTCACATCAGACACGCGGGTTTTCTCCGAGCAGTCCGTTGTATGCGCCCGGGATTTCAGCCTCGGGATGGGCAATGAGCCATTTATTCCGGCAGACCAGCAGGCGGTCTCTGCCCTGCCGCCGATAATGCATAACATTTTAATGTATATCTTTCTTCGTGTACTTCAGATATGCAATAATTATTCCGCTAATTCCTATGACTGCGCCGATAGCAACTAAAGTGCAGTCTAAACTTCCGTTCGATGCAATATCAGCTCCCTCGCAATATCCGAACGGTGTTATGTACTTAAGAAACTCGGCGACATCGGCAATGTTTGCAATCAGGTTCAGAAAGTACATCATAACGGCAATGCCGAGTCCTATGCCTACGCTGCCTTTGCGAAGAAAAGCCGAAATACCGAAGCAAATACCCGCAAGTTCTAACTGGAGCAGATAATAGGCAAGATGCAAGAGACTGATTTCTTTCCAAGGAATTGCCTCACCGACAGCGGCTATAGAACCGACAGCAAGACCATAAATAATAATATTCATAGCTGTGATTTGGATTAACACGGCGATCAGTTTTTCGGTAATAACCCTCTTGCGGCTGACAGGATGAGTCAGCAGAAATTCCGCTGTTTTGTCCTTTTCTTCTTTGCTGAGAATACCGACTGCGCAAAGAGCCGCATAAAACGCACCGCCGAGCCCCAAAATATTGCCGCACTCAACAGCATAAAACCCTATAAGCGTTCCGAAGTTCAAACGGTCCATACCGAATGCTTCGGTAAAAGAACCCATAGAGGCAAACATATCGTTGACGCCCTCCATCTGTCCTTTCATTTCAGGAAACAGAAAAATGCAGGTCGCAAGAAGAAATCCAATAGAAGCTGTCCATATCAAAAAGGAAGTTTTGCCTTGCCTTAGTTCGTGCTTTACAAGCGTCATACCCCTTCACCATCCTTTTCATAATAATGCAGAAACACTTCTTCCAAATCAGGCTCCGTAACCGTAAGGTCATCAACCTGACCTGAAGACAGTGTGCGCAGTAGACTGCCCATATCCCCGTTGTAAAGGAAACTGACCGAGTCTTTTGTTTCTTTTCTGTCACGAATGCCGCTTAGATGTTCAAGATTTATGATACCGTGAACAGTTACGCGCTTTGCGTTTGTTTTGGAAAGAGCGTCAACACTGTCGCATGCAATTATTCTGCCGTCACGTATAATCGCCGCACGGGTACAGTTGCGCTGAATTTCCGAGAGAACATGGCTGGATAAGAAAATCGTTGTACCTTCCTTGTTTCTCTCACGCAGAATGTCAAAAAACTCTTTTTGCATCAGCGGATCGAGTCCGCTTGTCGGCTCGTCCAGCACCAGTAAGTCCGGTCTATGCTGTAAAGCGCAGACAATGGCGACTTTCTTTCTGTTACCGAAGGAAAGCTCATCTATCTTTCGGGATGTATCAAGCTGTAAGCGCTCACAGAGTAATTTTGATTCTGTCGTGCAATCCTTTTTCCGCAGTTCGGCGGACAGCTTCAATACATCTTTTACCCTCATTCCTTGGTAAAACAATGCTTCCGAGGGAAGATAGCCGATATTCTGTATAATTAACTCCTTTTCTTTTGTGACATCTTTGCCAAATATCATTGCACTACCGGAGGTAGGGGCAATCAGCCCGAGCAGGGTTCGGATTGTCGTGGATTTTCCAGCGCCGTTCGGGCCGATGAAGCCAAAGAACTCGCCCTGTGACACCGTCAGGTCAAGGTCAATGATACCTCTTGACTTACCGTAGTATTTCGTGAGCTTTATCGTTTTAATAATCTCCATATTCCGTCACTCCTTACGAAGATAAATACTTTTCCAAAAATTCATCAGCTTTGAAAAGCCTTTTTCCATCTCATCCATATCCACATTACCACGCTGAACCATCTCCCAAAGATAGCCCTCAGACGCCCAATACATATTGTGATACATCATAGGAATATCCAGTCCGGGAATAAACTGTTCCGGATTCATGTTCAGAAGTGTCTTATCCGCTTTAAGATGAAAGTATTTGTGGTAGCTTTCCTGAACGGCGGCGGAAATTTCTGTATCCTTTTCGTAAAAAGCCTTGATGGTAAAGTTCGCCATATCGGGGTAGAGGCGAATAATTTCCATTTTTGCCCTCATACCTCGTTCCATACTCTCAAAGAGATTTTTCTGCCCGTAACAGTTGTACTTTGTCAGAAATTCTATGGTTATCTCTGCACATTTGTCCCACAAAAACATATACAACTCTTTTTTATTGTGAAAGTAATGAAAGAGCAGGGATTTGCTGATGCCTGCCGCATCTGCAATTTCACTCATGGGGCTGTTTTTATAGGAATTTTGTGAGAATACCCTGTATCCTGCGTTTATGATTGCCTGTTGTTTTTCAGCAGGCAAAGAAAAGAACCGTTCATTCATACCGCAACCTCCGTTAACCGATTCGGTCAATCTAATTTTAATTCCATTGACCGATTTTGAGAAGACCCTTTCTGAAAATTTATTTGAATATATAAACGGAGCCGCAGAGTTCGCGTTGCCCTTTTGTGGCAAAGAGCCACAAAAGCCGTCTCATGCAGTTCTTGATAAAAAGCTTTGAAAGCTTTTTATCAAGAACTAGTATAAAGCCCTGACTTTTGGGTGTCTTTTGAAGTACATTTTGCTGCCGGTTCACGAGAAGAAGTGCAAAAAAACAGAGTACAAAAAAATCTATCGCTTTATAAATGTTTGTGTTTTTAGGGAAAGTATGCTATAATATATCATATTGAAAGCAAAGAGAATCATAAACCTTTCTTTTTCTGCCGATCGTGGAAGGTGTATTGAAACGAGGACAGAGATATGACAGTGAGTTATAAGAGACTTTGGAAACTGCTGATTGACAAGGATATGTAAAAGAAAGACCTTGAGAAAGCAGCAGGGATAAGCAATTATGTCATTTCAAAGATGAATAAGGGTGAAAACATAACCGTAGAAATTGTAGGCAGGATTTGCCGTGCCTTAGACTGCACCCCTAACGA
>CAMEKR010000192.1 GCA_945921515.1 uncultured Clostridia bacterium | reverse complement strand
CGCTTTTTTTGTAAAAAAGCTTTATTTTTGCAGAATAGTGTGCTATAATGTATAGAGTAATGTTTGTAGGAGGAAATATGGGAGTAATTATTTCTGTTGTAAATCAGAAAGGTGGCGTCGGAAAAACAACTTCCGCCGTTAATATCTGTGCGGCACTCGGTGCAAAAGGCAAAAAAGTGCTTTTAGTGGATTTCGATCCGCAGGGCAACGCTACTTCCGGTTACGGAATCTCAAAGAAAAACCTTGAGATAACCTCTTATGATGTTGTTATGTCAAATGTAAGACCGCAGGAAGCAGCAATTGAAACTAATTTCAAAAATGTTAGCATTATTCCTTCAACAGCAGAGCTCGCAGAAGCAGAGATACATCTGCTTCAGGTAGAGCAGAGAAACCACCAACTGAGAAAAGCTCTTATTCAGCTGAAAGACGATTACGACATTATCGTTATTGACTGCCTTCCTTCACTCGGCGTGCTTGCCGTAAACGCTCTTATTGCAAGCGATAAGTTTATTGTTCCGATGCAGTGTGAGCACTACAGCCTTGAAGGTCTGGCACAGCTTTTGTCTACAGTTAAAAAAGTTAAAAAAACATCAAATAAAAATCTTACGCTTATGGGTATTGTGTTTACTATGCTCGATAAGCGATTGCTCCAGTCAAATGAGATAATGAGGGATATTAAACGCAATTTTCCTCCGTCTTCTATTTTTAATACCATCATTCCGAGAAATGTAAGAATATCCGAGGCTCCCAGTCACGGAATGCCGGTAATATATTATGACAAAAATTCAAAAGGCGCAGAAAGCTATATGAGGCTCGGCGCCGAGATAATTAAAAAACTTGATAATTAAGGAGGGTATATGGCAAAAAGAGTCTTAAATCAGAAATTCGACAGCATATTTGACGATAACAGCTTTGACGAGGATGAAGGTATAGCTACTCTCAAGCTCACAGATATCGAGCCAAATAAATCCCAGCCGAGAAAAAATTTCGACATTGAAGCGCTTAATACACTGGCGGACTCAATTAGGCAGAACGGTATAATACAGCCACTTCTTGTCCGTTCAATGCCCGACGGTACTTATCAGATAGTAGCAGGCGAACGCAGATGGCGTGCGGCAAAAATGGCAGGCCTTAACGAAGTTCCCGTATTTATAAAAGAACTGTCCGATATTCAGGCACAGCAGATAGCTCTTATAGAAAATCTCCAGCGAGAAAATCTGAACCCCATTGAAGAAGCTAACGGATATAAAGAGCTTATGGACAGATTCGGTATGACTCAGGAGGATGTAGCAAGAGTAGTAGGAAAGGCAAGGTCTTCTATTGCCAATTCACTTCGTCTGCTCAGCCTTCCACCGATAATCGCCGAGATGGTCTCAAACAACGAGCTATCGGCAGGTCACTGCAAGGTTCTGCTCGGCGTTAAGAATAACAAGGATATGGTTGAGCTTGCTCATCGTGCCGCCGGAAAAGATGTCTCCGTTCGTGAAATGGAAAGAATGGTAAAATCGCTTGAAAAGCCCGAGAAGCCCGAAAAGAAAAAAGAAACCTTCTATGTCGAGGCAGAAATCAGTCTTTCAAAGGCTCTTGAAACTAATGTAAGCATAATATCGGGCAAAAAGAAGAGCACAATACAGATAGAATTCTATAACGATGAAGATTTAACCGATATAATCAATCGGCTTGCAAACAATAAATAATGTATAAAAGAAAGGCAAAAAAATGATTGACATTAAATTTTTAAGAGAAAATCCCGACGCTGTAAAGGAAAACATTAAGAAGAAATATCAGGACGAAAAGCTCGGGCTTGTTGACGAGGTAATTGAGCTTGATAAAAAGCTCAGAGCTGCTCAGCTAAGAGCAGACACCCTCCGTGGCGACAGAAACAAGCTGTCTAAGCAGATCGGCGGACTTATGGCACAGGGCAAAAAGGAAGAAGCCGAACAGATAAAGGCACAGGTAAAGCAGTTCTCCGATGAGCTTGCCGAACTTGAAAAGCAGGAAGAAGAGCTCGGCGAGGAAGTAAAGAAGATAATGATGGTCATCCCCAACATTATCGATCCCACAGTTCCGATAGGCAAGGATGACAGCGAGAATGTCGAGATAACAAAGTACGGCGAACCCGTTGTACCCGATTTTGAAATACCTTATCATTCGGAGATTATGGAAAGATTTAACGGCATCGATCTTGATAGCGCAAGAAAGGTTGCAGGAAACGGCTTCTATTATCTTATGGGCGATATTGCACGCCTTCACTCTGCTGTTATTGCTTACGCCCGTGACTTTATGATAGACAGAGGCTTCACCTACTGCATCCCTCCTTATATGATAAGAAGCAATGTTGTAACAGGCGTTATGTCATTTGCCGAGATGGACGCAATGATGTACAAGATTGAGGGAGAAGACCTCTACCTTATCGGTACAAGCGAGCATTCGATGATAGGCAAGTTTATCGATACAATAAACGAAGAGGAAAAACTTCCGTACACTCTTACAAGCTATTCACCCTGCTTCCGTAAGGAAAAGGGCGCTCACGGCATAGAAGAAAGAGGCGTTTACAGAATCCATCAGTTTGAAAAGCAGGAAATGATAGTTGTATGTAAGCCCGAAGACAGCAAAATGTGGTTTGACAAGCTGTGGCAGAATACCGTTGACCTGTTCAGATCAATGGATATTCCGGTAAGAACTATCGAATGCTGCTCCGGAGATCTTGCAGACCTTAAGGTTAAATCCTACGATGTCGAGGCTTGGTCGCCCAGACAGAAGAAGTATTTTGAAGTAGGAAGCTGCTCAAATCTCGGTGACGCTCAGGCACGCCGCCTCAAGATAAGAGTAAAGAGCAAGGAAAAAGGAAACTACTTCGCACATACCCTTAATAACACGGTTGTTGCTCCTCCGAGAATGCTGATAGCTTTCCTTGAGAATAACCTTTGCGCCGACGGAAGCATCAAGATTCCCGAAGTTCTAAGACCCTATATGGGCGGAAAAGAAAAGCTCGTTCCAAACGATAATAAGTAATGATAACGCAAGCCACAGATTCAACTCTGTGGCTTCAGACTGTCGATAAACCTAAATCTTTCTCAAAATGGGGTTGAGGGGCGTCA
>CAMEKR010000191.1 GCA_945921515.1 uncultured Clostridia bacterium | reverse complement strand
CGACCGGACATGATTATGAATAGTCTCAGCCTTGACTTTTGTGCGGAATTATAGTATTATTATTTAAATAAAGAAGTTAAAGGCGGAGTAAAATGGATATAAAAATAACGCCCTCGAAACTAAAGGGAAAGCTTACAGTACCGCCGTCAAAAAGCATATCTCACAGGATGCTTATTTGTGCGGCATTATCAGATGGTACAACTCATATAGATAATCTGCTCGAATGTATGGATTCTCATGCAACTATCAATGCGTTAAATGCACTCGGAGCAAAAATAGAAGGCGAAAACGGCATTTATACTGTAAATGGGTTAAGCTCGCCATCGGCAACCGCATCGGTTGATTGCTTTGAAAGCGGTTCAACTCTGAGATTTATGATACCGATTTTTTCTGCTTTTGGCTGTGAGGCACAGTTTACCGGAAAAGGCAAACTTCCTGAGCGGCCTATTACCCCGTTGATTCAGCCTATGACCGACAACGGAGCGCATTTCGAAACTCTTTCTATGCCGTACAAAGTCAGCGGAAAGCTGCACGGCGGAAAGTATTATATTGACGGCAGCGTTTCTTCCCAGTTTATAACCGGTCTGCTTTTTGCTCTTTCGGTAATAGGCAGTGACAGCGAAATAATACTTACATCACGGCTTGAATCAAAGCCGTATGTAAATATAACAATTGATTGCATGAGGCAGTTCGGTGTAGAAATTGCTGAAACCGACACAGGATACTTTGTCAGAGGAAATCAGCGCTATATTGCTCATAATTGCACTATTGAAGCAGATATGTCACAAAGTGCATTTTTCCTTGCGGCAAACTGTGCGGGCTCAGATATTGAGCTTACTAATCTGAATTATGACAGCGTACAGGGAGATAAAGCAATCCTCGATATTGCGGACAGATTTAAAAATAACGGCGATCTGTCGGTGATTGACGCTTCGGATATTCCCGACCTTGTCCCTGCAATAGCGGTAATGATGAGCTTCTGGGATAAACCTTGCACGATAACTAATTGCGGTAGGCTCAAAATAAAAGAATGTGACCGCCTTGAAGCAACAACCGAGCTTATAAACAGTCTTGGGGGAAGAGCTGTAGCTCACAGCGACAGCATAGAAATATTCCCTGTTGATTCATTTAAGGGCGGTACAGTTAAATTCTATAACGATCATAGGATAGCTATGGCAGGCGCTATAGCGGCAACAAGATCAACAAGCGATGTAATAATTAAAGGCGCTGAATGTACAAATAAATCTTATCCCGGTTTTTTTGACGATTTCAGAGCTCTCGGAGGTATAGCAGATGTCATCAGCATTTAAAGTAGGTGAGCTTTCGGTTTCAATTTTCGGTGAATCTCACGGCAAAGCTATAGGATTAGTTATAGACGGTTTGCCGGGTGGATTTAAGGTAGATTTTGACGCAATACTTGACTTTATGGCAAGACGAGCTCCGAAAAAAGACGGCACAAGTACCATGAGAAGCGAAAAGGACTTTCCCAATGTAGTATCGGGAATGGTTGACGGTGTTCTTACCGGCACTCCCCTTTGCGCTGTTATAAGCAATACCGATCAACATTCTGCCGATTATAAGAGCGTCAGCCATATGGCACGACCCGGACACGCTGATTATACCGGCTATATCCGTTATAACGGCAGTAACGACCTCAGAGGCGGCGGTCATTTCTCGGGAAGAATAACCGCACCGCTTGTTTTTGCCGGTGCTATAGCTTCTCAGATTCTCGAAAGCAAAGGCATCATAACAGGCGCACATATTTTATCGATTAACAATGTTTGTGATAATAGATTTGACTCGGTAAATGTTACAGGCGAACAGCTAAAGACAGTCAGAAATCGCTATCTGCCTTTGATAGATACAAATGTTGAAGCAGGTATGAGAGAAGTTATAAATGACGCTTTATTAAACCAGGATTCCGTCGGCGGCGTTATCGAATATGCCGCAGTCGGTCTTCCTGCCGGAATTGGTTCTCCTATGTTTGACGGCGTTGAAAACAGGATTTCACAGATAGTATTCGGCGTACCTGCGGTTAAAGGGATCGAGTTCGGCATTGGTTTTGAAGCTTCTAAGCTTCACGGCTCAGAAAACAACGATCCATTCTGTATAGAAAACGGAGAGATCAAGACCGTGACTAATAATCACGGCGGTATTTTAGGCGGTATTACAAGCGGTATGCCTTTAATATTCCGCACTGCAATTAAGCCTACTCCGTCTATATTAAAACCTCAGAAGACGGTTGACTATGTTAATATGACAGAGGAAACTCTTAATATCAAAGGAAGACATGATCCTTGTATCGTTCCGAGAGCTGTTCCTTGTATTGAATCTGCGGCTAATCTTGCTATTTTGTCGTATCTAATCTGATACTAATTAGAAAGGAGTCGTTATATGGGTGTACCTGTACCGAAATATACGCTGTATGACCGCAAAGATATAGAAGTTCTTGTTTCGTATATTCTATATAAAGTCGGTAATATAACAAAAGACGATCTTATGCGCTGTACTGTTGATCATGATTTTGTTATGTATTTCGACTTAATATGCTGCCTTTTTGATATGGAAGACAAAGAGCTGATAAAATGTGAAAAATCAGGAAACGATGAAATCTGTATACCGACCGATAAAAGCGAATATTTAGCTATTGAGCTTTCCTATTCTATTCCCCGTTCAATAAGAGAAGACGCGGTTTACTATGCTAAGAAAATCACTTCTCATTCTCACCTTGAAAAAACCGTTAAAACCGAGATAATCGATCTCGGACAGGGATTTCAGTTTTGTATACGCTTTATAAACGAGCTTGGCGGAGCTGATCTTATGGAGCTTAAAATATACGCTCCGACCAGAGAAGCCGCAGAACAAATGGAAAAGCGTGTTTTTGATAATCCTGTCGGAGCATACAGAAATGTCCTTAATTCGTTTATAGAAGGCTATCTGACGGTTTCGGATAAAGAAATCCGTGAGGTTCTTGACAACACAAGATATGAATAGCATAAAGCGCTTGCAAATGATTGCAAGCGCTCAGCTTGTCGAAAAAGTATTTTTCGACAAGCTGTCAGACTTTGAGAAACACACGCAGACACTGAGATTGCCCTTGCGGTCAATCTCCAAACGCACAAAAACGAGTTTCGTGCGTTTGTAAGAGGATTTAA
>CAMEKR010000190.1 GCA_945921515.1 uncultured Clostridia bacterium | reverse complement strand
ATCAGTCTTTTTTTCATGATTTTCCTCCCTGTGAAAAATAGATATAATAATCGGCTTAATGCCGTATTATCCTTACTGCTTGCGGAAAGTACAGCCGTTGTCTACAGACATCTCGTCGATGATTGCGAGCGATTCAACTCTTATGCCTTTTGAACGGACAAGGTCTCCGCCCTTCTGGAATCCTTTTTCGATAACTATGCCTGCACCTGCTATATTTGCGCCTGCGCCCTTAACTATATCGATAAGTCCGAGCAAGGCACAGCCGTTTGCAAGAAAGTCGTCAATGATAAGCACATTATCATCGGGGGATAAGAATTTCTTGCTGACGATGACATTGTATGTACGCTTGTGCGTAAAGCTCTCAATAGAGGTCGAGTAAACATCGCCGTCTATATTGACGCTCTGCGCCTTTTTTGCGAATACTACCGGACAGCCGAAATACTGGGCGGTAACACAGGCGATACCGATACCCGACGCCTCAATGGTGAGTATCTTGTTGATTGTTTTATCGGGAAACAGTCTGCGGAATTCTTTTCCTATCTCGTTGTACAGCGCAATATCCATCTGATGATTGAGAAAGCTGTCTACCTTAAGAACATTTCCCTCTTTGACAACGCCGTCTTTTCTGATACGCTCTTCCAGAAGCTGCATTTCATTTTCCTCCGTCTATTTCAGTAATTCACGGCCCATCAGAACGCCCATGACAGACGCCATCATAAGACCTCTTGTCCAGCCGCTTGAGTCGCCAAGGCAGTGCAGACCTTTTATATTCGTGTTGAAATGCTCGTCCATCTTTATGCGGTTGCTGTAGAATTTCAGCTCGGGCGAGTAAAGCAGAGTTTCACGGCTGGCAAAGCCGGGAACTACCATATCCACAGCCTTAATAAAGTTAATGATATTGGTAAGCGTGCGGTAGGGCATAGCCGCAGTTATATCTCCTGCGACAGCGTCGGGCAGGGTAGGCTTAACATTAGAGAAGCCCAGCTCCTTTGCCCAGGTGCGCTTTCCGTCAAGGATATCGCCGTAGCGCTGTACCAGTATATGACCGTTGCCCAGCATATTGGTAAGCTCTCCGACCTTCTTTGCATATTCGATCGGCTGATTGAACGGTACGCTGAAGTTGTGGGAGCAGAGTATCGCAAGATTTGTATTGTTGCTCTTTAGCTCCTTGTAGGAATGACCGTTTACAACGGCTAAATCGTTGTCGTAATTCTCCTGGCTTACAAAGCCGCCGGGATTCTGACAGAAGGTACGCACCTTGTTCTTGAACGGCAGGGGATAGCCTATGAGCTTTGACTCATACAGTACGGCGTTGACCTCTTCCATAACTTCGTTTCTGACTTCGACTCTTACTCCTATGTCAACAGTACCCGGTGTATGCTCTACATTGTGCGCCTCGCAGGTCTTTTCAAGCCAGTCTGCGCCCTTCCTTCCGGTAGCTACTACTATATGGTCGCCGTATATCGTTTCACGGTCGGAGCCGTCACGGGCATTTGAAATAATTACGCCCTTGCACACGCCGTCTTCTATAAGAATATCCTCGCAGTTCTTGCCGAAAAGGACTTCAACTCCGCTTTCGATAAGATATTTTTCTATCTTGTAGTAAAGCTCGTGCGCCATCTCCGTGCCTAAGTGACGGATAGGGCAGTCAACCAGCTTGAGATTTGCGTTTATCGCTTTTTTACGGATATCTCTTATCTTGTCGGGATCGCTGACGCCCTCGACATGAGTATCTGCACCGAACTCAAGATATATCTTGTCCGTGTAGTTTATCGTCTCCTGCGCAAGCTCCTCTCCTATAAGCTCGGGGAGAGTACCGCCCACCTCGCACGACAGCGACAGCTTGCCGTCTGAGAATGCGCCTGCGCCCGAAAAGCCCGTAGTGATATGGCAATAGGGCTTGCAGTTCATACAAGTCTTTGTCTTTGACTTGGGACAGCTCCTTTTTTCGACGGAAGCGCCTTTTTCTACTATCAGTATCTTCTTGTCGGTATTGTTGCGTACCATCTCTATTGCGGTAAAGATACCGGCAGGTCCCGCACCGACTATAACAACATCGTATTTCAATTTTAAACTGCCTTTCAGCTGATATAATATACGGCGTCTGCCGCTCCTTTGCAGAAAACAAAACTACGGAAAACGCCGAAAAAAATCAATATAATTATTTTGACACAATTCGAGCGTAATGTCAATATCAAAAGCCCCGAAATGTAAGATTTATTTAAAGTTTTGTAGATATTTTTTATTATGCGCAGGGATACAAACAGATAATAGTGCAAATTATGGAAACAAGCGTTACAAATGTTGATATTTGAAATTGACAAGCCGCAGTTACAATAGTATAATATAGTTATCAAGGGGAAAGGAACGAAACAATGCATATCGGCGTGGACTGCGACGGCGTACTTACTGACCTGTCGGAATTTATAATAGAATACGGCAAGAAGTGGTTCAGGCGTGATCCCGACAACCCCGACGGCTACAGAGCTACCGAAGTGTTCGGCTGTTCAAAGCTGCAGGAGGCATTTTTCGGCGTGAGGTACTTCTTCTCATACTGCAAGAACGCCCACCCGAGAGAAAACTCTCTTTCGGTCATAGAGGGTATGAAAAGCGGCGGACATTCGGTATATCAGATCACGGCAAGGCGTTTTGCGGCATATAAAAATCCACTCGGACTGTACAGCAAAAAGCTGTATACCGACTGGATAAAAAAGCACGGCTACAGCTTTGACGGAACATTTTACTGTACGGAGAAGGATTCAAACGGAGACAAGCTCAAAGGCTGCCGCAAGTTTGAAGTTGATATTATGATAGACGATAACCCAAAGGTGTCAAAATATCTTGCGGATAACGGCGTAAAGGTACTGCTGTTTGACGCACCGTACAATAAGTATCTGCACCACCCTAATATAAAGCGTGTTTACAGCTGGGATGAAATAGCAAAAGCAATAGAAACCGAGTGAACTTATAAGGAGGAATAATCATGTCAAAAACAAAAAAGCGCATTATCATCATTGTAGTATCCGCAGTATTATCCGTTTTACTGATTTCATCGGTCTTTTCCGTTATGAAATTCGGAACAATTAACTGTTTTTCTTCTTTCCCGGCATTTTTCCGTGTTGCTTGCGGCTCGGAAGATGTCATAGCCGTTGACGGCGACA
>CAMEKR010000189.1 GCA_945921515.1 uncultured Clostridia bacterium | reverse complement strand
AAATCTTTGTTTAGTTTTGATATATACAAATCTCTCTTTTGGTACTAAAATATAAAAGTCGCTTTGTGCAAAAACAGAGAATAAAAGAAAGAGGAAAACAAATGATAAAGCGTTATATAAAACGCCTGAAAACAGAGTTCAAAGGCTATAATGCAGGAAAATTCGGCAAAGACCTGCTTGCAGGCATAACAGTAGCGGCTGTTGCGCTGCCGCTTGCGCTTGCATTCGGTATTTCAAGCGGTGCTACCGCCGCCGCAGGACTGATAACGGCGCTCATCGCAGGCCTTGTAATAGGAATGCTGTCGGGTGCTTCGTATCAGATATCGGGACCTACGGGAGCTATGGCGGCTATACTTTGCTCGCTTGTGGCTTCATATCAGATGCAGGGTGTGTTCATTGCCTGCTTCATGTCGGGAGTTATTCTTCTGCTGTGCGGAATATTCAAACTCGGCGGACTTGTACAGTTTATACCCACTCCCGTTATCACAGGTTTTACATCGGGTATTGCAATAATCATCGCTTTCGGTCAGATAAACAATCTTACGGGACTAAAGTGCGAGGGTGCTTCAACTATAGACAAGATAGTAAGCTACTTCAACACTCCGCAGACAATAAACCCTGAAGCAATAATAATCGGCGTATGCGTAATAGTATTTATGCTGATCTATCCCAAAAAGCTCAACGGCATAGTACCGTCGTCGCTTTTATCAATAATTATTGCAACTGCGCTCAACTTTATTTTCAATTTCAATGTGGGAACTGTCGGTGAAATACCGCAGACGCTTCTGCTTAATGACAGGCTTGATATAACGGCTGTTGATTTTGACACGGTAAAAAATCTCATATTCCCTGCAATAAGTATTGCGGCGCTCGGACTTATAGAAAGTCTGCTGTGCGGCGCAAGTGCAGGCAGAATGAAAAATGAGAAGCTCGACAGCGACCAGGAGCTTGTTGCACAGGGAATAGGAAATATGCTTATTCCGTTCTTCGGCGGCGTGCCGGCGACAGCGGCAATAGCAAGAACCAGCGTAGCAATCAAAAGCGGCGCTCAGACAAGAATAGCAGGCGTAGTACACTCGCTTGTGCTTCTTGCTTCTATGTTCCTGCTTGGCGGAGTTATGTCAAAGATACCTATGGCGGCGCTTGCGGGCGTTCTTATCGTTACCGCATGGAGAATGAACGAGTTTGCCGTTATCAAGGACATATTCGGAAGAAAGATAAAGACCGCAATGTTCCAGTATCTTATCACTATGGCGGCAACTGTTATATTTGACCTGACGGTAGCAATAATCATCGGAATTTTGTTCTCGGTAATTATGTTCGTGCTTAAGGTTTCGGATATGACGGTAAATGTTGCCGATGTAGATCCCTCAAAGATAGATATTTCGGATAAAGACGGAAAGCTCAAAGGAACAAAGGTAGTATATATCACAGGTCCGCTTTACTTCGGCACAAGCAGTAAGCTGTCGGAAAAGCTGTCAAGTATGCTTGATGTTGACGCCTGTGGCAAGCTGATATTCTCAATGCGAGGCGTGCCTATCGCCGATATTTCGGGAGTACAGGCGATGAAAGAGCTTTGTGACAGCCTTTCACAAAGGAAAATAGAGATATACTTCTCCTGCGTTCAGCCTGCCGTTGACGAGATGTTCCACCGTTGCGGACTTGTCGAAAACTACGGTGAAGAACGCTTCTTCTGGAGTACCGATAAGGCTATGATGGCAATTGCCGGAGAGGAAGGACAGCTCTGCCCTTCCTTAAGCGAAGAAGCCAAAGCAACCGTATAAGAAAAACATATAAACATAAACTTCCCCGGCTCAAAGCGAGTCGGGGAAGTCTTTCATATCAAGTTACTGATTCCGGTTTGACATTTCGTAGGATTCGATCATCTTCTATGTCTGAAACCGTATACCGCAGTATATCAGGAAGCACCGCTGAGGATTTATTCATAGAGCTTTTCAGCGAAACCTTCGGTGCGGAAAAAGCTGGATATCTCTATTCACAGTATCATTTTTACGTATAAAATCAGTTCTATACATCTTATCCCAAGCCCATGTAACAGATAACTGAAATATACCGTCAGTTGTGTCGGCGGAAGAAAATACTTCTTTATTTGGAAACGAGGCATTGTCTTTACCAACAGGAGGCATCATATATGTTTCTTTAGTTATCACATTCAAACCATATCCTGTGCAAAATACAATATCAGAGTTTGTACTTAATGCTTTGTTTAACATACGCTCGACCATTGATGGAGAAAAGAAATCATCAGAATCTAAGAAAAGGACATACTCACCCTTTGCTTTAGAAAAACCTACATTTCTCGCTGTTCCTGCATTCATATTTTCTTGTTGAATTAAAGAAATACGGCTATCAGACTGTTGTATTGCTTTGACTATCATTGCCCCATTGTCGGTTGAACCATCATCAACGCAAATAATCTCAATGTTCTTATATGTCTGCTTTATAAGCGATATTAGGCAATCTCCTATATACTGTTCTTCATTATAAAAAGGGATAATAACACTTACCAATTCTTTCATTTTTAATCCCCCTTATCATTTTATTATATTACAGTTCATAAAACACCCTGTTCTTAAAATACCCTATAACGCAAGTATTCGGTAGTTTTCTAACAACACTACTAAATGCATTTCCAAGTTTAACACTAATATGCGCATCGGATCCTAATACAACCCTACGTCCTCCAAGCTGAACATATCGATCAATGATACTGTATCGAGGCAGCGGTTCGTCAGAAGCATTCATGATGGAAGACGTATTAACTTCAAGAATAATGTCTTTTTTAATCATAGCATTTAATATTTCATCCATGATAGTATCACTGACGTTCCAATTATCAAAATAACGTCTGGGAAAATCTATATGTGCCATCGCCTGGAACTCGCAGGTCTGAATTGATTTTAACATAAGATTATAGTATTCATCAATCGCTTTTGATTCCTCTATGTTTTTTGCACCTGGAAAAACAGAGCCATAGCAATGATGAATGCTTCCTAGAATATAATCAAAAGGCATAGAACTGTAATCCTCGAATTCAGTAGGGAATAGATGTGGCTCGGAGAATTCAATCCCAATCAAAATCTGAATGGAGTTATAAATACGTCTTAGCCTATTCACTTCATAGAAATATTCTGACACATCAAAATTTGTAGAAGCTTTATTAATTATTCTTCCCACA
>CAMEKR010000188.1 GCA_945921515.1 uncultured Clostridia bacterium | reverse complement strand
GCTGACGCCCCTCAACCCCATTTTGAGAAAGATTTAGGTTTATCGACAGTCTGAGGATTGTTTTTATTTCACTATGATTTTTTCTGCCGCAGAAGCAAGATAAAGCGAGCCTGTTACCATAGCTATGCCGTTATGTCCTGCTTTTGCTATCGCCTGAGATATTGCGCTGTCAAGGTCTGTGCAGGCAGTACAGCGTGCGCCTTGCTCGATTGCAAACCGTGCAAGCTGGGCGGCAGGCACACAGCCGGGCATAAACCCGTCCACGAAAATTACATCTTCAAAGCGGGGGAGGATAATCTTAAGAGCCGTCTGCCAGTCCTTGTTAGCCATCATTCCGACAACGGCGTACACTTTGCGCTTTTCAAGCGAGAGTAGCTTTGCGGCGGCGCTCATTGCCGATGGATTGTGCGAGCCGTCTATGATACATGATACGCCGTTTGCCGTCACCGACTCCATTCTTGCCTTAAGCGAGGATTTTTCAAGACCGGTGAAAACGCTGCTGTACTGTATTCCGAGTACTCTGCACACCTCTATGGCGCAAAGTGCATTGTTTATCTGATGCTCACCCGACATTATCAGGTGATAGTTCATTCCTTTATAAGAGAAGAACACATCGGTCGTGTCCATATGCAGAACCTGCACTCTCGACATATCCGGTACGGTGAGCTCGCTGTTATACTCTCTGCACTTGGCTTCTATAATGTTCATTACTTCTTTGTCCTGCAAGGGAGCAACTACGCAGGGAATAGACGGCTTGATTATTCCTGCCTTGTGATGAGCTATATCTGTAAGTGATTCTCCGAGAATATCCGTATGATCGAGCGCAACCGTAGTGATTACGCTGACGGCGGGATTCACAACATTAGTGCAGTCATATAGTCCGCCGATACCCGTTTCGATAACCGCTACGGATACCTGTTCTTTATAGAAATAAAGAAGCGCTATAGCGCACAGTATCTCAAACTGCGAAAAGCCTTCAAAGCCGCTTTGCTCAACGGCGTTTTTTACCTGTTCGCAAAGAAGCGCAAAGGCAGGTCTTGAGATGTATTTGCCGTTTACCTGTATGCGTTCTTCAATGCAGTCAATATAGGGAGAAGTAAATTTACCTACGCTTTTTTTGTCGGCTTTAACTGCGTTGCTGATATATTCGCAAACGCTGCCCTTGCCGTTGGTGCCCGCAACATGAACTATCTTCAGCTCGTTGTGCGGATTGCCAAGCAATCTCATCAGAATTACGAATCTTATCAGATCTTTAACCGGTTCACCGGATTTCGAGAAATTGCCGATATACTCGTATGCTTGTTCGTAAGTCATAGTATAGCCCTTTCGTATTTTCATAAGATATTTTCAAACACTCAAAACTTCAAACACAATAAAATAATTATTTCATAAGTGAAATAAAGCTCTTTGCTTTATTTACTATCAGCTTGTCATTATCGTATACAAGCAGATTGTGAGCCTGTCCTATCCCGACCCAGCGTATCTCGGCTATTTCTTCAAGCTGAGGAGTATAGTCGAAATTTCTTGCCCGAGCGACAAAGTAAACGACATCTTTTTTTGCGTCCTTGCGGGGAGAATATGTCACTGTTTCACGAAAATCGGGATCGATGTAAACATCTATGCCGGTTTCTTCCTTGATCTCACGCACAGCCGTTTCTTCTTCGGTTTCGCCTTTTTCAACATGACCTTTAGGGAATGACCAGTAGCCCGATTTTATATGCTTTATCAGCAGTATCTCGGTATTCCCGTGAAATTTTCTGTAAACAATACCGCCGCAGGACTTTTCATAAGTCATCTGCTCAGGACACCTCCTTTTTGCTGCTTTGTGCAGTTGTTCTATAATCTAAATCATTATATCACATTTTTTGGTGATTGTCCAGTACACAAACGGCGATTGTAAAAATTATCCGACAAAAATACCGTTATTGATTACGGCAAGGAAAAATGTTATACTAATATGCATAGGATACAATGAAATAAGGCGGTGAAAAAAATGAAGAGAATATTATGGCTTCTTACCGGCGGAACTTTCTCCTGTGTGCCATCCGACAGCGGACTTGCGCCTGATTCTTCGGATACACAGGCAAGAGAGATACTGCTGTGTATGCCTTATCTTACCGAAAAATATGATATCATACCGAAAGTCCTTATGAATATAGACAGCACCGATATGACGCCCGAAAGGCTGAGAACCATAGCTGCAGCGGCAGACGGTTCGGTGGGAAGCTATGACGGTATAGTGATAACTCACGGTACGGACAGTATGGCTTATACAGCCGCCTCACTATCGGTCATGCTTTCCTACGTGCCGGTGCCGATAGTGCTTACCGGCTCACAGCGACCTTTTTTTGCCGAGAACAGCGACGCACGTAGGAATTTCGCAGATGCTATTGCAGTGGCGACGGACAGCCGTTTTCGCTGTGTAAGCGTTGTTTTTAACGGCAGAATCTTTCTCGGAAGCGACTGCACAAAGACCGACTCGGTATGCCTTGATGCGTTTTCGGCTAAGGCAAAACAGCTCGGTGCTGTTGATAATGAAGTTCCACGCCTTATTTCACCCGAAATACTGCCTTGCGGAAAGTATACTTTTGACGCTTCGCTGTGCAAATACGGGGATAAGATAGCGGTTCTGCCGGTACATCCGTATTTAGACGCTTCTATTATACCTTTGCTTATTTCATCGGGTATAAGAGGCTTTGTTATTATATGCTACGGGGCAGGCGGCATACCCTGCAAAATAATCGAGGAGCTTGGCAAGGCGGTTTATAAAGGCGTTGTCGCTATAGCGGTTTCGCAATGTCTGCACGGCGGCGTTGATATGGGAATATATGCTGTAGGCACAAAAGCACAGAAAGCAGGAATAATCAGCGGAGGGAATATGACTGTTGAATATGCCGCCGCAGTTCTTGCCGATATGCTCGCTCACGGAAGAACCGAAGCGACGATATAATGCGAAGAACGGCTTTTTTAAAGTCGTTGCAGACTGTCGATAAACTTCTTTGTAAAGATAACATGGGGTTTTGGGGCGAAGCCCCAATGCAAGTTTGCGTTCGTTTGTGGGTTTTGCATCTGTGCATTTGTGGTCGTGTGTGGTCGGTGCATCGTGCACCGACTCTGTTCGACCACTTGTAAGCATCCGTGCTTACAACCTCTGTGCGAACGCTATCAAGCATCCTTGCTTGGTCGCAGGGTGCGTCTCTA
>CAMEKR010000187.1 GCA_945921515.1 uncultured Clostridia bacterium | reverse complement strand
TGTGTTTCTCGCAGTCTAACAGCTTGTCGAAAAATACTTTTTCGACAAGCTGAAAGACCTCAGGCGAACTGAGGCCTTTTTGTTCATCTTTTAGCTTTCATATAATCCATATATTCCTTTATGATCGCCGCCGAATTTTTGGCTTTGATAAGCACAATATCCCCGTTGTCAATTAGAAAATTTTCTTCTGCGGCAACAATGTGATCCATGTTAACAATATAGCTTCTGTGACAGCGCAGAAAGCGTGAAGAGCTGTCAATAAGCGACAGCTGGATATCGTCAAGCTTTTTATATACTGTTATCTCTTCTTTATTTGTATGAACGATACAGTGGTTGTTACAGCTTTCGATATAGAATATATCCTTGAAGGGAATATAACGGACGGTGCTTCTGCATCGTACTTCAAGAGCTTCATCCGCGTGATATTGAAGTATCCCGTCAAGTACGGCGGATATTCCGCTTTGAGAGTAAGGCTTGATAATATATCCGCTTGCTTTGACGGAGTATCCCTCAACGGCGTATTCATCGGTAATCGTGGAAAATATCAGAATATTCTCATAGCCAAGCGTCCGAAGCTTCTTTGCCACATTTATTCCAAGCTCGTTTCCGATATAGATATCCATAAAAATTATGTCATAGCACTCGCCGTTTTTGATATCTGATATTATCGAATCGCCGCTGTCATAGGTTTCGACAATACAGCTTATTGATTTGTTTTTATAATAATTCTCTATAAGAATCGCTGACAGCATACGGTCTATTTTGCTGTCATCACATACAGCGATTTTCATCCATTTTCCTCCGAAAAATGAAAAACTAATATTAAAAATAAGTATATCACAAAATTACATTTTTTTCAATATTTTTAATCTGTTTCAACGGATTCGACACGGACGAAATTTTAAGCTGTTACGCCCATGTGCCGTTAATGAATACAGGTACTTCTGTGCCGTCTGTGCGTATTCCTGTGATATCAAGATCGTCTGAGCCTATCATAAAGTCTACATGTATAATAGAATCGTTTATACCCATTGCGTGAACCTCATCGAGCGTTTTATTCTCAAAGCCTTCGATTACTTCAAGGAAGCCCTCGCCGACGGCAATATGACAGCAGGCATTTTCATCGAACAGGGTGTTCATGAACAGAAGCCCCGACTTATTTATCGGCGAATCCTTAGGAACAAGAGCGACCTCGCCGAGCATCGAAGCACCTCCATCCATTGCAAACATCTTTTTGAGCATTTCTTCTCCCTGCTTTGCGTGGCAGGAGTACACTTTTCCGTTTTTAAACTCTACGCTGAAGCCGTCAATAAGCTGTCCCGACCAGCTAAGCGGCTTGGTAGCTATGAGCGTACCTTCGCATCTGCCTTTCATAGGACTGATAAACACTTCTTCGGTAGGCATATTGGGAACGTAGCTTGCTCCGTTTATGCGGTTTGTATCTGCCGCAGAGCACCACTTTGCGCCGGGGATAAGCTCTACGGAAAAATCTGTGCCGTTTGAGCTTTTGTATCTCAGCTTTGTAAACTGCTGAGAATTAAGCCAGTCTGCCCGTTTTTTCATATCGGCAGTGTGCTTTGCCCATACATCTTCGGCGCTATGCTTACCGTCAATGTATACGCACGATAAGATTGCGTCCCACAGCTTTTCCACAGCCGTATCTGCGTCACAGTCGGGGAAAACCTTCAGCGCCCATTTTGGAGAAGCGGCGGCAACGATAAGCCACTGGTGCTTGCCGTCGATCTCGTCACGGTACTTTTTCAGCACTTTTGAGCGCATCTGACCTACTGTTGATATGATATCCGCAGGTATTCCGCTCAGTTCATCGGGATCGGCAGATTCAATGAAGATACGGACAGGAAGATCCTTTACCATCTGCTTCTGCCGTTCTTCTTCCCACGGCAGAACCGTTCCGAGCGTTTCTACCGACGCATTTTCATAGTGAAGTCTTTCTATATTTCCGCAGCTCCAGAACATCTCAACATAAGCCGCCTTTGCCGCATAACATTCTTTTACAACAAGCGTTGCAAGCTCATGTTGGTCGACTTCGGCATAAAGTCGCACCTTTTGTCCGGGCTGAACATTTGCGCCTACTTTTACCATCAGTTTTGCATACTCGCTTAACAGCTTCTTATCCATACGATTTGATCCTCCGTAATATATGTTTTCGGATAGTGTGTCCGAAAAGAACGCTACTATCCCGAATATTATCCGATATAACTCTATTATATGACCGCTGGAGCGGTGTGTCAAGACGACGCAACCGTAATCTTTGTTATTCCGTAAATCCGATGTAAATGGCTGTAAAGTCTGTGTTAATTTTTTCGTCGTTTTGTACAATTTTGAAAGATGTTTTGTTACATTTTTGTTAAATTTCCAATCAAACTATAGACAAATCGTAAGAAAGGTGGTATAATCAAGTCACGATATAAGGAAACGCATTTAAAATAAACCAGCGCTCCCGGAAAGGACTTAAGTATGAACGAATTTAAATTAGGAAAAATGATATCAGAAGGAGAAAATGTCAATGTATATGAGAGCGGCGACTATGCGGTAAAGGTTTTCAAGCCCGACGCACCCAAGACGGTCGTTTTTTACGAAGCTCTTATGGACTCAAAGGTTGAGGAAACAGGGCTCAACATCCCTAAGATAAAAGAAGTTGAAATAATCGACGGTAAGTGGGCTATAGCTTCCGAGCTTATAAAGGGCAAGACTCTTGCTCAGATAATGCAGGAAGAACCCGAAAATAAGGACGCTTATCTTGACGATATGGTTGAAATACAGCTTGAGATACACTCAAAGAGCGTAAAGGGCATAGCAAAGCTGAAGGATAACCTCAGAGCCGAGATAGAGAGCCTTGATGTTATCGACCATATCAAGAGATATGAACTGCTTACACGACTTGACAGCACACCCAAGCACATTAAGCTGTGTCACGGCAACTTCGGACCTGAGAACATAGTTGTTACAGACGATAACAAGGTATATATCGTTGACTGGATAGGTGCGTCTCTCGGTAACGCAAGTGCTGATGTAGCAAAGACATATCTTAAGCTTGCGCTTACATCGACAGAAACGGCAGAGAAGTACATGAACCTGTTCTGCACCAAGACAAATACTTCCAAGAAATATGTACAGGAGTGGCTTCCCATTATGGCGGCGTCAACTCTTGCAAAGGGTGTTACTTCCAAGGAAGAAAAAGACCTGTTATTCACATGGCTTGATGTTGTGGACTATTCATAATAA
>CAMEKR010000186.1 GCA_945921515.1 uncultured Clostridia bacterium | reverse complement strand
TGTCTCCCGCGATACAGACACTAAGTTAAAAATTCGGATAGCGTACCCGAGAAGTAAAACTTTGAAGTTAGCAGTCAATCAGATAGAATAGCCCAAACCCTTTTTTGATTGTGAATAGGTTTATCGACAAGCAGAGACGGGAACGACTGAAATCGTTCCCGTTTTCTTTTTATACCTTATATTAATAACTCCTCATACCCTCGGCTGTCATTCCTCATAAGTAGTATACACCTGTTCCCTCTGCTTATCCTTTCTGATATGCTTTATACATGACGCGAGCCAGTAGTAAAGCGGTATCGTAAGGAATATTACCCAAGTGGGATGCCATATGCCATAAATACATCCTACCGTCAGGAAAACAACTACAGTCAGAACAGGATAAGGGAAGCGGTACATACTGCGGTGCTTTATAGCGGAGATAAAGCCCTCAAAAAGCGGTATCGTGAGTATTATTATCCACATCGGATGCCACAGCCCCGCAAACACGCCTGCACATAAGAAGCCTGCTATGCACGCTAAGGGGAATGGGAACTTGTTGATATCCTTCTTTGCTATGCAGGCAACAATTCCGTCAAACAGCGGAATTGCGAAGAACAGCAGCCAGTTGACATTCCAGCAGTCAAGCATTACACCGGTAACGATATATGCCGTTATTACCACCAGAGCAAACGGGAAGGTGGTCAGCAGCATAAGCTTTGCGCTCATATACTGTTTGTCACTCTTATGATGGTGGAATTCACACGGGTGCTTCTGCACGCCGTTTACAAAGACTCCGTTCTTGTCGATATGCACGTTGTCGCCGTTCTTCTCGGTAACATGGATACCGTCCCAGCCGACATGGACATAATCCTCATCGTCCTCGATATGAATACCGCCCGGACCGATATTCACCTTATCGCCTCCGTCGTTATACTCATAATAATTACAGCCATCGCAATTGCTTCCGTCACAATTATCACAGCGGTCTTGCTGTGTATCGCATTCTTCATTGCCCGAAGTCGCTTCTTTCTGCGTTTCCTCTGCCTGAGAATTTTCCGCCTGCGGATTCTCTTGCTTAGCGTTATCCTCGTAGGAGGGAATTTCGTCCTCGGTTTTGAGCAGCTCGTCCAATGATACATTATAAAGACGGGCGAGCATAATAAGGTTGTCGGTGTCGGGCGACGCCTCGCTTCTCTCCCACTTGGACACTGCCTGACGGCTTACGCCTATCTTTTCGGCAAGCTGTTCCTGCGAGAGATTGTTTTTCTTTCTAAGCCCCACAAGCCTGTTCGCAATTTCAATATTCATATAAACTACCCTTTCGTAAAATAACTTTGTTCACTGTTATGAACCGTGTAACACAATCTGTATCGGCGCCTTGTGATGATTACATTATAGCATCTTTTCTGCGGTTGCGCTATACATTTCGGTTTTCATTTTGAAAATCCGCCCGCAACTATTGGTTGCATTGGCTTTGTTATGGGGGATATGGTGGATAAAAAGCTGTTTGAAAACAGAAGCTTTCCTGAAGTAAATTCAAACCCAACGCATCGTATAATTGTTCGTTAATGATTTACGTTCACCACAAAATCGGTTTCTATTTGAAAACACTCGGTAAAATTTTACATTTACACAAAATCCGACACCGCAAAACTCTTGACTTTTAATGCGATAAGTGTTATATTGTTTTTATCACATCAAAATTGACGATTTTTGATGTGATAACTCATTTTTTTAAATTAACTCCTCAAAAATAATTACATTTGGTGACGCTATTTAAACAGCACCAATAACTAAAAATCAAGAAAGGCGATAATATGTCATACACATTGAAAAAACTCTATCACATTGATAAAGACAAATACCGTCAGGAGTACGAGAAAAGGTTTTGCTGTGAAGATACAGTCCATATAGACTTTTATATAGGGGACAATCAAGCGTTTGTCTGTCAGTCTGTCGAAATACTGAATCTTATTATTTCGATAGAGCGTACTGACAAGGCAGTCAACAAGCTTTACGATTGCCTTCCCAAAAAGGCAATTACTCAGTTTGCAAACCGCTGTCTTATTGATGAAATAGTGCTATCTAACAACATAGAAGGCGTTCACAGCACACGCAAGGAGCTTAATGACATTCTGAACGATTTATCGGGTAATAACAAAAGACAGCGGTTTTATGGACTTGTCAACAAATACAAAATGCTGTTCAGCGAAGACAATATCCGGATCGAAACCTGCCGTGACATCAGGAAGATTTATGATGATATCTTCCTTGATGAGATAAAATCAACCGACTCAAAAAACCAACCCGATGGTGAGATATTCAGAAAAAGCGGCGTCAGCGTGTATTCTCCTACCGAGCGTGAAATACACAAAGGACTTTGTCCCGAAGAGAAAATCATATCGGCAATGGACAGCTCGCTGGAGCTTCTGAAAAATGACAAGCTGGATATACTTATAAGGATAGCGCTTTTCCATTATTTGTTCGGATATATTCACCCGTTCTATGACGGGAACGGAAGAACAAGCCGTTTTATCAGCAGCTATCTGCTGTCACGAGAGCTTAATCATCTCATCGGTTATCGGATTTCCTATACGATAAAAGAACATCTGAACGAATACTACAAAGCGTTTGATGTTTGCAACAGCCCGCTTAACAAAGGCGAGTTGACTCCCTTTGTTGAAATGTTCCTTAAAATAATAGACATATCCCACAAGCAATTGTACTCTGCTCTTGAAAAGCGTGTTAATGACCTTGAAAGGTATAGCCTTATCCTGAAAAAACTGTTGTCCGAAAATAGCAGTGCATTTAACCTGTATTTTGTGCTTGTACAGGCGACGCTGTTCTCCAATAACGGTATAACTGTTAAGGAACTGAAACAACACTTCGAAATATCCGAAAACACCATGCGCAAAATGCTGAGAGATATACCAAAGAATCTGCTTGTGATTGATAAGAACGACAGAGAATATCACTACCTCATGAACTTATCGGAATTGGATTCTTTCTTCCATAGCACAGAGTTTCATAAAATGGATAGCAGTCGTAACGGTTGATTTCGCGGTTAAAGGTGCGTGTTCTCGATGTTTGCATAATGGAAGCTACCTACTTTTTGCGGTTTTGGGTGCGTGTTCTCTATGTTCGCATACTGGGAGATAACAACTTTTTGCGGTTTTGTAGTGCTTCGAAAAATTACTATCACCAACTACGGAACACGACTTTATACCAACCTTTAGCTTGAGGCACTATCCCAACCTACTTTCTGCGTAAGCAGAAAGCAATATGTC
>CAMEKR010000185.1 GCA_945921515.1 uncultured Clostridia bacterium | reverse complement strand
AAGTAACCTGTTGCGCTGTCGTTCTTATCCCAGCTGATAGTTACCGAGTTTGCGGTTGATGATGCCTTAACGCCAGTAATATTAGTGGGATTTGTTATACCGCTGATTGTGACATACTCGCTGTATGCCGTAGCCGTGTTTTCGGTCACATAAGCTCTTACTCTGTACTGATAAGCTGTAAACGGAGCAAGACCTGTTGCGGTATAAGTGTTAGCTGTGTTTCTCGCAAGCTGTCTGATATGCTGCCATTCGCCGTCCTTGTACTGCTGAACAAAGTAGCCTGTTGCGCTGTCAACTTTATCCCAGCTCAGCGTCAATGACGATAAGCTTACAGGAGTTATCGTAAGACCGCTTACTGCCGATAAAGTGAGCTTATCTATGAAGTTATCCTTGTAGCTGTCGCCGCATCTTGAGCAGGTGTGCTGAGTGTAGCCCTGCGCTGTGCAGGTGGGGTCAACTACATTTTCGGTATAGCTGTGACCGAGTGCGTTGATAGTTTCGGTATCTACAGTCTTGCAGGAAGAGCAGGATCTCTCCTTTTTGCCGTCTTCTGTGCAAGTAGCTTTTTTCGTTGTTGTCCAATCACCGAAGCTGTGACCCGTTGCGTCGGTGTATGTATCCTTGTAAAAATCGTCGCATCTTGAGCAAGTGTGCAGAGTGTAGCCCTGATCTGTGCAGGTGGGGTCAACGACACTATCGGAATAATTATGGCCTAAAGACATCACACCTCTGCTTTCTATCATTTTACATCTCAGGCAGGTGCGTTCTTTTCTTCCCGCCTTAGTGCAGGTAGGTTCTTCGGTGAACGTCCATCCACCGAAAGAATGTGAGCATATCTCCTCGACTGCCAATGCTTTTATCATCACATTTCCGCCTTTGGAGTAACTGTCAGTCCATGATGTACCGTTTGGGGAGAAAAAGCTCTGTCCCTTTGATACATCAGCTGTACGGGTAGTGCCGTGCATATTGACCGCTTTTTCAATATAAACGCTCGGCGCTTCATTTGTATTTGTAGCTTGTATTACAATTGAAAATGCAACACCCTCGTCAATTTCCACTTCCTTATCAAACATACAAGAGATATATCCGCCGTAATATGCCGAAACAGTCTTAGAAGCCACTTTTGTGCCTGAGTTCGGTATCGAATCGGTTACGCCCGAATATATGCTGACATCAATAATACTGCCTTCAGCGGCATAGAATGCGGCACCGCTGATCGACTAATAAGGGAAATGTCATCAACGATAATTCGATGATATTGCTTGATATCCATTGTTCGCCTTTCCGTTTTTCCGGTTTTATCCCACTTTATCCAATTATACCAGCATACTATTAAAGAATCAACTGCTAAAACGATGAATTTCGGCTTCATTTTTTGGACGAGTTGTATAAAAATTATTTTTTTCATAAAAAAGGCTTGTGTATTTTATCTAAATATGCTACAATATAGTCAAGGCAAGGGAGCATCTTCCAAGCCTTGCGGTTTAAAACCGCATCCATTATTCACAGGCATATTTGCCATGAAAGGAATGAACCAAATATGACAGTTAACATTACGGCTAAGAAGATCCAGATTTCGCAGGCGTTTACAGACTATGTAACGAAAAAGATCGAGTCCAAGCTCGACCGCTTCTTTACAGGCGACGCTGACTGCAAAGTGACGCTCACAGAGCAGAAAAACATGATCACCGCAGAAGTAACGGTGCGTACAGCCGGACTTATCTTCCGTTCAGAGCAGAAGGCCGCCGACAAGAACGACGCTTTTGACGCTTGTATAGACCGTATTATAAGACAGATTCGAAAGAACAAGACCAAAGTTGAAAAGCAGATGCACAGCACATTTGTTGAGGCATTTGACGACAGCGTTGAAGAGCAGGTAGACTTTGAGGTCGTTAAACATAAAAAGTTCAAGCTCCGTCCCATGTCCACCGATGAAGCTATACTTCAGATGAATATGCTCGGACATACATTCTTTATGTTCAAGAATGCAGAAACAGGCGCCGTCAATGTCGTTTACAAGCGTGATGATGACAACTACGCTGTACTTGAGCCCGATGAAAACTGATAATTGAGTTTTAATCTATTCTGCCGTACATCACTACCTCCTCCCTGTATGATGTACGGCAGGATTTTTTAAGGAGGAGCTATGAAAAAAATTAAATGGGGTATAATGGCAACGGGAAACATTGCAGAAAAGCTTGCCGAAGCGATAAACTTCAGCGAAGGATCTGAGCTTTATGCCGTTGCGTCCAGAAGCTGTGAAAAGGCGGAACAATTTGCCGCACGATATAACGCAATAAAGCATTACGGCAGCTACGAAGAGCTTGCAAAGGACAGCGACATTGACATAATTTATATAGCCACGCCTATGGCACAGCATTATGAGAATGCCGCAATGTGCATAAAAAACGGCAGAAATGTGCTTTGTGAAAAAACAGTAACGCTCGACTGCAAACAGTTTGACGAGCTTATTGAGCTTGCGAAAGAGCATAGCGTTTTCTTTATGGAAGCCATGTGGATGAAATTCATCCCTGCATTTCGTCTTGCAAAGAGTTGGGTTTCACAAGGCAGGATAGGAACAGTCAAGGCTGTTCGTGCCGATTTGTCGTCGCTTTGTCCGTATAACCCGGACAACAGATTTTATGCGAAATCACTCGGCGGAGGAAGTCTTCTTGACTTAGGAGTTTATCCTCTGACTTTCGCCTGCGAATTTCTCGGCTACAAGCCGGATAAAATAATAACAAACGCATATATCGGCGAAAGCGGCGTTGACTATGACGCTTCCCTGCTTCTGAGATACAAAAACGGAAGCTTCGCCGACTCGCAGATAGGATTTGACTTTCTGAAAGAAAACAAAGCCTGCATTATCGGCGACAAAGGAAGTATTACATTCGGTAACTGGTTTTTCTGTACGACTGAGCTGATACTGCGTGACATATACGGAAATGTGGTTGAAGCGCCCGAGCTAAAACACCTGTGCAACGGCTACGAATATGAGGTTATGGAAGTCGAAAAGTGCCTGTCGGACGGCAGAAAGCAAAGCCTTATCAATCCTATTTGCGACACACGGGCGGTTCTTGAGATAATGGACTGTTGCAGAGCGCAATGGGGACTTGATTTTGACAAATAATATATGCCCATACCGGAATCCAACCGATATGGGCATTAATTTTATAGTGTTATTCTATCCAGCACTTCGCCGACTTTATCGTGTATCACGATATCCGCTTCGCTGTCAAAAGGCGTGGAACTCATATTTATAAGCACGAGGTTTTTTCCTTTGAAATAGCGGA
>CAMEKR010000184.1 GCA_945921515.1 uncultured Clostridia bacterium | reverse complement strand
TTTATAAAGCGCAGGTGATAAAATGAAAAGGATACTCTGCTTCGGAGATTCCAACACCTGGGGACTTATCCCCGGCACTTCGGAAAGATTCGGCGACAATTTTACGGGAGTCGGCATACCAAGACTTATTGCGGTAGCGATAACCGCCGTAAGCTATAAGCTAAAACACAACACATTTATCAGCATCGCACTTGGAACAGTATCCTATATGGGACTTTTGTACCTGTTTACAAATGTGCTTTTCCCGTCATAAGACACTAAGTAAAGGACAGATGATATGAATATTACAGTAAAAGAGCTTGAAGTGCTGACTCCGGACAGCTTTATACTCTATGACATAAGAAGCGATTCGGAAAAGCTCTACGGTGTAATAGACGGTGCTGAGCCGATAAGTACCGACAAGCTTCTTTGCTGTCCGCCGCAGGACAAAAGCAGAAAGCTGATAGTATGCTGTGCCAGAGGCAAATTCAGCATCGATACCGCAAACAGCCTTCGTGATATGGGCTATGACGCTTACAGTCTTGAGGGCGGCTATGCGGCATGGTTACTGAACCGTATGCAAAAAGAACAAGCCGAAGAGGTTTCCCTGCGTGCTCGTCAGTGTCTGCAGAAGAAATTCCGCAAAAGCATATGGTCGTCATTCACAAAAGCCGTCAAGCAGTACGAGCTTATTAAGGAGAACGACCGCATTGCAGTTTGCATATCGGGCGGCAAGGACTCAATGCTTATGGCGGTGCTGTTACAGCAGCTTCATCTTCACTCCGACTTCCCTTTTGAACTTGAGTTTATCGTGATGGATCCCGGCTACAGCCCGTCAAACCGCAGTATTATTGAAGAGAACGCAAGAAAGCTCGGTATTCCGATAAAAATATTCGAGTCGGATATATTCGACTCGGTTTACAATATCGAAAAATCCCCCTGCTATCTTTGTGCGAGGATGAGAAGAGGGCATCTGTATAATTTTGCGAAAAGTCTGGGCTGTAACAAGATAGCGCTCGGACATCACTATGACGATGTAATAGAAACTATCCTTATGGGTATGCTCTACGGCGCACAGATACAGACGATGATGCCTAAGCTTCACAGCACGAACTTTGAAGGGATGGAGCTGATAAGACCTCTATATCTTGTAAGGGAGGACGATATCAAGGCTTGGCGTGACTATAACGGGCTTCATTTTATCCAGTGCGCCTGCAAGTTCACCGATACCTGCACCACCTGCAACAACGAGGAGACACGCTCTAAGCGTGTTGAGATAAAACAGCTGATAGCAACACTGAAGCAGACAAATCCCGAAGTCGAAAAGCACATCTTCAAAAGCGTGGAAAATGTGAACATAGATACTGTCATCGCATGGAAAAAAGACGGTGTAAGGCACTCCTTCCTTGACGACTATGACAAGGCACAAAGCTGACACCGTACTGATATTCCCTATTGATTTCATAGCCTGTTTGTGATAAAATATAGTCATATATGAAAGGAGTAAAAAACTATGTACATTTCACAGGATATAAAATATGTCGGCGTTACCGATAACAAAATTGACCTTTTTGAGAGTCAATACAAGGTGCCGGACGGAATTTCATACAACTCTTATGTTATTATCGATGAAAAAACCGCCGTTATGGATACGGCAGACAAGAACTTCACGGAAGAATGGCTCGGTAATATAAAGAATACGCTCGGCGCAAAATCTCCCGATTATCTTATCGTACAGCATATGGAGCCCGACCACTCCGCAAGCATTGCAGAATTTATGAAGCAATATCCCGATACTACGGTAGTTGGCAACGCAAAGACTTTTGCGATGATAAAAGGCTTCTTCCCCGAGCTTACTATAGCAAACACGCTTACCGTCAAGGAGGGCGACACGCTGACGCTCGGCAGACATACTCTC
Organism: uncultured Clostridia bacterium; assembly: GCA_945921515.1. GTDB lineage: Bacteria > Bacillota > Clostridia > Oscillospirales > Ruminococcaceae > Ruminiclostridium_E. The sequence goes on along the minus strand of CAMEKR010000184.1, from coordinate 1,398 downwards.
TCATTCGTTTTTGCTCCTATGGTACACTGGCCTGAGGTTATGGTGACCTATGACTCTACAGACAAGGTGCTGTTTTCTGCTGACGGATTCGGCCGCTTCGGCGCTCCCGACAGCGACAAGGACTGGGCAGAGGAAGCACGCAGATATTATATCGGGATCGTAGGAAAGTACGGCACACAAGTGCAGAATCTTCTGAAAAAGGCGTCGGCACTCGACATAGCAGTTATCTGCCCTCTTCACGGCCCCGTGCTGAGCGAAAATCTCGGCTATTATCTTGACCTTTACAACAAATGGTCGTCATACACTCCCGAGACAGACGGTATTATGATAGCATATACTTCCGTTTACGGAAACACGAGAAAAGCCGCAGAGCTTCTGCGTGACAAGCTCACCGAAAAAGGTGCCGAAGTGCTTCTTACCGACCTTGCACGCAGCGATATGTCAAAGGCTGTATCCGACGCATTTAAATACAGCAAGCTGGTGCTTGCAACTACTACATACAACGCCGACATTTTCCCGTTTATGAGAATTTTCATAGAGGGCATTACCGAGAGAAACTATCAGAACAGAACGATAGCTTTTATCGAGAACGGCTCATGGGCGCCTATGGCGGCAAAAGTTATGACCGGTATGTTTGAAAAGTCGAAGAATCTAACCGTGCTTGAAGAATCGGTAAAGATAACAAGTGCACTGAACGAAGAAAGCAAGGCTCAGCTCGACGCTCTTACCGAAGCACTTTTAAAATAAGACTCCCTGCTCCGCAAAATTTGCCGAAAAACCTCAGATTTAGCAAAAAACTATAGACATTTTGCAGAAATTGTTATATAATGTATACAAGCGGATGTAAGAACGGAAAATTTTTCTGTGCCGCCGAAAAATATTTATCTGCCTAATACGGCAGAAACTTGAAAGGATGGTATTTCCAATGGGCAAATTTGTAGTAAAAAAGACAGCTACCGGTGTAAAATTTGACTTAAAGGCATCCAACGGTCAGGTTATCGCTACATCAGAGGTATACTCAAGCGAAGCGGCTTGTCTTAAGGGTATCGAAAGCGTAAAGAATAACAGCGTAGGCGGCGTTGAGGATCAGACAGTAGAAAACTACGAAGTTCTCAAGCATCCCAAGTTCGAGATATATAAAGATAAAGCAGGCGAGTTCAGATTCAGACTCAAGGCTAAGAACGGCGAGATAATCGCTACTTCCGAAGGCTACAAGTCAATGGACAGCTGCAAGAACGGCATTGAGAGCGTTAAGAAGAATGCTCCCGAGGCAGTTACCGAAAAGCAGGACTGATTTACATAAGAAACAGAGAGGCGTATGCAAACAAGCATACGCCTCAGACTGTCGATAAACCTATTTACAATCAAAAAAGTATTGTGGCGATTCTATCTGATTGA
>CAMEKR010000183.1 GCA_945921515.1 uncultured Clostridia bacterium | reverse complement strand
AACTTATGAAGGACTTTGATGTGTTCATTGCTCAAAACGGACAGACCTACCGTTACCTTATCAACAATGCAAACTTTGAAAGCTATATCAAGGTTGTCAAGGTGGACGCAGAAAGCGGCAAGACCATTCCTTATGCCGGAGCAGGCTTTCAGATTTACGATCCGACAGGAAATCTTGTTACGATGTCCTTTATCTCCCCGACTCCGACAACAATCGACACCTTTTACACCGACGCAAACGGCTGTCTTGTGACACCGGAGAAGCTGGAATACGGCAAGGGATATTCTCTTGTTGAGGTTCAGGCTCCCTACGGATATGTTCTCGACAGCACTCCTGTGTACTTTGATGTAACGCAGGATAACGCTACCGAAGAAAGCGGGGTTACAGTGATTAAAGTGGATAAGCCGAATATGGCACAGAAAGGCACAATCACCGTAGAGAAAACCGGCGAAGTGTTCTACGGTGTAAGCGTAAGCGGCTCGGAGGATACCGAGGTCATTTACCAGCCGATTTTTGAAAACGCCGGACTTTCGGGTGCGGTTTATGAAAGCCGTACAGCCGAGGATATTATTACTCCTGACGGAACAGTACGCTTCACAAAGGGCGAGGTTGTGGATACCGTTACTACGGGCGAAGATGGGCTTGCCAAGAGCCGTGAACTCTATCTCGGCAAATATGAAGTCAAAGAAATCAAAGCACCTTACGGTATGGTGTTGAATGATGAAATTCATACCGCAGAGCTTGTGTATGCCGGACAGAATGTTTCCGTGACGGAAACTGCCACCTCTTTCGTGAATGAAAGACAGAAGGTTGAAATCAGCTTGAATAAAACGCTTGAAACAAGCGACCTTTTCGGTATCGGACAGAATGGTGAACTAAAAAACATCAGCTTCGGTACTTCTATCCCTTCTGGCGGGTTAATTTAAAGCGTTACCCTTGATGAAAGCGGAAGCGGTACGGTTAAAACCGACTTGCCTATGGGCGGCTACTATGTAAAAGAGCTTGCCACCGATGAGCATTATATCCTCCCGGATACCAAGTACCCCGTAACCTTTGAGTATGCGGGACAGGAAACCGCAAAGGTTCAGCTTGCGGTCAATAACGGCGAAGCAATCGAAAACAACCTCATCTACGGCTCTGTATCTGGCAGGAAGGTCGATGAAAACGGCGAACCTCTCGGCGGTGCGCTGATCGGACTCTTTAAGTACAACGATACCGAATTTACAAAGGAAAACGCTTTGATGACTGTCACTTCAAAAGAAGATGGCAGTTTTTCTTTTGAGCAGATTCCGTTCGGTATTTGGTATGTAAGAGAAATCGAGCAGCCGACAGGCTTTGTCCTGAATGAAACCGTATATGAAGTGAACATTGCCGAAAATGAACAGGTTGTCGAAATCGAAATCGTAAACGAGTTTGTTCGTGGCAATATCACGCTTACCAAAGTGGACGCAGACTTCCCCGACAACAAATTGACCGGAGCGACCTTTGAAGTATATCAGGACAACAACGCTGACGGAAAGCCGGATGACGGTGATACGCTGATCGGCACTCTTACCGAAAGCGAAGCAGGAATTTATGAGATGAAAGATCTGCTTTACGGTCACTATCTCATAAAGGAAACCAAAGCGCCGGAGGGCTTCTTGCTTGATACGGGCATTTATCCCGTATTCATTGAAACGGACGGTATGACCTATTCCGTAGAGAACAAAGCAGGCGTCGGCTTTATCAACGAAGCGATGAAAGGCAACCTGAAAATCGTCAAGACATCTTCTGACGGCAAGGTGGAAGGCTTCTCCTTCCGTATTACCGGAGCAAACGGCTATGATGTAACGCTCAAAACCGATGAGAATGGCGAAATCTTCATCGAGGGACTCCGCATCGGTGAATACACCGTGTCCGAGGTAGCCGATGAGGTATCTGCACCGTATTCACGACCTGCCGATAAAAAGGCAAATGTTATGACCGACTCCACCACGATTGTGGAAATGCACAATGTTGTCATCGACACTCCGAAAACCGGAGATAACAGCAAGCTCGGCTTGTGGCTTGCCCTGCTCGGTGCTTCCGCTGCCAGTATCGGCGTGACAGTATACGCAGGCGTTAGAAAAAAGAAAAAGGAGGATTCTGAATAATGGAGCCGAAAACAATTATCGCAATCGTTTTGGTCGCCTTTATCATTGGCGGCTTTATCTTTCTTCAGGTAAAAAACAGAAAGAAGAAATAACCTGCGGGGGGCGGATGAAATACTCCGTCCCCTTATTCTTTTTAAGGAGGAGCCTATGAAAACAATGAAAACAGTTGAAAGCCGGGTTCTGCAAATTCTTCGGGACTGTCCTGAAACGAGAAATGAGGATATGCTGCTTTTCTACCGTTACTACAACCGCTTTGCCGACTATCTTCGAGCAGGCGAACTTCCGCTTGAAGATTTGGCATATAACTACAAGGCATACGGACTTCCGTGCTTTGAGTCTATCCGCAGAGCAAGGCAGCGTGTGCAGTCCCTGTTTCCTGAGCTTTCCCGCAACAGTGCCAACGAACAGGACGGCTCTGTTGTAATCGTAATCAACATTAACGGAGGGTAAAGCAATGGGTAAGGAAAAACGAATGATCGGAGATTATACGGTACTTAGCTCGGTCAATGTAGGAGAAAAGGAAATCATCATTGCTTCCAATGAGCAAAGCACGGACGGAGAGAAATTTTTGTGCGGCTTTGTAGAGCGAAACGACCTTTTTGAACTGTGCAAGGAATGTGTGGTAAGCGATGACTATATTGATATTGCCCACATTTTCGGGAGCCGTGTTGCCAATGAAGCGGAGCTGTTCAAAGAGCAGGTCAAAAAGCTGGATATTCCAATCACTCTGATAACGGAAGCCGACTGTATTCCCGACCATTATTCAAAAGACATCAACGGCAAGGTTATTGCCATTGATCCGAAGGTATTAAAGCCTGAATTTCAGAGAGCCGACAGACAGCTCTACTTGGTAACAGGCGGTTTCGGTGCTTCGGCAAACAGCCGTGGAAGCGCTGTGTTCTGCACCAATCTTCATACAGGGAAAAATACCCGATATGAAAGAATGGATGTTATGGGCGAAGTAAAGCCCGAATGTATGCCGGACTGGGCAAAAGAAAAAATTGCCGCTATGAGCCGAAGCCATAAAGAAAAAGACAAAGAACGATAAGGAGGTACAGACCTATGAAAGATACAATTACCCTTCAGCAGAAGGTCAAAGTCTTAAACAAGCTCTTTGATGCGAAATGCAGAACCGAAAAGGACTTGCAGGGACTTTCTATGGAAAGCATTTTGAAAATCCCGAACATCACCATTCAGGATATGACGGTGA
>CAMEKR010000182.1 GCA_945921515.1 uncultured Clostridia bacterium | reverse complement strand
ATTTATTTTGTATGCCTGTTTATATACTTGCTGTGCAGTTTTGAGTACATTATCTTCTGCCCGGTATACAGTCCGTAGTAGCCCGAAAGAATATAGCTTACAGAGCAGGCGGCGGCAAAGAATATCAGTCCCTCTCCGCCGAATAGCTCAACGCTCAGCAGAAGCGATGTGACAGGGCAGTTGACTACTCCGCAGAACAGAGAAACAAGACCGAGTGCGGCGGCAAACTGAGGCGGAAGACCAATAAGCGTGCCGAACAGATTTCCGAAAGTTGCACCAATAAAGAACGATGGTACTATTTCGCCGCCTTTATAACCTCCGGCTATTGTGATAACGGTGAATATCAGCTTAAGTATAAACGCTTCGGGTTTTGTCTGGGCAGTCATAGCGTCAGCGATAATGTTCATTCCTGCACCGTTATAGTCTGTTCCGAAAATAATCGTCAGTATAACTATGACACAGCCGCAGGAAAATATCCTGATGTAGCTGTTCTTTATTTTAGACGAAAGAAGTTTTGCCAGCTTGTGTGTAGAATAGCAGAATACTACGCTGAGCAGTGCCGTTCCTACTCCGAGAAGCATTGCAAATCCCACATTTACAGCTGAAAGCTCGGGTACGGCAACATTATATGTAACAGGAACTATGCCGAAAAGCCTTGATATGCCGAGTGCAACTATTGCCGAGAAAAAGCAGGGTACTATAGAAGAATAATAGAATACGCCAACGCTGATTACTTCCATTGCGAAAAATGTAGCTGTTACAGGCGTTGAGAACAGCGCCGAGAACAGTCCGCTCATACCGCACATTACCAGCATATTTCCGCTTCGCTCGTTCATTTTCAGAAGTCTTGCTATTTCGGCGGAAAGTCCTCCTCCTATTTGCAGAGCCGCACCCTCTCTGCCTGCCGAGCCGCCGAACAGATGAGTGATGAACGCAGATACGAAAATAAGCGGAGCCATACGCACAGGTATCTTTCCTTCGGTTCTTATCGAAGTGATTATGATATTTGTTCCGGGGTCGTTTTTGAGTCCGCATATACTATATAAAAATACAATAGCAAGACCTGCGACGGGAAGAAAACATATCATGAACGAATGTTCGTTTCTGAAATCCGTCGCAAATTCCATGCATAGATGAAATAACGACCCCGTGACGCCGCAGAACACTCCGGTTACTCCCGAAAGCATGAGCCATTTTATAAAGGTCTTCAGCGTTAAATATATTCTTTCACTGCGGATACGCAGATGATTCAGTATTCTTTTTTTCAAGCTGTTTCCTCCGGTAAAATCCGCTTTTTAGAAAATGTGCGGATGCGTCTTTAACAATTCTACCACATAGTATTTGTTTTGTAAAGAACAAAAATTATAGCCTTTTTATCAATACTTAACTGTTTGCTCGGCATCTTTTAGTAATATCATCTAAAATTACGCTAAAAATACACATAAATACCTAAGAAAATTTGTTAAAAAATCCACAATGAAAATCGTTGAATTTAACACGAAAATACGGTATAATTATATTAGTTTTATGCTATGGAGAATTGTGGTTTTCTTTTGGCATTGCGAGAACAATTTAGAATGGAGAATCAAGCATGACGGACAATTTACTGCGTACTATGGCGATAATTACCGATGTGTCTGCTGCGGATAACATAAGTGCAATGTGGGCAACGGTTATTACCGGTATAATAGTAGTTTTCCTGATTTTAGCAGTGCTTATCGGACTGCTTTATGTAATTTCTTTCTTCAGCAACTTAGGAAACAAGAAGAAAAAAGAGACAAAGCCGGCTGCTCCTGCTCCCGTACCTGTTCCTGCACCTGTTGAGGTCGTTGAAGAGGATGAGGATGACGCAGAGATAATAGCAGTTATATCTGCGGCTATAGCAGCCTATACGGCAGGCGACGGCAAGAGCTACGCTATTAAAAAGATAAAGCGTGCCGAAAAACAGCCTCGTTCAAGCTGGGGCAATGCGGGTGTAAATGAGAATACCCGCCCTTTCTAAGCACAGACAAAATTAAAGGAGAACAAGATGGAAATTTTTGATGTTTTCTGGAATGCCCTCGTTGCACTTGTGCAAAAGTCGGGCTTCTGCAACATAACTATCCAGCAGGGCCTTATGATAGCTGTTTCATTCTTACTTATGTATCTTGCAATAGTAAGAAAGTTTGAACCTCTGCTGCTTTTACCTATAGCGTTCGGTATGATGCTGACCAACATTCCCGGTTCGGCTATGTTCCATCCGGAGTTTTTCGGAATCAGCCCCGATCCTGAGATAGCCGCCGAATTTGCCAAGAACGGTGTGAATTTCGGCGAGGTGCTTCATCACGGCGGACTTCTCGATATCCTTTATCTCGGCGTAAAGCTGCAGATATTCCCTCCGCTGATATTCCTCGGTATAGGCTGTATGACAGACTTCGGTCCCCTTATTGCAAACCCCAAGAGCTTACTGCTCGGTGCGGCTGCTCAGCTTGGTATCTTCGTCACCTTCCTCGGTGCGTGCCTGCTCAGCCTTACAGGAATCAATGATGTTGCATTTACATTCAAACAGGCAGCTTCGATAGGTATCATCGGCGGTGCTGACGGACCTACGGCAATCTTCCTTACTTCAAAGCTCGCACCTGAGCTGCTCGGATCGATTGCGGTTGCGGCGTACTCGTATATGGCGCTTGTACCGGTAATCCAGCCGCCAATAATGAAGCTTCTCACAACAAAGAAAGAGCGCTCTGTAGTTATGGGCAACTTAAGACCTGTAACAAAGAGAGAAAAGATTATATTCCCTATCGCAGTTACTGTTATAGTTGCATTTATTATTCCCGACGCTACTCCTCTTGTAGGTATGCTTATGCTCGGTAACCTGTTCAGAGAAAGCGGCGTTGTTGACAGACTTGTAAAGACTGCTTCCAACGAGCTTATGAACATAATTACAATAATGCTCGGTGTTGTTGTAGGCGCTACTGCTACAGCCGAGAACTTCCTTACACTTAAGACGATTATGATCGTTGTACTCGGACTTATCGCATTCTGCATAGGAACAGCAGGCGGATTACTGCTCGGTAAGCTTATGTATAAGCTCTCGGGCGGCAAGATAAATCCTCTTATCGGTTCTGCAGGCGTTTCCGCAGTACCTATGGCGGCTCGTGTTGCACAGACAGTCGGCGCAAAAGAAAATCCCTCAAACTTCCTTCTCATGCACGCTATGGGACCGAATGTTGCAGGTGTTATCGGTTCTGCCGTTGCGGCAGGCGTACTGCTTAACCTGTTTGGTTGATTTCTATAATATCATTAAATCCCCGTGTCTTACGATACGGGGATTTCAGCTTGTCGAAAAAGTATTTTTCGACAAGCTGTTAGACTGCGAGAAACACACGCAGACGAGGAAAAAGCCTCCGTCGGCGTACAAAGG
>CAMEKR010000181.1 GCA_945921515.1 uncultured Clostridia bacterium | reverse complement strand
TCGGAGTGACAGGGTTCGAACCTGCGGCCTCAACATCCCAAATGTCGCGCGCTACCAACTGCGCCACACCCCGATTTTATGTAACTATGATATTATACCACAGTTCCGTCTGTTTGTCAACCAAAATAAATCCTCTTATACGCACAATCATTTTCCCAAAACCGATACACGGCCCTCTTGAGCGATATACTAACCTTAATAATCCCTTGCCAACCGCCAAAAAACAGCAATTGTTCTTATTTTATCTTTTATATGAACAACTATAATTTTCAGCCGATTTGCTATCGTTAGCATCTGAACACAAAAAAAGTTGAATTTTTTTCCTTTTTGTGCTACAATACTTACAATACTTCCGAATACACTTTCTGTTAACAAAAGGGGATAAAATGAAAACTAAAATCTCATTCATCTACAAGCTGATATTATCGGCGATAATATTCATAAGCATTTTAGACAGAGCAGGAATTTTTGCCCTTACCATCAAGCCCTACTCTTTCTTCTCGTTCACATCTATAAGCAATATCTGCGTGCTTGCGGTCGCCCTGTACGGGGCGTTTGCAGGAAGGCGTTCGCTTGATGATATCACTCCCCGTTTTGCACGCATTCAATATCTCTGCCTTATAATGATTCTGATTACGGGAATTGTGTACAGCTTCATACTTCTCCCCGATAAGCTTGCAAATATTTCTAATTATAAGTTTTTCACCATTCCCAATATAGTCGGTCATTACATCGCCCCAGTCGGTATGCTTATCGACTGGCTGTTGTTCGGCAAAAAGGGACAGCTCAGTAAGCGTGAGCCGATTATCTGCATCTGCGTTCCTCTGCTCTACTGCGTTATCGCTATCATATACGGCAATATAGGACCCGAGATTCCCGGTCTTAATTCATCATATGTTTACTTCTTTATGGATCCGGCTGTTTCGGGCTGGTCGGGGGTAATATTATGGACTCTTGCCATGCTTGCAGGTATCGTTCTTCTTACACTCGCCTTCTATGTGCTTGACAGAAAAATGGCTCGTAAGAAAAAATAAGGCCGTTAATCTTTTAGTTTATTGAACGTCTAAATATTGACATTTTTCTTTTTTTATTGTATAATCTTTCTTAGTGGATTTATTTGTAATTCACAAACGGGGAAACAGATAGCAACAGCTTTTTACGCTGTTTCTTATGATTATTTGAGGTGTGATACATATTGGATTTTTCATGGTTGATTCCCTTGATATCGGCATTATTGCCCGTTATCGTCATAATAATCATTATTTTAGTTATTGTCGGCAAGGTACGCAGAGCCACTAAAGAATATCTTAATATGACTCCCTCTGAGACTCTTGATATGATAGGCAAGGGACTTAAGGAAGAGACCACTACTCCAAAAGGGATAACCGCCCTTTCCGAGATGTACGGACCTGCCATTACAAGAGACTTTCCCGAGATTGGCTACAAGGGCATGGAGATTAAGGCTGAAAATGCCATAGTCGCTATTCTTAATGCTATTACGGATAAAAACACGGCGCTTCTCGGTGTGGACGAATTTTCACAGGATCTTATCAACAAGGTGAATAACCGTATTGTAAGCCTTAACACCCGCAGGGAAAAAGAGCTGTACAACAACATAAAGGTTCACCGCTGCGGTATTGCAAGCTACAAGAACACAAGTAAAGAGGCTACCGCAAAATTTGAAGTATCCGTGCAATATGAATATGCAAAAACTGCGGAGGATAAGGCGGATAAATCCAAGCCTGCGCTTACTCAGGCGGCGTACAGCGTTACGCTTTGCTACAAACAGGATTTGCACGAACATACAAGCAGCATAGTTTTCTCAAGCAACTGTCCCAACTGCGGCGCACCTATAGACGCGTCGGCAAAGGGCAAATACTGCCATTACTGCGGAAGCGGGTTCAAAGAGATCGCAGACCGTGTATGGCTTGTCAACGATTTTAATTTAATCAAATAAATTAAAAAAATCTTTTTTTGAAAGGAAATATCACTATGGGATTAATTAAAGCAGCTATAGGCTCGCTCACAGGTACTCTCGGCGATACCTGGAAGGAAGCGATTCACTGCCCCGTTATCGGCAACGATACAGTAGTCGTAAACGGCGAAAAGATGCATAACGGTTCTGCAAGAAGCAGTAACTCGAAAGGCACCGATAATGTTATCAGCAACGGCTCTGCTATCATGGTTGAAGAAAACACCTGTATGCTGACTCTTGATAACGGAAAGATAACGAATGTCGTTACCGAACCCGGCCGTTACATACTCGACAACTCATCCGCTCCTTCGATATTCGCAGGACAGATAAAGGATTCGCTCAAGGATCTTATCTCAAGATTCACCTACGGCGGTACACCTGCTACCGAGCAGAGAGTTATCTACATCAACCTTCAGAAGCTGCCCGGTATACCCTTTGGTACAGGTTCTCCTGTTCCCTACCCCGATCCCCGTTATAATACAACCGTTGAACTTCGCTTCTACGGTACATTTGAAGTACAAATACCCGACGCAGAGAACGCTTGCAGATTCTACTCGGAAGTATTAAGCAAGGGTGTTAGTGCTCCTCAGGTATATGTAAAGGATGTATTCAAGAACGAGCAGTACAAGAACGAGTTCATGCAGTCGCTCATGGTTGCACTCAATATGCTCTCAGGCGAAGGCTACAGCTACAACCAGATAACAAGCCAGCTCAACAACCTCACAGAAAAGACAAAGTCTGAAACGGCTAACATCTGGGCTCCCAGAGGTCTTTCTCTTACAAGCATCGGTCTTGGTCCGATAACCATTTCCGAAGAATCAAAAGAGCTTCTTAAGGATCGTCTTAAGGCTGATACAATGCTCGGCGGCGATGTTCAGCGTGCTATGATGACAGGAAGCATCGCAAGAGGCATTGAAGCAGCAGGCGCAAATGAAAACGGCGCTATGATGGGCTTTATGGGCATGAATATGGCTATGAACGCCGGCAACAATGTACTTGCAGGTATGCCTGCCGCTCCTCAGCAGACAACTCCTCAGCAGCCTACACCGGGCGGATGGAAGTGCACGTGCGGTGCTACCAACACAGGTGCATTCTGCTCATCCTGCGGTTCAAAGAAGCCTGAAGAATGGGTATGCTCATGCGGTCAGTCAAACAGCGGTAAATTCTGCGCTAACTGCGGAAAGAGCAAGGGCGGCGACGCTCCTGCAGCTCCCAAGCCTGCCGAATGGACCTGCGAATGCGGCACTACAAACACAGGTAAGTTCTGTGCCGACTGCGGAAAGCCGAAGCCTGCAGCTCCCAAGAAGTACAAGTGCGACAAGTGCGGTTGGACGCCTGCAGACCCCGAGAATCCTCCGAAGTTCTGCCCCGAGTGTGGAGACCCCTTCAACGAGGACGATATAATCCAGTAATCGGTTCAATTTAACTACACGCCAACCCTCCCTCACGGGAGGGTT
>CAMEKR010000180.1 GCA_945921515.1 uncultured Clostridia bacterium | reverse complement strand
TGTAGAATCAAATCTGCGTAATAGCACGGCGGAATTGCCTGAGGCGGCACGCCTCATAGCACGGCGAGATTGCCCGAGGCGGCACGCCTCTTGTATACCGCCGTGCAAACAAGGCGTAGAATCAAATCTGCGTAATAGCACGGCGGAACTGGGATTAAACGCCCTGCGTTTACCAGCCGAGCTCTAAAAGCCAGTTGTTCAGCGCACGCTCACGCTCTCGCATCTGCGAAGAGTTTTCGTACTTATCTAAATTATACTCGCCTTTTATATTTCCGTCAACTATGTACATAACTCTTGTGCATTTAGCGGCAACCTTGACATCGTGAGTTACCAGCATAACGGTTGTGCCGTCTTTGTTGAGCTTTGTAAGCTCGTCCATAACCTCGTCGGAGGATGTGCGGTTAAGTGCGCCTGTAGGCTCGTCGGCAAAAATCATCTTAGGATTGTTTATCATACTGCGGCAGATACACGCACGCTGAAGCTGACCGCCCGATACCTCGTTTATATCGTTGTCGGCAATATCGATAATGCCAAGCTTGCGCATAAGCTCCTGCCCACGCTTTACCGTCTGCCTGCGGCTTTCGTTGTTCTTCTTTGATTGCGCCGCAGGCAGAATGATGTTGTCAAGAACCGTGAGATTTTTCAGCATATACATCTGCTGAAAGATAAATCCCATTTCGTCAAGGCGCAGATCGGCAAGCTCCTTTTCGCCCATTTTCGCAATATTATTTCCGCAGAACAGCACCTCTCCTGCGGTGATGCTGTCCATGCCCGAAACGGTATAGAGCAGAGTCGATTTGCCCGAGCCTGAGGGCCCCATAACTGCCACCATTTCGCCCTCGCTGATATTAAAATTCACATTTTTCAGAACATTGTTCTGACGCTTGTTTACGATATATGTTTTGCATAGGTCTTTTACTTCAAGTATGTTCATAATAGCTTCCTTTCTTATTCAATACCGGCTGTGTCGGAGGATTTGATCTTTCTTGTGTAAAGCGAAGTCAAAAATGCGCTGACGGTCGTTGTCGCAAGAATGATAACGGGGAAGATAAGATACATTTCAACGGGATCAATCACATAATTAACCGCAAGCTCCATACCCATCATCCTGAAAATAGGGTCGATGCAAAGATGAGTCAAGGGCATTGCTAAAATCTCCCCGATAATTACCGCAATAATTCCCACGAATAAAAACCTTAATGCGTGGTAGGCGTAGATTCTGCCGTTTCGTGTGCCGATTGCCTTTAACAGTGCAATTTCGCCCTGCTCCTTTGCGATAAAAGAGCGCTCCATAAGTACGGTGATAAGGGCTGTTAAGACAACGGTAAGTATTGCTACAAGCTGTTTTACGCTGTCAAGGGTATCTGATACGCCTACATTTTTCTGTACCCATTCTGAGCAGGTAAGTACCTCTGTAAATTCGGGGTAAAGCTCCTTAATTTTTTCTATTCTTAGGGAAGTTTTTTCTTCGTCGGGGCTGTCGGTGAAAATAATCTGAGTTCCTATTCCTCCTGCCGATTGAGCGTAGTTGATATACTCGTCAGTGTAAAGCCGTATTGTTGAGCCTTGTGTATTCATCGACTGGAAAAAGGCAGTAATTATATAATCCTTTTCTCCGTCTATTGTCTTTATCGTTATGGTATCGCCGATATTTGCATTAAGACTTTCTGCTGCAATTCTTGTAATTGCGATTTCATTGCATCTTTGCGGTGCCGTTCCTGCGGTATATTCGTACATATCCATAGTAGTCCCGGTACCTTGATATGTGTTTATTTTACAGCTGTTCTCCCCGTGGGTTACTGTTAAGTAGAACCATAACTCCTGTATGCACTTGGCAGGTATTGTGTTTTCGGCAAGCTTTTGTTCCATATCATCAAGATATTCTGTCATTTTTTCTCGTCCGCCGTCAACCATAAATTCCATTATAGTTTCTCCGCCGTTTATAACAACATCGCAGTGTGCAAGACCAAAGGTATCGATAAGGCTGTCGCTTTTCAGGGTTGAAACCGTGGCGGAGAGCATAAGCAGAAGGGATAAGCAGAGGATGAAAGTGATCGTGATAATTGTAAAGCGCTTCGGGCTGCTTACAATATCGTTAGCTGCAAGAAAAGCGGTAGCGCCCAGCTTTGATTTGCCAAGACTCATAATGCTCTTTTTGCGGAAGCGTTCGCCCGTCTGTCCGTTTCTGATAGCGTCGATAGGGGCCATTTTTTTGACCTTTCCGGTGCAGCTGAAGCAGAAAAGAAGAATTACTGCAACAACTAAAAGGGAACAAATAATATTTACAAAAAAGGCGTTTTCATTTCCGAGAATAACCGACTTTGAGGAAACGCTCATAAGCATTTCGCCAAATGGGAAGCTAAGCGCAAGGCCGATTACTGCACCAATCACGGAAAGCCCTGCGTATTTCACAAGGTATAAGCCTCTGATTTTAAAATTGCCGATACCGATAGCTTTCATTACACCTATTTCACGAAATTCTTCGGAAAGGGTAAAGGTGATAGTAAAGCGGAGTACAACGAAGGCGATTGCAATAAGAATAAGGCTTACCACAAGTAGAATACCTGTTACGATCATATCGAAAATGTAGGTGAACTTTATCATAGCTTTATCCATTACGAAAACAAAACTTTCTTCGGCGTCGGCAATCTCACCAAGAAGTTTATCGATGTCTGAGGTTTTAATGTATATCAGCTCTCCGCCGTAGTATTTATCAAGCTTTTCAACCGATATGTATTCCTCAAAATCTTCCTCGTTTATAATGTATCTTGTCATGGATAATTGACCCGAACCTAAAACGGCGTCCTTGATACTTCCTGCTACTGTAAAATCTTTGCTTATTCCTTCAATTTCGATTGTGATTATGTCGCCTTTTTTAAGACCTGCTTTTTCCATAGAGCTCTCGATTATGTAAACAAAGCCTTTTTCCACTCCATGAAGAATAGTGTTATCATCAAGAAAGTAGTTTATGGACATATCTCTGTTGCTCTGAAGAATATGAGTACCGACGGGCATTGTGATATTATCGCCCTTTATATTGGACTGGGACATATATATAATCTTTTCTTTACTCAGGCTGTCTATGGCTTCAGCTGTCGAAAGCGCTTTTTCGATATTTTCCGATGAAGCCTTGTTCATAGTTGCAGCAAAATAATCGGGTGCGTCCGCCATTTCCAGATAATTGTCGAGAGCGGAGGTAACGCTTACGATATTGTTTACGCTTGAGGACACGAACATAGTTGCAAGTATAATGAATGTGAGCAAAATTACATTCATCGCCTTTTTCCGTTTAAGGTCTTTTTTAAGAATGTTAAGATACATTTTAAGCTCCTTTCTTTGTTGTGATTACATTGTAACATAGAAATTATTAAATAATCCTTAAATTTTGAAAAAGGCTGTTTTTATAGTTTTCAAGGGCAAATAAAACAGGCGTATGCTTGCTTGCATACGCCCCAGCTTGTCGAAAAAGTCAATTATTAAAAAATAGAGTAAGCTTTAGAGCTCTAAC
>CAMEKR010000179.1 GCA_945921515.1 uncultured Clostridia bacterium | reverse complement strand
GTAAAATAATCGAAAAAATTAAACGAAAAAGTGATTTTGGATAAGCAAAGTCCGTTTTATCGGACACCTGCTATGCTATAATCATCATAAAGAAGAAACAGCAAGCCCGAAAAGGAGGAACACAATGCTATTTGGAATTTTAGTTGTAGTTTTTATTATTCTCTGCATTAAGGAGGCTTGTGAGCCTACGCTTCCTGCTTCATATCATAACAACTGGAAGCTCGAAGCCGAGGACTCGCAAAAAGTAAGGGAAGGCAAAATGACGCAGAGACAGTTTAACAAGAATATGAACAACGGGAAATACAGGTAATAAAAAGCAAAACGGAAGACTGCGTCTAAGAAATTAAGACGGCAGTCTTTCCGCTATATATAAAAGCATTACCGTATAGCTTCACAGCGGTACTGTCCGGAACGGTTTACGGCATAATGCTATCGATAACGGATGAGTTTTGCAAAAGACGAGATATAGCATAGGTTGTGATTCTGCCGTTTTTGTGATATAATTATCGTAATATGTGACTTTCAGGATATCAAACCATCGTATAACGCACAAGGAGTAATTCTATGCCTCTTCAGATAATCCGACAGGACATCACTAAAGTGAACTGTGACGCTATCGTCAATCCGTCAAACAGGTATCTTTATCCGAGCGGCGGAGCAGACCTTGCCATTAACAGAGCCGCAGGGGAAAAGCTTTATGCCGCTTGCAAGGAGATAGGCGGCGTAGAAACGGGAAAAGCGGTCATCACTCCGGGCTTTGAGCTGCCGTGCAAATATGTTATTCACACCTCGGGACCTTATTGGGAGGGCGGCGAACACGGCGAGAGGGAGCTGCTCATTTCCTGTTACAAAAGCTCGCTCCTGCTTGCAAAGGAAAACGGCTGTGAAAGCATCGCTTTCCCGCTTATCTCTGCGGGCGTGTACGGCTATCCCAAGGATCAGGTGCTGAAGATTGCCATAAACACGATAAGCGAGTTTCTTTTTGAAAATGAAATGATGGTTTATCTTGTCGTTTTTGACAAAAAGTCATATCAGTTCAGCGAAAAACTGTTTTCGGGTATAACCTCTTACATAGACGATTATTATGTGATTGAACATAGCGATAACGAAAGGGACAGAAGATATATCACTTCGTTGTTTTCTCAAGAAGCGGAAATGTGCAGCACAATAGAAAGTGCGCCTGTGACAGCAGGAAAGGCAAGCTGTTTTCGCATGGGAAGCACACCGGTAAAGAAGCTGTCGGATATAGAAGACTTCATAAAGCTCGATGAGAGCTTTTCCGTAAAGCTGTTGAAGCTTATCGACGCAAAGGGCATTTCTGATGTCGAGTGCTATAAAAAGGCGAATGTCAGCAAGCAGACATGGTATAAAATCATGAATGATAAGCACTATAAGCCAAATAAAAAGACAGTCATCTCGTTTGCTGTTGCTCTTGAGCTTACCCTTGACGAAACGCAGAGCCTGCTTGCCTCTGTCGGATTTATCCTTTCAAACAGCAGCTTGTTTGATGTTATCATAATGTACTGCATCAGCAACGGAATATACAGCGTACTTGAGATAGATTCCGTGCTTTTCAGCTACGATCAGGAAACTTTGTACTCAAAGCTTTAAGGTAAATTGCAAATTTACCCATAATCAAAAATAATATGCTATAATGCGGTTGTAAGGTTGAAAACCTGCAGCCGCAGTTTTATTTTGGGAGGAAATGTTATGTATAGCTACAAGCTGAATAATTCTTACACTGTGTATGTGAATTATGCTTATCTTAATGAGTGCATAAAGGCAAGCAAGGAGTGGGTAAAGAACCATCCAAAGCATATATGCTCAAAGCCGGCGAAAAGCAAAAGAAAGCATATTGCTCCGCTCCCCGAAAACACAATTCTTTCCCACAAAAGTTTTGGGTACGGTAAAGTAGTATCAACGGATAAAAACGGTATTATGAGCGTGGAATTTAAAAACAGGACTGTGCGATTTTTATATCCCGAATCGATTCAAAAAGGCTATTTAGAATCAGCAAAAAGCAAGGAGGTAATTATATGGTAGGAGCGATAATAGGTGATATAGTCGGTTCAAGGTTTGAATTTGACAATCACAAATCCAAGGACTTCGAGCTGTTTACAAGCAAATGCAGTTTTACCGATGATTCTGTTATGACGCTTGCCGTTGCAAAAGCATTGCTTTCGTTTGACGAATCGATCGACACGGAGGCTTTTAAGCGTGAGCTAATAAAGGCAATGCATGAGGTGGGTATGAGATATCCGTATTGCGGCTACGGAACCAATTTTTACAATTGGATACTATACGGCGGCACAGAGCCGTATAACAGCTGCGGAAACGGCTCAGCAATGCGTGTTTCGCCCGTAGCATATGCTGCAAGAGATCTTGCCGAGTGCGAATCGCTGGCAAAGGCCTCTGCAGAAATTACCCACAACCACCCCGAAGGTGTGAAAGGTGCTGTTGCAGTAGCAGGAGCAATATATCTTGCAAGAACAAAACACACCATGCAGGAAATAAGAGAGTACGCCGAAAGCTTTTACGCTATAGATTTTACCCTTGATGAGATTCGTGACGATTACGGCTTTCATGAAACATGCCAGCAGTCCGTACCGCAAAGCTTCGAAGCGTTTTTTGAATCAACAGGCTTTGAAGACGCAGTACGCAATGCTGTATCGATAGGCGGAGACAGCGATACAATAGCCGCTGTCACAGGCTCGATAGCAGAAGCTTTTTATGGCATCGACAAAGAAATCAAAGACACGGCATTTTCGTATCTCGATACATACCTGTTAGAAATTGCCGAAAACTTCGTAAATAAATTCATTGATAAGGAGTAATAATCATGGAAAGAAAAAACAACACCACAGAACTCGTATTTATCCTCGATAGAAGCGGCTCGATGGCAGGGCTTGAATCCGACACGATAGGCGGTTTTAACGCAATGATCGAAAAGCAAAGAAAGCAGGACGGAGAGTGCTATGTATCAACTGTGCTTTTTGACAATGAGAGCAAGGTGCTTCACGACAGAGTAAGGCTCTCGGAAATAAAGCCGATGACCGAAGAAGAATACACCGTGGGAGGCAGTACAGCGTTAATAGATGCGATAGGCGGTGCAATACACCATATCGGTAATGTTCATAAATATGCCCGTCCCGAAGATGTGCCGGCGCACACAATGTTTATCATCACAACAGATGGTATGGAAAACGCAAGCAGAAGATATTCAAGCGACAAGGTGAAGAAAATGATAGAGCATGAGAAAAGCAAATACGGCTGGGAATTTCTCTTCATCGGCGCAAATATCGACGCAGTAGAAACAGCGGCAAGATTTGGCATAGGAAGGGACCGTGCAGTAAACTACAACGCCGATAAGGAGGGAACAAGAATCGTATACAGCTCTGTAGCAAAGGCGGTATACAATATGAGAGGCAACAAGGCTATCGAAAACTGGAGCGAGGATATCGAGGAAGATTTCAGAAGGCGCGGTAAGAGATGATCGTGCTTTGCACGAAATGAAGCGTTATTCTTCA
>CAMEKR010000178.1 GCA_945921515.1 uncultured Clostridia bacterium | reverse complement strand
TTTGAAAATTTCCTTCATTTTACGGTTTTGAGTCCCCTCGAAAAACGAGGGGACTAAAGCCATGAAATATATTAAAAGAATTCTGCAGGATCTCTTTTATCGGGACGCATTCCGCCCATATTTTCTCCGGGATGTCCGCCGCCCATTCCGCCTAAGTTACCGTAAATATAGCCGCTCATAGTTATCTCCTGGGTGCTGTCGCCTATGGAGAGAGTGTAAGTTCCGTCGGAGGTGATATCGGGTGTGCTGATAAGCACGCTTTGGAACGATACCACAGGTGTAAATTGAACAATTACATTTCCGCTTGAATCGGTAAGCTTAACTTCTGTGCCTGCCGACGAATTTCCCGCACTTACAAATATACTGCCCTGGGTTGAATCCTGACCGAAGTTCATCGCCATTCCCGAAGAGCCTGCCGCTATAACCGTACCGCCCGTTATAATACCGCCCTGATCGTAGTCAAGCGAGCCGTTGCCGCTTCCCGTCGGACCGTAGATATATACCGTGCCGCCCGATACTTCAAGAGCGCCGTTTGCGTCAAGTCCGTCGCCGTTTACGGTCATTGTGATCTCGCCGCCCGATACAGTTAATTTTGAATCTCCGCCCGAAGAGAACATATCGTGACCGAAGCCGCCTCCCATGCCGCCGTCGTTGCCACCTGCCACATTTATTCCGTCATCCGAAGAAGTGAGCGTTATCTTTCCTCCGCTTATATTAACGGTCATCCCTTCTATGCCTTCATAGCATTTTGAGATATTCATTTCGCTGCCGCTGATTGCGGTTTCATTGTCTGCATGAACTGCGTCGTCGCCTGTGCTTATCTCAAACTTTCCGCCTTCGATTTTCACATCGGTATTGCTGTGGATTGCATCGTCAAGAGAATCTATCGTGAATGTGCCTTCGGTTATCGTAAGCACGCCTGCGCTCTTCATTCCCTTGTACGACTCCGAATCTGTACCGCCGTAAGTCTGCGCCGAAGAGCTTCCGCCGCCCGAAACAAGATTAAATGTGCCGCCTGCTACCGTGAGCGTGGATGAAGCGTCTATGCAATCTCTTCCGCTTGTAAGCTCCAATGTGCCGCCTGCTATATAGATAAAGCCCTTTGCGGCGTCATCGGCATTTTCGCTGTGGATTGCGTCTGTGCCGGAGTTGATATTTAGCGTGCCTGCGGCTATTCTTACGCTGTCTTTGCCCGAAAGTCCTTGCGAAGCCGAAGTAATATTATATGTTCCTCCGCCTATCTTGAGGTCGTCTTTTGTTACTACACCGTGTTTTGTTTCACAGCTGATGTTCATAGTTCCTGCGCCGTTAAACGCTATATCCGACTTTGCGAACACTGCGCCGTCAACATTGTTGTCATCGGTCGAAACAAATTCGCCCGTACTTGCAAGAGTGTTCGTACTGCCGTTCACGGTAGTTACAAATACTTTATCAGCCTGAATTACATAAAGCGCCGCACCTGATTTTTTTGTTATCTCGGCATTGTCAAGCACAAGCTGTACCTTGTCGGTATCCGGTGCATTAACAACTATCTGACCGTCGGACAGCGTGCCGCTTAGCCTGTATGTGCCTTTTGCGGTAATTGTCACCGTACTGCCCGATATCGATACCGAGCTGTCGGCGCAGGATGCGGTCGTGCCCGAAAGAGTTATATCTATACAGTCCGAATATTCGCCCGACAGGTCACGCTCGGTAAACATATCGTTTTCGAGAAGTGCGCTGTTTTCATAAGAGCTGTCGGAAGAACTGTCGGAAGAGCTGTCGGAAGAATTATCGTCCTGCTTGCTTTGTTCTGTGCTGTCAGAAGGTGAATCTGCGGAATTTGTATCTGTTACCGAAGCTTCGGAAGCTTCGGAAGATGCGCTTTCCTGCGCCGATGAGCCCGAAGTATCCGAGCAGGAAGTGAAGCATCCGAGAATAACTGCTGCGGCAGTTAATGCGGTAAGTGTTTTCTTAATCATATCTGTCCGCCTTTCTGTTTATGTGTTTATTCTTTTACAGGCACTCTTTGGTATCCATGCTTTGTGCCGTTATGTTTATCTCAAGATTTCCGTTTCGGCAGCGAAGCTCGTCTATCATCTGCTTTTCACAGCCGGGCTTTGCCAATTTTATGTTATATGTGAGCTTGTTCAGGCTTCCGAGATTTGTAGTTTTTACCTGAGTCATCTTCGCCTCTTTCAAGTATTTGCCGAATATATCGTCAAATGCTCCCTCATACTCAAGATCCTCCGGTACGGTTATATGAAGCACTTTGTCAAGCTCGCAGTTCTTCTCACCGAAAGGAGTCACAGTAAGTATAAGGCTTGCGATACCTACTATCACGGCAAATATCAGCGCATACAGCGGATAGCCCATTCCGCAGGCTATACCCACAGCCATAGCGAAGAATATCGCTCCTATCTCCTTTGCCGTACCCGGTACAGAGCGGAATCTGACAAGAGAAAACGTTCCTGCCACCGCAACGCCCGCACCTATCGAGCCGTTTACCATCATGATTACTATGCTGACTACGGCAGGCAGTATAGCAAGCGTCACCGCAAAGCTCTTTGTGTATGTACTTCTGAACATATACATAAACGCAAGCAATATTCCCAGCACCAGCGCCGAGCCTGTCCCTATAAGAAATCCTCCGACCGTTATATCCGTAGCACCTGTAAAAAGTCCGTTGATTACCGTATCAAACATTGATTACATCTCTCCTTGTACACATTTCATTTTTCAGCATAGTCATATATGCCATTCCGTATTTTGAAAACGATGTCTGCCGAACAAGGTTTTCGTTGATTAGCTTTGCAAGCCATAACGGCATTGCTCCTGCCGCCTTTATCTCCATAAGCGAATAACCCTCGTCAAGTATCGGCTTCCCGCCCGGCAAGGTTCTTAAGTCTATGTCCTCAGTCCTCCAAAGAATATTTCTGTCAAAGGTTATTCTCAGGTTTGGATCGTCTTCGGCAAAATATGCCGTTCTGTCATAGCACAGGTATACCGACGGCACTATGTTGCCGTAAAAATCGAGGAAATAATTGATTTCTCTTTCTATCTGGCTCTTCCCGTCAAGCCGTCCTCCCTCTCCCAGTATCTTATAAGCCTCGTCATATTCTATTGATATTCTGCGCTTATATACTACGCCTTTATACTTTTTCTTAAGCTCAAGAAAAGCCTTTGTGTCATCGTTTGCCTTTCCGTAGCTTCTCAGCCTGAGCTTTTCTTTATATACCGGCTTTTCAAGCGAACGCCTGATAAGTCTGAAATCGGGCGTATCGTAGTAGATATTGCATATCGTGCTTTCGCCGTGTTCATCGGGTATCATTCTGCCGCCGAAAGCCGTCTCGATGCTATCACGCTGTCTTGCGTCAACAAGATATTTCAGCTCGTGCCGTTTGAAAATGCTCTTATCCGTATATATCATCCCTTTCGGTTTTGTTCTGTTGTTATGATAAGCCTGTAACCTTAAAGTTACCTTAGAGCTCTTTACAAAAACTTTACGAAATAGTGAAAAGTATGTGAAATCGACGGTATTCGCATAAATACCGCCGAC
>CAMEKR010000177.1 GCA_945921515.1 uncultured Clostridia bacterium | reverse complement strand
CTTGCCTTTTTATTTTTCTACCCCCTTGTGTCCAGTTTTAGTATAGCACTTCACTTAACCTATTAATTAAAATATAGACTTTTTCGACAAGCTGAATCTGCCGTATTTGCGGCAGATTTTCTTTATGTTGATATTCAACAAAAAACAAAGTTAGTTATAACTAACAAAGTGGCTGTTTTTAACGAAAATGGCTTCGAGTCGATAAATCGTACAAAAATACCGTTGACAAAAAAGGCGGTCGGCACTATAATATGATTTGGTTAGATAAAACTAACTAAAACAAGCATGGTAGTTAGTTATCACTAATTCATAGTTACGGAAAGGATGATATTATGATTCCGCTTACTCTTGCAGATGTCGGAGAGGAGAATATCATTAAGAAAATTGCCGGTAAACAAGAGGTCAGACTTCATCTTGAGAATCTTGGCTTTGTTATCGGTGCGGCAGTAAAAGTAATCAACAAAATCGGCGGCAATGTGATAGTAAATGTGAAAGAATCCCGTGTTGCCGTCAGCAAGGAAATGGCGCAGAAAATCATGGTTTAGTACCAATTATACATAAAAATATCAAGGAGGAGAGCAGATATGAAAACACTGCGGCAGGTAAAAGTCGGTGAAACCGTTAAGGTAGTGAAGCTTCACGGAGAGGGTGCAGTTAAGCGACGTATCATGGATATGGGGCTTACAAAGGGTACCGAAGTACATATCCGTAAGGTGGCGCCGCTTGGCGATCCGGTAGAGGTCACAGTTCGTGGATATGAACTGTCCTTACGAAAAGCGGACGCTGAGATGATTGAAATAGAATAAGCAAAAAGCAAAAGGGGAGAATATCCCCGTTTATATTAAGCGTGGGTTAGTTATGACTAATCGAGAAAGTGAGGATAATATGGATTTGCGAATTGCCCTTGCAGGCAACCCCAACTGCGGAAAAACTACTCTTTTTAACGCACTTACAGGTTCAAATCAGTTTGTAGGAAACTGGCCGGGCGTTACGGTAGAGAAGAAGGAAGGTAAGCTGAAAAAGCATAGTGATGTAATTATCACCGACCTTCCGGGAATATATTCTCTTTCTCCCTATACTCTGGAGGAAGTGGTTGCAAGAAATTATCTTATAACCGAGCGTCCCAATGCGATACTCAATATTATTGACGGAACAAACCTTGAAAGAAATCTGTATCTTACTACACAGCTCACCGAGCTTGGAATCCCCGTTGTTGTAGCAATCAATATGATGGATGTGGTAAAGAAAAACGGCGACAAGATAAACACAGAGGAGCTTTCAAGGGCGCTGGGATGTAAGGTGGTAGAAATATCGGCGCTTAAAGGCACGGGCATAGAGCAGGCAGCCGAAGCGGCAATCGAAGCGGCCGAAAACAGCAGAACCGTTCCTATGCACACCTTTTCGGGTACTGTTGAGCACGCACTTGCTCATATAGAAGAGGCCGCCGTACATAGTATGCCCGAAGAACAACAGCGCTTTTTCGCTATCAAGATATTTGAGCGTGACGAAAAGGTTACAAAGCAGCTTGGGCTTGACAAGACTGCTTTAGACCATATAGAAAACGATATAAAAGCGGTAGAGGAAGAACTTGACGACGATGCGGAGTCCATTATTACAAATGAACGATATGTTTATATCGGAAGTATTATCAAAGGCTGTTATAAGAAAAAATCGGCAGACAAGCTTTCAACCTCTGATAAAATAGACAAGGTAGTAACCAACAGATTTGCGGCGCTTCCTATATTTGCGGTTATTATGTTCCTTGTTTATTATATCTCCGTTTCTACAGTCGGAACGATTGTGACGGATTGGGCAAACGACGGTGTGTTCGGCGATGGCTGGCATCTTTTCGGCATAGGTACATCGGAATACGATGACGCAATGACAAGTTACGCCGCAGAGAATGTCTGGACGGATGAAATGATATCTCTTGTTGATGCCGCCGCAGAAAAAGGAGTTATCGGCGCTGAGGATATCAAGTCTGCTATTGCCGATGAGGATTTCGGAGCTTTTGATGAAGCGTACGGCTCTTTTGCGGATTCTCTGGCGGAAGAAGGCTTTGATATTTCGGCAATATATGACGAGGCTCTCGGCGAAGAAGCCGAAGGCGTACCTGATCCTTCGGAGTACGGCGTATGGGTTACGGGTATACCGGTGCTTGTACAGGATGGACTTGATGCGTTAAACTGCCCCGAGTGGCTCAGCAGCCTTTTAGTTGACGGAATTATCGGCGGTGTAGGCGCAGTTCTCGGATTTGTACCGCAGATGCTCGTATTGTTCATAATGCTCGCTTTCCTTGAGTCCTGCGGATATATGGCTCGTATTGCGTTTGTACTTGACCGTATCTTCCGCAAGTTCGGACTTTCGGGCAAGTCGTTTATCCCGATGCTGATAGGCACGGGCTGCGGCGTTCCGGGAGTTATGGCGTCAAGAACTATTGAGAACGAGCGTGACCGCCGTATGACTATTATGACTACCACATTTATCCCTTGCGGAGCAAAGCTCCCGATTATCGCACTTATCGCCTCTGCATTGTTCGGCGGAGCGTGGTGGGTTGCACCGAGCGCATATTTTATCGGAATTGCGGCTATTATCCTTTCGGGAATTATGCTCAAGAAAACGAAAATGTTCGCAGGCGATCCTGCACCGTTTGTAATGGAGCTTCCCGCTTACCACCTGCCCACAGTAGGCAATGTGCTTCGCTCAATGTGGGAGCGTGGCTGGTCGTTTATTAAGAAGGCTGGCACAATAATCCTTCTTTCTTCTATTATAATCTGGGCAGGCTCCTGCTTCGGTACGGTTGACGGAGTATTCACTTTCAGCACCGAAATGGAACTTGAAAACAGCGTACTTGGCATGATAGGAAATGCAATCTGCTTTATATTTGCACCGCTTGGTTTCGGCAATATTAAGGCAACGGTAGCAACGATAATGGGACTTGTAGCAAAGGAAGAGGTTGTAGGTGTATTCGGCGTACTTGACTTTGAGGGTATGACTCAGCTTGCGGCATATTCGTTCCTTGTGTTCAACCTGCTGTGCGCTCCTTGCTTTGCGGCTATAGGCGCAATCAAGCGTGAGATGAACAGCGCAAAGTGGACAGCTTTTGCGATAGGCTATCAGTGCGCATTTGCCTATGCTGTATCTCTTATGATATATCAGATAGGCTCTGTGTTTACGGGAAGCATAAATGTGATAGGTCTTATCTTCGCCCTTGCGGTACTTGCGTTTATGCTGTATATGATAATAAAGCCGTATAAAGAATCAACAAGACTTACAAAGACGGTCAAGGTTGGAAAGTAATTTTCGGGAGGAAGCAATATGTTAGAATGGATATCGCAGAATATCGCAACGATAATAATATGTGCGGCGCTTATAGGAATAGTAACAGCCATTATAGCAAGTATGGTACGAAATAAGCTGAAAGGCAAATCTTCCTGCGGCTGCGGTTGCGGCTGTGCCGACTGCCCGATGAGCAGTTCCTGCCATTCGGGGAAATAATCTAATATATAATCTAAGGGAGATGCAAAAAACGCATCTCCCTT
>CAMEKR010000176.1 GCA_945921515.1 uncultured Clostridia bacterium | reverse complement strand
TCTAAGCAGTAAAAAAGGTTTTTTATAAATAGTAACGGGGAGGTCTTTCCTCCCCATTCAGCTTGTCGAAAAAGTCTATTCTTTAAAAATAGAACAAACTCTCAATCCCCATCCCCAAACCCCTTCCCCTCGGGAAGGGGCTTATTATCGGGGGCTCAAAAGCAGAGCTTTTGAAAATCAGCCGTAAGGCTGATAGAGACGCACCCTGCGACCTTGCTTGGGGCTTCGCCCCAAACCCCATTTATTTTTTTTGCAAAGAGATTTTTCTACAGTCTGAGAGGAGGGCTTTCCTCCCCGTTATTATCCCCGAAAATAAAATGCCCGTTAAACAGGCAACCAAGAGGTATATATGGATTATCTGACACTTAAAAAGCAGGTGCTGAATAAATATTTCAGCCGAACAAACGATATGCAGAAAAAAGCCGTATTCCACATAGACGGTGCTGTGCTGATAATTGCCGGTGCTGGAAGCGGCAAGACAACCGTGCTCTGCAACCGTATAGCAAATATGCTGCTTTTCGGCAACGCTTACAACTCAGACATGGTAAGAACGCTCTCTGCCGATGATGAAGAATTTGTAAATGAATATCTCAGCGGCGAAAGGGATAACTTCATTGCGGCAGAAAGGCTGTCCGATATCTTCGGCGAGGACAAGATAAAGCCGTGGAATATACTTGCGGTCACCTTTACCAACAAGGCGGCGGCAGAGCTGAAAGAGCGCCTCGAGAATATGGGTGCTGATGTAAACGGAATATGGGCGGCTACCTTCCACAGCGCCTGTGTAAGAATACTCAGACAGGATATCGAAGAGCTTGGCATGGGTTACAGCACAAACTTCACGATATATGATACCGACGATCAGCTGAAGGTAATAAAGAACATATTAAAAGAGCATAACATCTCCGACAAGACTTTCCCTCCCAAAACCGTTCAGAATATAATCTCACGCTCAAAGGACAAGCTGATAACCCCCGAAAAGTTCTCGGTAAGGGGCAAGAACGGCAACGAGGATTATGCGCTGTCCACCGCAAAAACAGTATATACCGACTATCAGGCAAGGCTTGTTGCGGCTAATGCGCTTGATTTTGACGATATAATAATGCTGACGGTAAAGCTGTTTGAAAGCTGTCCCGAAGTGCTTTTGCGCTGGCAGAACCGCTTCAGATACATAATGGTCGATGAGTATCAGGACACCAATGCGGCGCAGTACAAGCTTATTTCGCTTCTTGCGTCAGAATACGGAAATCTGTGCGTAGTCGGCGATGAGGATCAGAGTATCTACCGTTTCAGAGGCGCTACTATTGAAAACATTCTCTCGTTTGAAGAAGAGTTCGGCGCAGAGGTAATAAAGCTTGAGCAGAACTACCGTTCAACTTCAAATATACTTAAGGCGGCAAATGCGGTTATAGCCAACAACACACAGCACAAGGAGAAGAATCTTTGGTCCGACCTCGGAGACGGTGACAAGATAAGAATGGATCGCTTTTCCACCGAGCAGGAAGAGGCTATGTTTATAGCCGACCGAATACTTGACGGCATAAAGCAGGGCAAAAAATACGCCGACCATGTTGTTCTCTACCGCAACAACGCCCAGTCAAGAACAGTCGAAACTGCGCTTGCAAAAAGCGGAATACCCTACAAGATAATAGGCGGCGTAAGATTCTACGAGCGCAAGGAGATAAAGGATATAATCGCATATCTGTGCGTTCTCAACAACAACTTTGACGAAGTACGCTTTGAAAGAATAGTAAACGAGCCTGTAAGAGGCATTGGTGCGGCAACGCTTGATGAGATAAAGAATGTAGCGTCCGGTATGGGCATATCCTTTGTCCGGGCTATGCTTGAAAGCGACAGCTTCCCCTCTCTGTCAAGAAAAGCAAAGGTGCTCGTTCCTCTCGGAGAAGCGTTTAACGAGCTGTCGCATTACACAGACGATATTTCCGACGGAAGTCTTATAGACGAAATCCTCGACCGCTTCGGCTACAGAGAAGCTCTGCAAAGGCAGGGACTTGAGGGAGAAGTAAGGCTTGAGAACATAAACGAGCTTAAGTCAAATATGATAACTTACGCCAAAGAGAACGAGGGCGCAGGCTTATCGGAGTTTCTTGAGCAGGTAGCGCTTGTGTCGGATATGGACAGCTACGAGGCCGACGAGGACAAGGCGGTGCTTATGACTATGCACTCCGCAAAGGGACTTGAATTTGATACCGTTTTTGCTGTCGGTGCGGAAGAGAACATCTTCCCCGGCTACCGTGCGCAGTTCGATCCTATGGAAATAGAGGAAGAGCGCCGTCTTGCGTATGTTGCGATCACCAGAGCAAAGCGACATCTTTACTTCACCTGTGCAAAACAGCGTATGCTCTACGGTCAGACTATGAGAAACAAGGTGTCAAGATTCGTAGTGGAGATCCCCTCCGAATTTATGTCCTACAATGACCACACCGCCGTTTCTGCGGTAACTCCGGCAAAAATAGCCGAGCAGAAGAATCAGTACGGCGGCTATCTCTCTCAGCAACAGAATGCCTACCGTGCAAAACAGCGTGAGATCGAAAAGCGGGTAGAAAATGCCACCTATGCGCCCGGAGAGCGTGTTCATCACCCTGTTTTCGGCGACGGCACAATAATATCGTCAAAGGCTATGGGCGGCGACTGGCTGCTTGAAATAGCATTTGACGAAAAAGGGACCAAAAAGGTCGCCGCAAAATTTGCAAAGATGAGCAAGATCTGAGGAGGGCGGTATGAAGATAAAAGCCGTAATATTTGATATGGACGGGCTTATGCTCGACACGGAAAAGCTACTGGTAAAATACTGGTGTGAGGCGGCAAATGCGCTCGGTTTTCCTATGGAACGAAAGCACGCACTTGCACTCAGGTCTTTTTCAAGAAAGTTTGCCATACCTAAGCTGAAAGAATGGTTCGGCGAAGACTGCGACTATATTGCTATCCACGACCTGCGTGTAAAGCTGATGAAAGAATATACCGATGTATACGGAATAGAGAAAAAAGCAGGTCTTGACGAGCTTCTTGATTATCTCAACAAGAACGGTTACAGGACAGCCGTAGCCACCGCAACAAACATAGAGCGTGCGGAAGAATATCTCAAAAAGATAGGCGTTTACGATAAGTTTGAGACGATAATCTGCGGCAATATGCTTGAAAACGGAAAGCCGTGCCCCGATATATATCTGTATGCCTGCGAGCGTCTTGGACTTGCCCCGTGCGAATGTATGGCTCTTGAGGACAGCCCCAACGGCGTAAAATCCGCAAGCACCGCAGGCTGTGTCACCGTTATGGTACCCGACCTCACTCAGCCGGAAAAAGAACAGCTCGACGCCGTTTATGCCGTCGCTTCGTCACTTGATAAGGTGATAGAGGTGTTGGAGAAGGCTAAAAAGGAATAAATACAAAAAGGAGCGTGCAGTACGCTCTTTTTTTCGGTTATTGTTCCCGATGCTTGCAGAATGGGAGATAACAACTTTTTGCGTTATTGCGATCCTGCTTCCGCAAATATTTCACCGGAATATTTGCGGAGGTACAATAGCACTATGAA
>CAMEKR010000175.1 GCA_945921515.1 uncultured Clostridia bacterium | reverse complement strand
ATTGCTTTCTGCTTACGCAGAAAGTAGGTTGGGATAGTGCCTCAAGCTATAGGTTGGCATAAAGTCGTATTTCGTGGTTGGTGATAGTGTTATTGAAGAAGCACTACAAAACCGCAAAAAGTTGGTATCTCCCCTTATGCGAACATTGAGAACACGTACTCTAAACCGCAAAAAGTTGGTAGCGACAGCTCAGCGTCGTGAGCGCATTTATAAGCGAACAGCTGAGCCGAGCGTGACTTTTTGCGGAGAGGAAGAATAGCGGAACGGGCGACTGATTTTTTGCGTAGCAAAATAATCGGAGCAAGTGGAGCTCATTCTGACGAGGCGGTACTTCCTCCGACGAAGTCGGGTAAAACTTTTATATTGTTTTCACGACAAGTTTGTGGTATACTACTAATAAAAAGTAAAATACACCGTAGGAAAGGGCAAAAATATGGGTTTTCTTGTTATAGACGGCAACAGCATATTGAACCGTGCATATTACGGTATCCGTGTGCTGACAAATTCCAAAGGCGTTGCCACCAATGCCGTTACCGGCTTTATGAATACGCTCCTTATGCTCGAAAAGGACATTTCTCCCGATATGATAGCGGTAGCGTTTGATTTAAAAGCGCCGACCTTCAGGCATAAGATGTACGATGGCTACAAGGCAAACCGCAAGGGTATGCCCGACGACCTCGCACAGCAGCTTCCGTATATGAAGAAGATAATATCCGCTATGGGCATTGCGATAATTGAAAAAGAGGGCTACGAGGCGGATGATATAATCGGCACTATCTCGGCTTCGTGCGCAAAGCAGGGAGTACCTTGCACCGTGTCTACGGGCGACCGTGACTCGTTCCAGCTGGTAAATGAGCTTGTCACGGTACGGCTTGCAAAGACAAAGGGCGATGTGTACTATACCCCTGCGGTGATAGAAGAAGAGTACGGCGTTACTCCCTTGCAGATGATAGAAGTCAAGGCACTTATGGGCGACAGCAGCGATAATATACCCGGAGTTGCCGGTATAGGCGAAAAAACCGCACTCGCACTTATTAAAGAATTCAAGTCCGTTGACGGAGTATACGAGAATTTAGATTCGCCCGATATCACAAAGGGTGTGCGTGCAAAGCTCGAAAGCGGAAAGGACAGCTGTTATATGAGCAGACAGCTTGCCAAGATTTGCCTTACTGCGCCGATAGATACCGAGCTTGAGCATTATAGGCCTGCAAAGAGGAACGATGAAGAGCTTGCAGGTATTCTGTCTGAGCTTGAGATGTACAAAATGCTTCAGAAGCTCGGACTTCATCCCACATCAGCGCCGACAGGCTCAAAGGAAGCACAGGCGGAAAAATCGGCAGCGCCTCAGCCTCTGCCCGACGCAGATATCGTGCTGTGCGACGGCGGCAGTATCTACGCAGGAAAAGTGGGTGCGCTTTCCGAAATATCTCTCGCAGACGCAGAGAAATACGCCCACAGCGACAGCGAAAAGTACACTTTTGATATAAAAGAAACGCTCGGAATATCGGGCTGTGAGAGTATAGACAATGTGAAGTTTGACACCACGCTTGCCGCATACCTTGCCGATCCCGATTCAAACGACTACAGTATGCAAAGGCTGTGCGTGCAGTACGGCGTGCCTATGGGCGAGAGCCTGCAGGAAAAGTCGATAACCGCAGCGGCGCTTGACAATGCGCTGAACGCCGTTATTACCGATACAGGCTCTATGACGGTGCTTACCGATATCGAAATTCCGCTTGCAAAGGTGCTTACGGCAATGGAGCGTGAGGGCGTAAAGGTCGATGTCGAGGGAATAAAGCGTTTCGGCGAACAGATAAGCAAAAAGGCTGAGGATATAAGCCGTGAGATATACGATTATGCAGGCGGAGAGTTCAACATAGGCTCGCCCAAACAGCTCGGAACGGTGCTGTTTGAAAAGCTGGAGCTTCCCGGCTCAAAGAAGACAAAGACGGGATACTCTACCAATGCTGAGGTGCTTGAGTCTATTGCGGACAAGCACCCGATAGTTCCGCTTATAACCGAATACCGTGCGCTGACGAAATTGCAGAACACTTATGTAACGGGACTTCTGAAGGTAGTCGGCGAGGACGGCAGGGTACACTCCACCTTCAAGCAGACCGAAACGAGAACGGGAAGAATATCGAGCGCAGAGCCGAACATTCAGAATATCCCCGTCAGAACGCCGCTTGGCAGAGAGATGAGAAGATTTTTCACCGCAAAGGACGGCTATCTGCTGATTGACGCAGACTATTCGCAGATCGAGCTTCGTGTGCTTGCTCATATATCCGGTGATGAAACGATGAGAAAAGCCTTTAACGAAGGCGTTGATATCCATACCGTAACAGCCTCGCAGGTGTTCGATCAGCCGGTGCAATGGGTAACTCCGGAGCTTAGAAGCAAGGCGAAGGCGGTAAACTTCGGCATAGTATACGGCATCGGCGCATTTTCTCTGTCGAAGGATATAGGAGTCAGCGTAAGCAAGGCGAGCGAGTATATCAAGGCTTATCTGTCGAAATATTCGGGGATAGCTCATTATATGGAGCAGACGGTAGCAAAGGCAAAGCGTGACGGTTATGTGGAAACAATGTTCGGCAGGCGGCGCTATATAAAGGAGCTTGCCGCAAAGAATAAGAATCTGCAGGCTTTCGGCGAGAGAGTGGCGAAGAACACTCCTATACAGGGTACAGCCGCAGATATAATAAAGATTGCGATGATAAGAGTGTACGACAGGCTGAAACAAAGCGGTCTTGACGCAAAGCTGATACTTCAGGTGCATGATGAGCTGATAGTTGAAGCGAGGGAAGACTGTGCAGAAAAAGCGGCGGCACTATTAAGAGAAGAAATGGAGAATGCCGTAAAGCTCGCCGTACCTATGACGGTCGATGTGAATATCGGCAAAACCTGGTATGATACTCACTAAGAAAGACAAGCTCTCACCCGAAGAGATAACCGAAAGCGTAGCGGCAATAGAAAACGAGTGCTTTTCTGTCCCGTGGACAAAGCGGAGCATAAAGTCGCAGATACTGACCGAAGGCTCGGTCTTTCTGCTTGTCCGTGCCGATGACGGCAAGGCGGCAGGCTATATCTGCGGTCAATGCGTTGCCGACGAGTGCGAGCTGTACAGGATAGCGGTACTGCCCGATTACAGACGGCTCGGTGCGGCAGATATGCTTATGTCGGAATTTATAGCTCAGTGCGAAAAAAACGGAATAAACAGCATCTTCCTTGAAGTGCGCCGTGATAACGAGCCGGCAAAGCGGTTATATGAGAAGCACGGCTTTACTGCGGTGGGGCTGAGAAAGAATTATTACACCGCACCGATTTGCGATGCCATCATTTACCTGCGGCGAGTCGCCGCTGACAGTTCCGCCTTTTGATAAGTAGTATCATTACGGAGATATCGAAACGGCGGAGTTTAACGGAAGATTAAGGGGAGCTAAACCGGAAGTTTTCGTCCACCTTTTACAAAAGGTGGCGGATTCCAAAGGCGGTGCCTTTGGTCGCTCTCCGCAGAGAGCGAAATCTCTTAGACGAAACGATCTTTTGAAGGGTTAGGGGAACTTTTCTCACGAAGAAAAGTTCCCCTAAACTGTATTATTAATGCTATTGTTTCTCTTGAAATGTGCCAGTGACACATTTCAA
>CAMEKR010000174.1 GCA_945921515.1 uncultured Clostridia bacterium | reverse complement strand
TTTTTTGACAAAGTTTTTAGGGCGGGAGGTATAAAATACTGTGTGACAGCATACGCAAAGGAGGAATTGTTACGGGCGTTGAACTTATCAGAAAGAACGGATGTATAACGGCGCATATAAGCGGGGAGATAGATCACCACGAGGCCGCAGGAATACGCATGGAGATAGACCCCGAGCTTGAACGGCTTATGCCGACTATGCTTATACTTGATATGTCGGAAGTGAGCTTTATGGACAGCTCGGGTATCGGACTTATACTCGGCAGACAACGAATAATGGAGTCGCTCGGCGGCGGTATAACCGTCAAAAATCCATCGCCGTCTGTAAGAAGAATATTAATGATAGCCGGACTTTCAAGACTTATTATAGGCACAGATAAAACGGAGGGAAAAAATGAAGTGCGATAATTATATTAAACTTACCGTTCCTGCGCTCTCCCGCAACGAGAGCTTTGCCAGAGCCGCCGTGGGAGCGTTTGTATCTCAGCTCGATCCCACGCTTGACGAGCTCGGCAGCGTTAAGGCGGCTGTGTCCGAAGCGGTAACAAACTGCATAGTCCACGCCTATGCCGACAGCGATACGATAGGTCTTATCAATATTACTTCTCGTATAATCGGCAATAAAATATACATAAAGATATCGGACAAAGGGTGTGGAATAGAGGACATAAAAAAAGCTATGGAGCCGCTTTTTACAACAAAACCCGAGCAGGAGCGAAGCGGACTTGGTTTTGCGGTGATGGAGAGCTGCTCTGACAAAGTCAGGGTATCATCGAAAAAAGGGAAAGGCACAACCGT
Source organism: uncultured Clostridia bacterium (assembly GCA_945921515.1). Taxonomy (GTDB): domain Bacteria; phylum Bacillota; class Clostridia; order Oscillospirales; family Ruminococcaceae; genus Ruminiclostridium_E. Next base: position 2,878 of record CAMEKR010000174.1, on the reverse strand, counting down.
TACGCTGATATTTACCGTCACGGAAAAGGAGCTTAAATGAGTACCGACAGGGACAACTCGTTTATAACCGAGCATCTTGCGCTGGTTCACGCAATAGCGTCAAAATTCAAGGACAGAGGCATAGAATATGAAGAGCTTTTTTCCGCCGGATGCGTGGGACTTGTCAAGGCAGGAAACCGTTTTGAAGCGGAAAGGGGACTTAAGTTCTCCACCTATGCAGTGCCGGTTATAATGGGCGAGATAAAACAGCTGTTCCGTGACGGCGGTGCGATCAAGGTCAGCCGCAGTCTGAAAGAGCTGTCGCTGAAAGTATGCAGGCTTCGTGATGAAATGATAAAAAACGGCGAAGAGCCGCATATCTGTGCGCTTGCCGAGAAGCTCGGCGTTTCGGCGGAAGACGTGTCGCTTGCGCTGGGAGCTTCTCTGCCGCCGCTGTCGCTGAGCAGTTATGACGATGAGGACGGCGACGAAGGTTGTTACGACCTTCCGGTTGAACCCGAACAGCCGAAGGCGCTCGACCGCATAGCGTTAAGACAGCTTATCTCCCGCCTTGAGCCGCTTGACCGGCGGCTTATAATACTCAGATACAGCGAGGAATGTACGCAGAGTCGCACCGCCGAACTGCTCGGTATGACTCAGGTGCAGGTATCAAGGCGTGAAAAGAAGATACTGAGCGAACTAAGAAAACAACTGATATGCTGAATTCTGCTTTTTTGCCAAATCTATTCCCTGTTCAAGTGCTTTTCTTTGCATTTTGACGATACTGTAAAATGATGTAAGTCTGTTGTTAAGAGAGGCTTGTATTATTTGTACAAAAATCAAATGTAAAAAATGTGTAAAATATATATATCGAACAAAAACTGTTGAAAACTCCGTTGAAATTGTTGAATTGCAATAAAATAAAAGCAGATATAAAATAAGTATCATAATAAATTGCAGCAGCAATAGGAAAGAAAGGAAGTTTTCGATATGTCAAACGAAAGATACGAGCTTAACAAGAACCTTGCCCAGATGTTAAAGGGCGGTGTTATAATGGATGTTACCACACCCGAGCAGGCAAGGATAGCGCAGGAGGCGGGCGCTTGTGCGGTAATGGCACTTGAGCGTATTCCTGCTGATATCCGTGCGGCAGGCGGTGTTGCAAGAATGAGCGATCCCGCTATGATAAAGGGTATTCAGAACGCAGTTACTATACCGGTTATGGCTAAGTGCCGTATAGGTCATTTTGCCGAAGCACAGATACTTGAAGCAATCGAGATAGATTATATAGACGAGAGCGAAGTGCTTTCTCCTGCAGATGACAAATATCACATTGACAAGACGCAGTTCAACGTACCGTTTGTATGCGGTGCTAAGGACTTAGGCGAGGCACTCAGAAGAATCTCCGAGGGCGCTTCTATGATAAGAACAAAGGGCGAGCCCGGTACAGGCGATGTTGTACAGGCTGTAAGACACATGAGAATGATGCAGCAGGAGATACGCAGACTCACCTCTATGTCAAAGGACGAGCTTTACCAGGCGGCAAAGGATCTCCAGGTAGACTATGAGCTTGTAAAGTATGTTGCGGAAAACGGCAAGCTCCCTGTTGTAAACTTCGCCGCAGGCGGTGTTGCAACTCCTGCAGACGCAGCTCTTATGATGCAGCTCGGCGCCGAGGGCGTATTTGTAGGAAGCGGTATTTTCAAGTCGGGCAACCCTGCAAAGAGAGCCGCAGCTATAGTTAAGGCTGTTACAAACTTCACCGACGCAAAGATGATCGCCGAGCTCTCCGAAGACTTAGGCGAGGCTATGGTCGGCATAAACGAGCAGGAAATAGCTCTCCTCATGGCAGAACGAGGCAAATAAGCCGAGTTCCTCGGCTCGAAATTCCGACCTTTTTAAAGGTCGGTGCGTTGCTAAAATAAGTAGAACGGTCGGGAGATAAACGATATTCCGATTTATCTCGCTCTTTGGCGATGTCCGCCTCAAATTCCGACCTTTGCAGCGGGTCGCCGTTGACTGTTCCGCCTTTATATACGATTGAAATATATAAAAGTTTGCAAAACGGTGGATTTATAAAAAAGTGCTGAGCAGAAAGAAAAAAGGATTGCTGTAATATGGCATAATCCGCTCAGCCGAAAGGACACAACTAATGACAGTAGCAGTTCTTGCGCTTCAGGGCGCATTCATAGAGCACGAAAAGATACTTGCAAAGCTCGGTGCGGACAGCTTTGAAATAAGGCAGAAGAAAGATATTGACCGCAGCTTTGACAGGCTGATAATTCCCGGCGGCGAAAGCACCGTGCAGGGAAAACTGCTTCGTGAGCTTGACCTTTATGACGAAATAAAGAGCCGTATCGAAGGCGGTATGCCCGTTTACGGCACTTGTGCAGGTCTTATTCTTCTTGCAAAGTCCATATCAAACGACAGCGCAAAGCATCTTCAGACAATGTCGATAGTAGCAAACCGAAACGCTTACGGCAGACAGCTCGGCAGCTTTCACACCGAGGCGCAGTTTGACGGTCTGGGAGTTATCCCTATGACATTTATCCGTGCGCCGTATATCGACGAGGTATTTGACGATACCGAGATATTGTCCGAAGTAGACGGAAAAATCGTTGCGGCAAGGCAGAAAAATCAGCTCGTTACGGCGTTCCATCCCGAGCTTGACGCAGACACAAGAGTTCACGAATATTTTCTTAATATGTAATATACGGTATAAACAGATAATCCCCTATGCGTTTGCATAGGGGATACAGCTTGTCGAAAAAGTCTATTATTGAAAAATAGAGCAAGCTTTAGAACACTAACCGCTAATCGCTACCAACTTTTCGTTTTGTAGTGCTTTTTCGATAATGCTATCACCAACTACGGAACACGACTTTAAGCTAACCTATAG
>CAMEKR010000173.1 GCA_945921515.1 uncultured Clostridia bacterium | reverse complement strand
CCCTATTGACAATCGTAATTTTATGTGTTATTATCTAACTGTACTATTCGTGATAGTACAGTTAATCAGAAAGGCGGTGCGTTATGTTTTCACTGAGACTTCAGGGCGGTGTTCCGCTGTCCGAGCAGCTCGAGACGAGGATAGCAGAACTGATAATCAGCGGCGAAATGGCTGAGAATGAGAAGCTTCCTGCCGTGCGTGAAGTAGCAAAGGAACTTACGATCAATCCGAACACGGTTCAGAAAACCTACAGACAGCTTGAACAGAAGGGACTCATATACTCTTTACCGGGTAAAGGAAGCTATGTATCCGAGAGAAAGAATTATGCGTCTGTTCTGCTTGCAAAGACTGCCGACGATTTTCGCTGTGCGGTGAAAAACGCAATGCGTTCGGGACTGACCTATGATATGATGATGGCTGTCATTAACGAAGAGGAGGGAAACAAATGATAAGCCTAAAAAATGTTACTAAAAAATTCGATGACTTCACAGCTCTTGATGATTGCTCCATTGAGATAGAAAGCGGAAGCGCATACGGTCTGCTTGGATCGAACGGCGCAGGAAAGTCCACTTTGCTAAGACTTGTTGCAGGCATATACAGGCAGGACAGCGGCACGCTTCTCATCGACGATCATCCGATATATGACAACCCCTCGGTTAAGCAGAGGATATACTATGTCGGTGATGATACACAGCAATATTCCGATATGACTCCCGATGAGATGAGGGATATGTGCAAAGTGTTTTATCCGAACTTCTCCGAAGAGAAGTATGAAAAGCTGATATCTGCAATAGGACTTCCCCAAAATAAGAAAATGTCAAAGTTTTCTAAGGGAATGAAAAGGCAGGCGGCTGTTATATGCGGACTTGCTTCAAATACGGAAATACTGTTGCTTGACGAAGCGTTTGACGGGCTTGATCCTACAATGCGCATAACCGTAAGAAAGATGCTTATTGAGTCTATGGCGGACAGTAACGCAACGGTTATTATTTCTTCTCACAATCTTGGGGAGATAGAGCAGCTTTGCGACGCTGTAGGCCTTATTCACAAGGGCAAGGTGGTGCTTGACCGTGAGCTTGACTGTATCAAGGACAGCATACACAAGATACAGGCGTCTTTTGGCGAGCCTGTCGGAGCAGAAGACCTTGAGGGTGCAGAGATTCTTGATATCAAGACTATCGGCAGCGTTCAGACATTCATTGCTAAAGGCGATAGTGAGCAGATAAAATCCTTGATGATAGAAAAAGGCGCTAAATTCTGTGATATAATTCCGCTTACGCTTGACGAGATATTCATATACGAAATGGAGGGGCAAGGCTATGACAGCACAGAAATCGACAGGTAAGAAGAGCTTTATGCTGAACTATTATCTGTATAAGCTGAGAAAAAACAAGTACTACTTTATATTATATTTCATACTGAGTATGCTGGTTATCCCGCTGCTGACAATATACGGTACCGTATGTATCAGGATTATGAATTCATTTGCCGATTGTACCACAATGCGTGAAGTGGAAAACAGTGAAAAAGTCTTTCAAAGTCTTACTGAATCCGAGTCGGTATTTATTGTAATAACCGGGATAGCATTTATTGCGGCGGCTATACTGACTATCGCTGTGATAAACAGCGTATTCAGCTATAATGTCAAAAAATGCGACTCCGATATGTATCTCAGCCTGCCTGTGTCGGCTAATCAGAGATTTTTCGCCGATCTTGGCGTAACAGTCTCGGTGTGCGTCGTGCCTATGGCAATCTGCGGCGCTGTGAGCCTGTTATTTTCCTCGCTGTTTTCTGTCGGGGCGGACAAGGCTATAATGGAACTGAAAGCGGATACGCCCAATTATTGTACATACGGCTATTATTCTCAAAGACGTGAAATATTCAACGATTTCAGCGGGATAATAGCATATCTGTTGCTGATGAGCGTAATAGTGATATTGGGAACTGTCTTATTCGGCGTTCTTATCAACAGCGTATGCGGCAAGCCGGGCGACTCTGTTGCCTATACCGTTTTCGGAGTGATGATATTTCCTTTCGTTGCTTTTTCTTTATACGCTATTTTGACCGCTGGAACTGTCGGCGCTGTCATGACAAGCTTTGATATAACGGATGCTATTTTCCCTGTCGCACCTGTAGGAACGGGAATAGGCGGTTTGAATTTTTTGATTCAGGCACTGTCATCGGATTTGATCGGGAAATTTGATATTTTCAGTCTGAAAAATGTACTTTTATTGCTTATTGTATTCGCTTCCTACATAATTCTCGCTTTTCTTGCAAACAAGAAGAGAAAAGCCGAAAAGACAGGCTCGCACTTTGTTTTTCCTATAGCGTATCATGTTATGACTATTAGCCTGATATCAGGCATATTCGGGTTTGTTTTCGGCGGAAGTGCTATTAGTTATCGCTTTAATTCTACAGAAATAATTATTATAGCGATAATTACAGCAGTCGGATATATCATATTTGAGCTTGTCAGAGGCATCGGATTAAAAAAGCTGTGGCAGACGGCTTTGAGGTTTGCGTTTGCTGTCGGCGGCAGTTTTCTGATATGCTTTGCGGTAAAAGCTACCGGTGTATTCGGCTACTCGTATTATATTCCATCGGTTGATAATATCGAGAGCGTGATTATAGATTCCGAGCTTTTGTGCGATGACGGCGATAACGGCAATTATTACTTATTTGAAGATAAGGAAATGATATCAGCAATAAGGGATTATCAAAGCTTTATCATCGGACGATTCGATTTCAAAACCGAACCGATGTCTATTGATGTATGCGAGGGTAAACACAAGTACATAAACTACAATTTAAGATACACGCTGATAAACGGAAAAACTTATGTAAGAAATTATCTGCTGACCGTTACTGAGGACAACTATGCGGAATATGCCAAAGCTCTCTATGATATGAGGCAGAAGTGCTTCAAGACGGAAGGATACTTTGATAATCTAAGGAAGACGATTGAAGGCGCTTCGCAAGCCGAAATAATAATCCACAAGGATCGTGATGACATTTTCGGAAGAAAGCTTGCTCCCGAGCTTACGGATAAACTGCTTACGGCTCTTAATAACGACCTTAAGGCAGGACGAAACACCGGACGGCTCAAAGCGGTTATCGGTGTAAACGATAATAACGGAAATAATATGTCTGAGCTGATATCGGTAGAAATAAGAGAAAACTGCACAGAAACGCTTGCACTTATAAATGATGAGAGCAATTCTACCGAACGCAGACAGGAATATTATGAATTCAGGAAAGCATACGAAGCATACTGGTCGAATGATTTTGAAGGAGATCGTGACCCCTGGGCGTATATTCTGACATACGGTGACGATATCAGCATATTTCCGTACGGAATGTCAAATTCAATTCAGACGGAGCTTCTTTTTAGCGATCTTGAAAGGGAGGAAGTAAAAGAACTCGAAAAGCTGTACAGACTTTACGATTATTACTGTGACGACCCGATATTTGAAGCGGGGGCAATAGTATGGTCATGGGATAACGCATTGTTCTCCGGAGCCGGCTATTATATTCCTGAGGAAAACAAAACCATGTCGGACAGACTTTTAAAAGAGCTTTCGGAAAAGCTTAATGATCAGACTTACCATAACGGATAAAAAAGACAGAGCCGTGACGAATCTCGTCACGGCTTCAGCTTGTCGAAAAAGTATTTATTTTTGTAAATAGAACGAATTCTCTATCCCC
>CAMEKR010000172.1 GCA_945921515.1 uncultured Clostridia bacterium | reverse complement strand
CTTGCCTTTTTATTTTTCTACCCCCTTGTGTCCAGTTTTAGTATAGCACTTCACTCTCCCCTTAGGTGTCTCCCGCGATACAGACACTAAGTTAAAAATTCGGATAGCGTACCCGAGTAGTTGAACCTTTGAAGTTAGCAGTCAATCAGATAGAATAGCCCAAACCTTTTTTTGATTGTAAATAGGTTTTTTGACAAGCTGGAATCCCCTGCTAAGATGCAGGGGATTTTTGTGCTTTAGACCTTATACGTTCTTGCAAAAAACTCCTTTAGCCTGCGCCTTAAGTGCGGTGTTAGCATATTGTGAGAAAATATTAACGGTAGCTGCCGAATCATAAATATTCTATTGACAATAGCCTATAGGCAGAGTATAATATAATCAAACACAAGCCTTAGTTAACTTTACACTAACATTTCAGAAAGGAACTTAATATGAAAAACTGTCCAAAGTGCAACAAGCAACTAAATGACGGCTCGGACTACTGTGAAAACTGCAAAATGCAAGCTCAGCCCGAGCAGACAAGCTCTCAGCAAACCATTAACGACTCATCGACCGTGAAACAAAAGAAAACCAAAACAGCCTTCATCTGTGCGGCGATAGCGGCTGTTGCCGTCACAGCAGGAGTGCTGTGTTTTGTGCTGTTTGCAAATAACGGCGGAGAGTCGGAAGCAAGCTCGGCTTCATCTATTGCAGGCGGCGAGGATTCGGCGGTGAGCGATATCCGGCCGACAACAGACTCGAGGGGAGATGATGGCGATACCCTGCCCGATGCCGACCTGTCGGATTACCTTTATGAAAAGGATTTCGGCGTATACCTTTCGAAAAACGGAAAGCAGGGATTTGAGTTTTTATCCGTGCCTTTCGGTGACTACAGAGTAATAATCAACAAAGACGGCTCACAGCTTGTCTACCGTATAAAAAACTCTCTGTATGTAATGGATACCGAGAAGGACAGTGAGGCGGTGTTGTTGACCGACGGCGTTATCACCTTCGACTTTTGCGATGACAAAAGCGCCTTGCTTTTCAGGACGGATAGCGGTGAAATATGCAGATACAAATGCGATACTGCCGAACTTAAAAAGGTCAGCATAAACGCAAATTCGAACTATAGTGCATCGCAAGACGGCAGTAAGGTATCTATTACCGATTCGGACGGAATATTGAATATCATTGATTTTGATAACGACAGCACCGAAAAAATCGACAGCTATTCAAAAAATTCACCGATATTTACAAGCGACGACTATTCACAGATATATTATGTAAAGGACAACACGGTTTACAGGAAAAAAAGCGGTAGTGAAAGCGAAGCGCTTGCAAACGGCGCAGGCGTCCTTCAGTCTGTCGATTTTGAAACCGGAACGTTCTATTATTCGGGCGTTTATAAAGAGGATGCGCCAAATGAGCTTTACTGTTGCAAAGACGGAAAGTCGGTTTGCGTGGCAAGCTCAGACAGCGTATATATTGCAGGTGAAAACATCGGCGGCGAAGTGCTTGTTGTCTGTGAAGAAAAGGGCGGTAGCTGTGAGTATCGGCTGGTAAGAGGCGCAAGCTCGGAAAAGATCGACTTTGGCGGTAAGATTTTCTATGCAAAAATCACCGAAGACAAAAATCGGCTGTATTATTCTTTGAAGCAAGAGGATGAAACCTACACGCTTTACACAATGGATATTTCCGGCGGAGCGTCTATGCCGGAAGAGATAGACAGCGGTATAAACAACGGAAAATACATTATCAAAGACGGAAAAATGTTATACTCAAAAGATAACGAGGGCTTGTCCTACGACTTGTATATTGACGGCGAAAAAATCGACGGCAACATACCTTACGGCCATGCTGTTATGTATAACGGCGATGGAATATGCTATCTGACCGATTATGATGATTCTGTCGGCAAGGGTACGCTTAAGTGCTATAAATCGGACGGCAAGACCGAAACCATCGCTGAAAATGTACACAGCTTCGATATTGCCCAATCGGGCGAATTGCTCTACATGAGCGATGTTGTAGTTCTCAATATTGATTTTGAAGAGTATGTCGGCGGCGGCGATCTGTATGTGTATAAAAACGGGGAAAGTAAGCTTATCGACAGCGGTGTAACGGATGTTATAACAAACGTCTCGAATTTGGATTATTTACATCTGTGGTGAATCCGGTCGGAAGCATATTCAATCTGATGATGCAATTTGCAACAAAAAAATTCATTTTTCCTATTGACAAAGGCATAGCGATGTGATATAATAATCGTGCTGTTCTAAAGACAGCAGGTCGGATATCCGCTAACGAGCTTTGCTCGCCTGCCGAGGAATGGGAAGAATAAAGATATTTCTGCCCTTTTCTGTCTTTACAGAGGAGGGCATTTTATGTTTTTCCTTTATGAACAGTAAATCACGAAAGGAGAAAACAATATGCCAAGTGAGAAAGTTTTACAGGTAAAGCAGAACTATGTTGCTGAGCTTGCAGAAAAGCTCAAGAACTCTGCTTGCGGCGTTCTCGTTGATTACAAGGGCATCACCGTTGCCGACGACACGGTTCTTAGAAAGGAACTTCGTGAGGCAGGCATCGACTACTTTGTAGTTAAGAACACACTTTTAAAGCGTGCCGCTGAGATCGCAGGCGTTGAGGGCATTGATGATGTTCTGGAAGGAACAACGGCTCTCGCACTCGCAGCAGAAGACATCGTTACAGCTCCCAAGATCCTGTATAAGCAGGAAGAAGCAAGCAACGGCGCATTCTCTATCAAGAAGGGCTTCGTTGACGGCAAGGGCATCAGCAAGGACGAAGTTGTTGCATACGCAAAGCTTCCTACAAAGGAAACACTGCTTGCACAGCTGGTATTTATGCTTCAGTCCCCCATCCAGAAGCTTGCTATCGCAGTAAGCGAGATCGAAAAGAAGCAGTCCGCAGCAGAATAATTGCGGCGTAGGGCGGTTTTTCCGCAACAAAAACAAAAACATATTAACGGAGGATAATTAAAATGGCTTCAGAGAAAATTTTAGCTATGATTGAAGAAGTAAAGGGCTTATCTGTTTTAGAGCTCAACGAGCTCGTTAAGGCTCTTGAAGAAGAATTCGGCGTTTCTGCCGCAGCAGTATCGGTAGCAGGCCCCGCAGCAGGCGGCGCAGCAGCTGCTGAAGAGAAGACTGAGTTTGATGTTGTTCTTGCATCTTTCGGTGATGCTAAGATGGCTGTTATCAAGGCAGTTAAGGACATCTGCGGTCTTGGCCTTAAGGAAGCTAAGGAGCTCGTTGAAGGCGCTCCCAAGGCTCTTAAGGAAGGCGTTTCTAAGGCTGAGGCTGAAGAGATCAAGGCTAAGCTTGAAGAGGCTGGCGCTACAATCGAAATCAAGTAAGCGTTATCTTACAAGACAAAGAGCGAGGACGGGCTTTTGCCCGTCCTTTTAGTTTGCCGGAAAAGTCTATTTTTTAAAAATAGAACAAACTCTCAATCCCCATCCCCTAAACCTTTGTGAACGCTCTGTGGCGCATCTTTCCTTCTGCGGTCACTTTGCAGTGCGTCATCGTGACGCACTTTTGGTGACCGCTGTAGGGCATCCGTGCCCTGATGCGCTCTGGGCGTTCACTTTCAGGCATCCTTGCCTCTTTGTGAACGCTTTGTGGCGCATCTTCCTGATGCGCTCTGGGCGTTCACCTTCAGGCATCCTTGCCTGCCTTCCCCAAGGGGAAAAAGGGGGCTCAAAAGCGAAGCTTTTGAAAATCAGCCGTTAGGCTGATAGA
>CAMEKR010000171.1 GCA_945921515.1 uncultured Clostridia bacterium | reverse complement strand
GAGCCGTTTTCGGCTCCACAAAACTATGTTGCAAATTATCCAAAAGAATTAACACATACACATAAGTAAGTCTTGCATTTTTGCGGTGCGTGGGTTTATCGACAGTCTAAAATGCTGTGAGGCGCAAGCTTCACAGCATTTTTTTATTATTTACAAGTATTACTCTTCTACCTTTGTATTCTTTCCGACAACAAGCGCTATCACCGCACCCACAGCAAGCGCCGCAAGTCCTGCCAGCGTTTCAAGATTGAAGCCGAAGCCTGCCGGGAACACAGCATAAAGCGAGCCTATTACAAGTCCCATTATTGCGCTGTAGACAAGCAGCGAGAACCGCTTCATAAGTGCCGATATCAGCTTTGCACCGAATACTATTCCTATAACAACGCCAATAGCCGTCGGTATCAGTATCATAATATCAAGGCTCTTGATAGCTCCTATTACAGTTGTATACATACCGAGCAGTACCATTACAAAAGAGCCGCTGACACCGGGTATTATCATAGCTACCGCCGCAAGAGATATTCCGGCAAGAAGCATAATAAACAGCAGTACATCCATCTTATATGTGTAGGTAAACGCTTCGGCGTCTATGCTCTTTGTATTTGTACCTGCAGGCAGAGTTATTGTAACAGACGAGCCTTTTGCTATTGCGCTGTCCTCTGTTCCTACAAGAGTGGTGGTATCGGCTGTCGTTTTCTTTACGGTACAGCCTTTAAGCTCACCTTCAACCTTGCCGTCGACCTTAAGCTGCCAGTTCGACTTCATATCAAAGCTGCCGTTGTTTGTTATAGTGACAACACAGCTGTCTGCTGTGCTGTCAGCAGCTATCTTTACCGTTTCGTTGCCGGGCAGATTGTTAAGCACCGTCATTCCCACTACCAGCGCAAGCGCAGGTATAAAGGCGAAAAGGCACTTAGGAGTTATCTTTTTCCCGCCTGCCGTCATATTGCGGTAGATAAGCGGTATGCTTCCTATTATAAGTCCCATAAAGAACATATCCGTAGCTATGGGGAAATTGTCAAACAGCCAGGTTATGACAAAGGAAAAGCCGAGTATGCCTACTACTGCGCCTATTCCGAAGAATAATATGAATCTGAAGTTTTTCTTGATTGATGAAATTCTCAGCGTTAGCACATCTACTACCTTGTCATAAACGCCGAAAACCACCATCATAGTGCCGCCGCTGACGCCCGGTATTATATTTGCAACGCCGAATACCAATCCGTAAAGAATATTGAGAATATCGTTTAACATAATTGCTCCTTATTTAGAAAGACGCTTTTTAATTTCTATACCTACTGCCGGGATAAGTCCTGCCGCTATCGCCACGATCACCGTAAGAGGATGGGGTACGGCAAAGCCGAACAAGCCGCTGACAAAAGGTATATATGTAAGAATTACAGCCGAAGTTACAATGACAACAGCCGATATCGTAAGAAAGCGAGGTACTGAACCGTCAGACACTGCAGATATCACGCCGTTCTTTTTATCTGCTGTGCATAATGCGGTAGTTGACAGCATCACAGCAATAAGAACGAACAGCGCCGCACTCACTTCTGCGGGACTTCTGAGACTGCCTGCCGCCGCCGTGAACAGCACGCCGATAATGCCGCCGACAGCACCGAATATCAGATTTTTCAGGAAGAATCTCTTATCCACTTTTCCTCTTGATATAAAGCCCGAAGCATTCATATCGCTCTTTATATCCGTTGTGACATTTCTGAAGCCTGTGCATAATAAAGGCACTATGACCGCTGTAATAAGTGCCGCCGCAAGAGGATTTACCGTAGCTGTTCCAATTATTATGCCCGATAAAGTTATCACCGACATCACGACAAGCGCTGATAGCATCAAGAACACACAGCGCTTTATATTGCGGTGCAGCTGTCTTGCCTCTTTTATCATCTCCACTACCGAAGAGAAATTATCGTCACGGACAATAAGACCGCTTGCTTCATATACACAGCCTGTGGTATTTTCAAGCGAGGTGATACCGAGATCGGCGTGGCTGACAGGCTCATAATCGCTGTCGGAATTTCCAACTACCGCCACCGTCTGCCCTGCTCTGCGAAGCTCATCGATTATTTCAACACGCTGTGAAGCGCTGACATGGCAGAATATTTCCGCACCCGTATAATCTATCTTTTCACCGGTAACGGCTGCTTCGGCAATTGCGTCGCCCGATATCATACCTGCGTCGCTTAGGCCTATCTTTTTTCCCATAGAACTTGCTGTCTCGGGGCTGTCAGATGACGTCAGCACCAGCCTTACTCCTGCTCTGCGGCAGCCCTGCATGGCAAGGGGTATCATATCCCTTGTGGCGCTCATAAACGATACAAGTCCCATATAGGTATATTTTACCGAATAAAGACTTTTAGGGAGTTCCTCGCCCTTTTCAATTATATAATATGCACAAGCCCAGACTTCAAGACCTCTTCCTGCGATAGTCGCCGCACGCTTGTTTATGTCAAACAGCGTATCGGTATCCATATCGCAAAGTCCCGTTATCTTTTCGACCGAGCCTTTTACGCACATAAGGCATTGTCCGTTTATCTTGTAGATATTGCCGCCTATCCTGTCGGTATCGTTATACGGGAACTGAGCGCATAGCTCGTTTTTCTTAAGTCCGCTGACATCGGTACCGCCCAGTGCGGCGCTGAGAAGAAACGCCTGCTCCGCAAGGGATGGATCATCCTTGTCACAGGCAAGCACCGTAACGGTAGTCATAAGGTCGGTGTTCTTGCTGTACACACCTGCGACCTCAAGCATATTGGGAGCTACTACCGCAGATTTATCGATAACAAGCGTTGTAAGGCCGTTCAGCTTTTCGGGTACGGTAAGATTCTTTATTATCGCTCCCTTACGCTCTATACGGCGTACATAATTTATGTTGTACATCCTGATAAACAGCTCTGCAAACGGCATAAGCATACAGATAAGCCAGCCTGTAGCACTAAACGCAATGTACGGTATATTACCGCCGTTTGCGCCTGACAGAAGCTGTAAAAGCACGCCTGCGCCGCATAATACAATTGCTGCTAACGAAAGCGGAAGTCTTAGCTTTGCACAGGCTTTTTCATAGCGGGAGAAGTTCGGATCGGGCAGTTTTCTGTCCTTTTCTCCCTGTCTTGCTCTGTAGGTATCTTCGCCCGTAGCGATGACTCTTGCTACAGCAGAGCCGTTAAGTACCCTTGTACCTGCATAAAGACAGCTCTTTTTCAGCTCTTTAGACTTAGTGTCAGCACCGTCATGCTTTTCTACAGGGGTGCTGTCACCCGTGAACCTGCTCTCGTCTGTTGTGAGCGCAGTATATTCAAGAATGTGAGCGTCAGCAGGTATTATCTCGCCACCCTGAACTATTATTACATCATCGGGTACAAGTGCAGACGCAGGCAAAAGCGAAAGGGCGCTGTCCCTTATAACTCTGTATTTAAGCTGTGCGGCAAGAGTCCTTGTCATGATACGCTCGTTGCATTTTCGGCAGATTATTGCAAGTGCAGTTACAAGCGCCGCCGCCATAGCTATGCAAAGTATGCCCGTAACCATATCGGACAGAAAAGCTATCTGTATTATTCCTGCCGCTAAAAGCAGTAATGCTGTCGGATGGAGCAGATAATGATATACCTTGAAGCTCTTGTCTTCGGTCTCGCTGAATATGTTGCTTCCGTACATTTCGAGATTCTTTGCCGCTTTATCGCTGCTCAGTCCCGTATAATCTCCCTTAAAATTTAAAAACTGTGCCATTTCCCTCTGTTCACCTATCGGCTAAAGCCGTTTTTCCCATATCGTGTTAA
>CAMEKR010000170.1 GCA_945921515.1 uncultured Clostridia bacterium | reverse complement strand
GCTCAAAAGCGGAGCTTTTGAAAATCAGCCGTAAGGCTGATAGAATCGCACCCTCAGCCCTGTCGGGGGTCAAAAGCGGAGCTTTTGAAAAATCAGCCGTAGGCTGATAGAATTGCACCCTGCGACCCCATTTTAACTACGAAGAGGTTTATCAACACCTGAAATAAACCACTGGCGACAGTGGTTCATTCGTTGCTATAAAGGAAATTGCAAATGACAAATGATAAAAAGAAAAAAATCATCAGCACGTTATCCGGCATTGTGTTGTGCGCCGTAATAGCAGGCGTGTCTACGCTCGCCGGAGGAATAGAGATAGGCGGATTTTCATTTGAGATAATCGGCGCTCCGGTAATATCGATACTGCTCGGCATGATACTAACGCTTATTTTCCCGAAGCTTGCCGCCTCTGCCGCCGTTTCGGGAGGAATCAAGTTTACATCAAAGAAGATACTGCAATGGGCAGTAGTTATTCTCGGCTTTTCGCTCAACCTAAGCACGATAGCAAATGTCGGTGCAAAAAGCCTGCCGGTCATAGTCAGCACTATCTCGATATCGCTTATTGTATCCTTCATACTTATGAAGGTAATGAAGATCGACTCAAAGACCGCCTGCCTTATAGGCGTAGGCTCGTCAATCTGCGGCGGCTCTGCAATAGCGGCGACAGCGCCCGTAATAGACGCCGATGACGAGGATGTTGCACGCTCGATATCGGTCATCTTCCTGTTCAATGTGCTTGCCGCACTCATCTTCCCCACTCTCGGACACGCAATAGGACTTGGTACGGAAGGCTTTGCGGTTTTTGCCGGAACAGCTGTCAACGATACCTCGTCGGTAACTGCGGCGGCGTCCACAGCAGAAGGCATTTACGGCGCAGAAGGCATACTCTCTGCGGCTGTAACGGTCAAGCTGACAAGAACGCTCGCAATAATCCCGATAACGCTTACCCTCGCCCTTTGGCGCACAGCAAAGGCGAAAAAGAGCGGCGGAAACAAAGCCGATTTTTCTATGAAAAAGATATTCCCCTGGTTTATCCTGTTCTTTATCGGTGCCGCAATTATCACGACCGTTTTCGGAATCCTGCCCGAAAACAGCGTCAGCCTGTTCTATTCGGGGCAGTTTGTGCCGTTTGCCAAATGGCTCGCTAAATTCTTTATAGCAATGGCAATGGCGGCTATAGGTCTGAATACCAATATTGTGAAGCTGATAAAAAACGGCGGAAAGCCAATTCTGCTCGGTTTCTCCTGCTGGGCGGCGGTAACAGGTGTTTCGCTTGCCGTTCAGTATTTTACCGGATTATACGCAAGCAATCTGGCTGTATAAAACAAGCTGAGTCGGGCAAATATGCCCGACTCAGACTGTCGATAAACCTAAATCTTTCTCAAAATGGGGTTGAGGGGCGTCAGCCCCCAATAGGGGCGAGGGGCGATAGCCCCCGATAATAAGCCCAGCACGGATGCTGGGCGTGTATGCCAAAAGGCTCTGCACGATGCAGAGCCCACCAAGCATACACAACCCTTCACCGAGGGGAAGGGGTTGTGGGATGGGGATTGAGAGTTTGTTCTATTTTTAAAAAATAGACTTTTTCGACAAGCTCAGTCGGGCGAAATTCGCCCGACTCTTTTTTATATCCTCTGCCCGAATTTGAGCAGAATCTTAGCATACAGCTCCTTGCTTATCTCATAATAATCCAGAGCCGAAGTCTTTCTGTCATTCTCGTACAGCTCAAATCGCATTATTATCTCGCTGTAATCCTCGTTATAATAAAACACGCACAGCCAGTAGCGGTTCTTCTCGGCATAATAGTTTACAGGCTCAAGAGTAAGCACAGCATTTATATCCGAGCCGATAAGCTCCGACAGCTCCGAAGGCTTGATATAGCAGAACTGCACCTTCTTTGTCATAGGCAAGGACTTTGCTTTTGCTTTAATAGGAGTATCGGCGTGTTCCTGCTCCTTCTTCTTTTTGAAAAACAGCATATATACCTCCAGACATAGTTTTCATCCGTTGATATTATCATTTTATCACAGATAAGTCACCGTGTCCATATTTTTTTCACTTGTACTGAAAATTCCGATAATACAATTATCTGTCAAACTTCAAAGCTATATCACAGCTTTTTCACATATCGTCTGTATACTAAAGCCATAGTAATCAAAAAGACTCATTACCCTGCTTTTTAAGAAAGGATGATATAAATGGCAGACGAATTCAACACCTTCGGCAATACATCGGACAGCTCTCAGGAGCAGAATTACACAGCCGAAAACAACGCTGTTAACGGCACGGCTGCAGAAAATACGGTAAACGCTTCTGCTGATAACCAGACGGCAGACGGCGTTTCAGCCGATAATGCCGTAAACGGCGGCACAGAACAAACCGCAGGCAACAGTTACGCAAACGGCTACACAACAAACACCACCGGTATGAATAATACCGCATATAACGGCTATTACGGTCAGCAAAACGGCACAGGCTACGCACAGAATACAAACTACAACACCTACGGCGGTGCGTACAACAACAATTATAACTATAACGGATATCCAAACGGCGGTAATCAGGCATATAACAACGGATATTACAGCTACAATCAGAATAACGCTCAGAACAACGCTCAGGGCAATATCTATGTAGCAAACGCCGAAAACAGTTCCGATACCAATAAGAAGAAAAGCGGCGGAAAAGTCGGATTTGCGGCAGGTGTTATTTCAGCCGCATTGTTAGTAGGCGGTCTCGCAGGCTTCGGCGGCACGCTTATCGGCAGTCAGCTCGGAATAACCACCTCCGTTTCGGGCGAAGCTGATAACAATTCATCGGATACATCAAAAGACACAAGCAGTATTGTTCCTCCCTCATCAACGCTTGATACTTCAACAAACGGTGCTCCGAATCCTCTTGACGAAAACAAGATAAACGATAATACAAACAGCACTCTGCTCAACGCTGAAGAACTGTATGAAAAAGTAAAAGATACCGTTGTTATGGTATACAACTATCAGCGTGTAACCGGATATACAGAGCCGGTAAAATACGGCGGCGGAAGCGGCGTGGTATTCACCTCCGACGGATATGTAATTACAAATGCCCATGTTGTTGACGGCGCTACAAAATTAACCGTAATTGCACCCGATTATACTGATTCCGATAAAACAAACGAATACGAGGCAACTCTCATAGGCAAAGACACCTACTCAGACCTTGCGGTACTAAAAGTAGAGCGTGAAGAGCCTTTTGAATATGCAAAGCTCGGTGACTCGGATACTGTAAGAGTCGGTCAGGATATTTGCGTACTGGGCAACCCCAAGTCGCTTATGAACTCGCTTACAAAAGGCATAGTATCGGGACTTGGCAGAGCGTCTATCTATAACAGCGCATACGGCACAAGCACCATACAGATAGACGCCGCAATAAACAGCGGTAACAGCGGCGGCGGATTGTTCGATATGTACGGCAATGTTATAGGAATCATCGATTACAAGCTGACCTCCAACACATCAACAGCTATAGAGAACATCGGATTTGCAATCACGATAAACGACGCAAAGCCGATAATAAACGACCTTATGACAAAAGGCTATGTAACAAACCGTCCCGGTCTTGGCATAAACGGCGAGGCGATAAGCGACTACAGCGCATATCTGCAGGGACTTGAAAGCGGCGGCTTATATGTAACATATATTTCTGAAGATATGCCTGTTGCAAAAAGCGGACTTCAGGTAGGCGATATTATCTGCGAGGTAAACGGCACAAGCGTATCATCGATAACCGACGTGCAGAATATCATAGGTGAGCTTAATATAGGCGATACCGT
>CAMEKR010000169.1 GCA_945921515.1 uncultured Clostridia bacterium | reverse complement strand
TTTTAAAAAGTACTTGCATTTTATCGGCTTTTTTGGTAAAATAAAAAGTGAGCGCAGATATCAAAAATCTGCGGAAATATTTGTATTTTTTGAGGGTAGCCTCATACAAATAAAGTAAAAGCGAAAGGATCATTACCATGAGCAAGTTAAACAAGAAGAATGTAGAAGATTTACAGGTAAAGGGCAGAAAAGTCCTGGTTCGTGTAGACTTCAACGTACCTATGAAGGACGGCGTGATCACAAACGATAACAGAATCGTTGCAGCGCTCCCCACAATCAATAAGTTAGTTGAGAACGGCGCAAAGATAGTTCTTTGTTCACATTTAGGCAAGCCGAAGAACGGTCCCGAGGACAAGTTCTCTCTTAAGGCAGCAGCAGACAGACTGGCAGAGCTTGTAAATACAAAGGTAGTTTTCGCTAAGGACGATACAGTAGTAGGCGAGAACGCTAAGAAGGCAGTTGCCGAGATGAACGACGGCGAGATCGTAGTTCTTGAGAACACACGTTTCCGCGGCGCTGAAGAAACAAAGAACGGCGAAGGCTTCGCTAAGGAGCTTGCAGATCTCGTTGACGACGATGTATTCGTTATGGACGCTTTCGGTTCTGCTCACAGAGCTCACGCTTCTACAGCAGGCGTTACACAGTTTGTAAAGGAAACAGCGGTAGGCTACCTTATGAACAAGGAAATCGAGTTCTTAGGCAACGCTGTTGAGAATCCTGTAAGACCTTTCGTTGCTATTCTGGGCGGCGCTAAGGTTGCTGACAAGCTGAACGTTATATCAAACCTCCTCGAAAAGTGCGACACACTCATTATCGGCGGCGGTATGGCTTACACCTTCTTAAAGGCTAAGGGCTACGAAGTAGGTACATCTCTCGTTGACAACGAAAAGATCGACTACTGCAAGGAAATGATCGAAAAGGCAGAAAAGCTCGGCAAGCAGCTGCTCCTGCCCGTTGATACAACAATAGCAAAGGCATTCCCCGATCCTATCGACGCAGAGATTGAAGTAAGCGTTGTTGACAGCAACAAGATTCCTGCAGATATGATGGGTCTTGATATCGGTCCTAAGACAATGGCTCTGTTCGCAGACGCTGCTAAGTCTGCTAAGACTGTTGTATGGAACGGTCCTATGGGCGTATTTGAGAACCCCGTATTAAAGAAGGGTACTGTTGCAGTATGCGAGGCACTCGCAGAAGCTGACGCTACAACAATAATCGGCGGCGGCGACTCCGCTACAGCTGCAATCAACCTCGGATACGCAGACAAGATGAGCCACATCTCCACAGGCGGCGGCGCATCTCTTGAATACCTTGAGGGTAAGGTGCTTCCCGGCATTGCTTGCATTCAGGATAAGTAATAATAAATGGGCGGAGCAATCCGCCCTTATTGTTGTGCATAACCTATAAAATTTCTATAAAGAAAGGAAAACCGAAAATGAACAAAGCAGTAAGAAAAGCAGTTATCGCAGGAAACTGGAAGATGAACAAGACAAGACCTGAGGCAAAGGCTCTTCTTGAAGAGTTAAAGCCTATGGTTGCAGATGTAAAGGATGTTGAGGTAGTAGCTTGCGTACCTTTTACAAATCTTGAGACAGCACTTGCCGTTACAGCAGGTACAAACATCAAGATAGGCGCAGAGAACTGCCACTTTGAAAAGAGCGGCGCTTTCACAGGCGAGATTTCCGCTGATATGCTTGTTGAGATGGGCGTTGAGTATGTTGTACTCGGCCACAGCGAGCGCAGACAGTACTTCAACGAAACAGACGAAACCGTAAACAAGAGAACAAAGGCTGCTCTTGCGGCAGGACTTAAGCCTATCGTATGCGTAGGCGAGCTTCTCTGGGAGAGAGAATGCAACATCACAGAAGAAGTTATCGCACGCCAGATAAAGCTCGACTTCTTCTCTGTTTCTGCAGAAGACCTCAAGAAGTGCATCATCGCCTACGAACCCGTATGGGCTATAGGCACAGGCAAGACAGCTACAGCAGATCAGGCAGAAGAAGTATGCGCATTTATCCGTGCTACTCTTGCTAAGCTCTATGGTGCAGATGTTGCAGAAGCTATCACTATCCAGTACGGCGGCTCTATGAACGCAGGAAATGCGGCTGAGCTCGTTTCTAAGACAAACGTTGACGGCGGTCTTATCGGCGGCGCTTCGCTCAAGGCAGCTGACTTCACAACAATAATCAAGGCAGCCGTAAACGGCTAAGCTTAAGGCTTGTTCACATTTAAGACGGGAATATTAAAAACGCATTTCCGCTTAGTGCGAACAAGCTTTATAATACTCAAAAGGAAGGAAAATTAAAATGGCAAAACCTGTTTTACTCGTTGTTATGGACGGCGTAGGCTTTTCAAAGACAGGACTTGGCGATGCGGTTACGCTTGCCAATACTCCCACGCTTGACAGACTGTTAAGTGAATGCCCCAATACTCGTCTTAAGGCTCACGGCGACGCTGTAGGTCTTCCCACAGACGATGATATGGGAAACTCTGAGGTAGGACACAACGCACTCGGCTGCGGTCAGATTTACTCTCAGGGTGCAAAGCTCGTTAACGAATCCATTGAAAGCGGTAAGATGTATCAGTCCGACGCATGGAAAGAGCTTGTAGCAAACTGCAAGGCAAACGGCAGTACAATGCACTTCATCGGACTTTTATCCGACGGCAATGTTCACTCAAATATAAAGCATCTGTTCAAGATGCTCGCTGAAGCTAAGAGCGAGGGCATAGCAAAGGCAAGAGTTCATGTTCTGCTCGACGGCAGAGATGTTCCTGCAACTTCAGCTCCCATATATATAGAACAGCTCGAGAGCTTCCTCGCAGAGCTTAATGACGATAGCTTTGACGGTAAGATTGCAAGCGGCGGCGGTCGTATGAAGGTAACGATGGATCGTTATCAGGCTGACTGGCCGATGGTTGAGCTTGGCTGGAAGACTCATGTAAAGGGTGAGGGCAGACAGTTTGCATCGGCTATGGAGGCTGTTGAGACCTACCGTAAGGAGAATGACGGCATTATCGACCAGGATCTGCCCGCATTCGTAATTGCCGAGAACGGCGAGCCTGTAGGAAAAATCAACGATAAGGACAGCGTTATACTGTTCAACTTCAGAGGCGACCGTGCCATTGAGCTGTCTATGGCATTTGACGATGATAACTTCACCGCATTTGACAGAGGTGCAAAGCCCGATGTATGCTTTGCAGGTATGCTCCAGTACGACGGAGACTTAAAGCTCCCTGCAAGATTCCTTGTAAATCCTCCCGAGATAACAAACACTCTTACAGAGGTGCTTGTTGCCGCAGGAATGAACGAATATGCAGTATCCGAGACACAGAAGTACGGCCATGTAACTTACTTCTGGAACGGCAACAAGAGCGATAAGTTCAGCGAGGAGCTTGAGACCTACAAGGAGATTCCTTCGGACAATGTATCGTTTGATCAGCGCCCCTGGATGAAGGCGGCTGAAATAACAGATGATGTTATTGAAGCAATCAAGAGCAAGAAGTACGATTTTATCCGTTGTAACTTCCCCAACGGCGATATGGTAGGCCATACCGGAAGCCTTGATTCGACAATAATAGGTGTTGAGGCGGTTGATTTAGGTCTTTCAAGACTTATCAAGGTGTGCGATGAGTACGGTGTTACTCTTGTAGTTACCGCAGATCACGGCAATGCCGATGAAATGCTTGAAAAGAACAAGAAGGGCGAGATTCAGGTAAGAACTGCACATTCGCTCAACCCTGTTCCTTTCATCATCTACGACAAGGATACTAAGTACACTATCAAGGACGGAAGCTACGGCCTTGCAAATGTTGCTCCTAC
>CAMEKR010000168.1 GCA_945921515.1 uncultured Clostridia bacterium | reverse complement strand
GCTCTGTCTCCCGTAACCGAAAAAGTGGGATATCTCGCAGAAGAGAGAGGCCTTTATCCCAAATACAAGATAAACGAACAGCTTCGTTATTTTGCAAAGCTCAGAGGTATGTCAAAAGACGAGATAGAAAAATCCATGAAGTACTGGTTCAGAAGGCTTGAGCTTAACGGTTATGAGGATAAAAGAGCCGAACAGCTTTCGAAGGGAAATCAGCAGAAGGTGCAGATGGTAGCGGCGCTTATATCCGATCCCGAGCTGCTGATACTCGACGAGCCTCTCAGCGGACTCGATCCCGTTAACGCAGATTTGTTCAAAAGCGTTATCCACGAGCAGATCGAAAAGAAAAAGTTTATCATAATGTCCTGCCACCAGATGCCCGTAATAGAAGAATTCTGCAATGATATTACTGTTCTTCATCACGGCTCGGCTGTTCTGCAGGGCAACCTCAACGAGATAAAGAAGAGCTACGGCAGAGTTAATCTCTCTGTAAAATGCGATGGAGATATTCTTCCGTTAGCGGCTCAGTGTGGGCTTGCACCCGAGGAGATAACCCCCGACAAGCTCAGCTTTAAAATCAGCAATGAAGATCAGGCTCATCAGCTGCTGAAAAAGATAGTCGAGTCGGATATCCCTCTGATTCATTATGAGCTCCGTGAGCCTACTCTGCACGAGATATTTGTAGAAAACATAGAAAGAGCCGATAAAGAGGCAGGAAGGAGCGATGAGATATGAGTACATACGGCTGGAAAAGCATATTCGGCTTTACCTTTGTCCAGACAGCAAAGTCAAAAGCCTTCAAAATAAGCTCCATTATCATTATAATACTGGTGTTCGGAATGGCATTGCTCGCAGGTCTGCTCCCTGCCATTATAGGCGGAAGCTCTTCTTCGGGTGACAGCGATATTGTCATTGACGGAGAAAAGCCGTTAGACCGTATATATATCGCCGATACTACAGGTATAACCACCGCCGCCGACTACGAAAAGGTGTTCGGCACATTCGGACTGACTCCCGTTTTCAGCGGTGATGAGTCCGACTCTACCGCACTTATCGAGCAGATAAAGGGTGAAACAAGAAGCCTTCTTGTAACTATCTCCGAAACGGAAGGCGGCTACAGCATCTATGCCGCACGCCCTGCAGACAGTTCCGTTTCATCGGATACCGCAAACTCATTCGGCTCAGCCGTTCAGCAGGTTTTTAACCTATCAAGACTCGCAAAAGAAGGACTTAACGGCGAGCAGATCACCGCTGTAGAAAAGACGATATCCTTCTCCCAGTCAATAGCGGGCGAACCTACCGAAAACGACTTTGCCTTTTTCGTAAAAATGATAGTTCCTATGCTGTCATCGGTTGCGCTGTTTATACTTATATTCTCATACGGTCAGCTTGTTGCACAGTCTATAGCGCAGGAAAAGACTTCAAAAGTTATGGAGCTGCTTCTGACCTCCGTAAGACCTCTCGCTGTAGTAATAGGCAAGATACTCGCAATGGGAAGCCTTGCGCTTTTACAGTTCATTATGATAATAATGTCGGGCATTCTCGGTATATGCGTATCAATGCCGCTTACCGGTATGATGGTGGCAAATTCTCAGGACGCAAGCGCAATGACTCAGCAGCTTACCGACGAGATAGGAAAAGCGTTTGCCGATTTCTCTCCCATTTCAATAATTATGATATTTGTAATATTCATCGTCGGCTTTATCTTCTTTGCGCTTATTGCCGGACTTATCGGTGCAAGCGTAAGCAGAATGGAAGATCTCAATGCGGCAATGCAGCCGCTTGCGATAATCGGCGTTCTCGGCTTCTATCTTGCCTACTTCCCGTCTGCTATGGGAGGAGAAGCAGGTTTCATGAGCACGCTGTCCTACTACCTGCCGATATCTTCGCCGTTTGCACTTCCTTCGGCGCTTCTTACGGGAGCGATGGATATACCTCAGGCTCTGCTTGCTGTTGCAGTCCTCTGCGTATTTACCGTACTTATGGCGTTGCTTGTTGCAAGAGTATATGAGCAGATAATTCTCCATAACGGCAACCGCCTCAAATTAGGAGATATAATAGGTATCGCAAAGAATAAGTAATTTCCCGTTTTCGTTTCATTCAAGGTGAAAAATGAGCTTAGCAAAAAATGTTATCAAAATAATATCAGCAGTATTCACCGCCGTGATTTTTATTACGGCGGCTTCGCTGCTGTGTAAGCCCTCCGCGCTTGACGATATTGTCGCTATAACCGTAACGCCGTCACGCACCGTACTTGACAGTGCAGATATGATGACAGCCTACCGTTTTGATGAGCAGGCGCAAAGTTATATCTCAAAAAGCTACTACAACATTTACGATTATGATAACATAACTCTGACGATAGACTACGGCTCATATCAAAAAGACTACAGCGGCACGGAAATTGCAAAGCTCACAGCTGAAATCGGCGCTCCCTTTATTATAAGCGACGGTCAAAGTGACAGTGCGTGGGGATACGGAGCTCACACCGTAAGCTATTCGCTCGGTACGCATACCGCAAGCGCCGTATTCTCGGTCGTAAAGTCAAGGGTAGAATCAGTCAGCATAGAACCGCTGTACGATATAAATGTGATATATAATGTTGACGGAAGCTACAGAACCATTCGTGACGCTGAAGGAAATCTGTCACAGCGTTTTATATACGATCTCGACGGCTTTGACTATGCGGTAACACTCGGATATACCGACGGCTCGGAGATTTCCTGCTATGCCACAGACTTAAAGTATAAGACAGGCTACGACGCCGTTTTCTCGCAGGAAGACAAAGAGCTGTCTGTCGGAGCAAACACAGGCTACTGCACAGTTGGAGGAGTTACCGCTTCGTTTACCTTCAATGTAATCGAAAACCCCGTCGAAAGCATTTCTCTTTATATGGCAGACGGCGCAGATACTCTGTATCTTGACACAGACGGATACTATGACGAAAGAAGTGACGGAAGCAAATTTTACCGCTTCATATATGACCGCACAAAGCTAAGAGCAAAGGTAAGCTTTACTAACGGTACAAAAGCCGATTATCCTATCGGCGAGCTGTGCGCCGTTCTTCACAAACCGCTTATTATAAGCGATATGCAAGCAATATCACCGTGGAAAGTGGGCACTGTAACATTACCTGCATATATAAACGGCATCACAACATCCCTTACGCTTGAAATAATCGGCGCTCTTCCCGTAACCGACGCAAAAGTAACCGGCAACGAGGGACACTCCGTTACTATAGGGTGGAGCGATGTTTTGTGCGATGGCTATATAATCGAAATGTACGCTCAAGACGGATGGAACGAGCTTTACCGCCTGCCTTCGGGTACGGCGTCATATAAAGCCAACGGTCTTTCGGATATCACAGAATATCGGTTTGCCGTAAGCGCTTACTATGTCGATCCTATTACAGAAAACGATGTAGTGACCGCCAGATGTATTGTAGATGTTACAACAGCCCTCAGTAAAATAAGCAGTTTATCTGCAAGCAATGTGACATCAAACAGCGTTGTTCTTTCATGGAGCGCTGTCAGCTCGGCAGAAGGATACATTGTTGAGCAGTACAAGAACGGTAATTGGGTACAGATATCGTCAGGTTCATCGACTCTTGTTAATATATCCGGACTTACTCAAGGTGCAACTGTCAACTTCCGTGTAAAAGCATACAGCGGAGCGGTAAACAGCGCATATTCATATATAACCGTTAATACGCTTCCTGCCAATGTCAGCGGTTTTAAACTGACAAAGAGAACAACCACAGCAATAACGCTCGGCTGGAACAAAAACGCAAACGCCACAGGCTATCAGATAGAACAGCTGAAAAGCGGAAAATGG
>CAMEKR010000167.1 GCA_945921515.1 uncultured Clostridia bacterium | reverse complement strand
CACGGATACCGATACCGATACCGACTCGGATACCGATACGGATACGGATACTGATACCGATACGGACACTGATACAGATACCGATACGGACACAGACACGGATACTGACACTGATACAGATACCGATACGGACACAGACACGGATACTGATACGGATACTGACACAGACACGGATACAGATACGGATACCGACACGGACACCGATACGGATACTGATACCGATGACGACCGTGTAAGAGGCGATGAGTACGAGTTCGATGACAGAACACCTCAGAATGAGCGTCCCGATCGTACAGATTCAGGATACGGCGATAATCCCGATACCGGCATTGGACTTAATGGTCTGTTAGCTACCGGAGCTTCTGCATCAGCTGCACTTGCTGCTGCAAGTATCCTGCTTGGTAAGCTCAAGAAAAAGGATGAGAGTGAAGACTGATCTTCATATGTTCCTTAACTGATCTGATTTAAACAATAAGCTGCGTAGATTTCTACGCAGCTTATTTGTGTTCTATAGAATATTAGCTTTAGGATGGGAAATAGTATGTATATCAGCAAGTAAAAGGACCGTAATGCGAAAGAAATATTTCTCGGCGTTTGTGACGAAAACCACAATCTTTCTCTGTTCACAGGAAAATAATGCATTTTGATTGACTTGAATGAAAAACGGTGATATAATCCTTTATAAGCTATAAAGCAATACAGAATTTGCGGAGGTAATATCATGTGTACTGCGGCAACATATAAGACTAAGGATTTTTATTTCGGCAGAACGCTTGACTACGAGTTTTCTTATGGTGACGAGGTGACGGTAACACCGAGAAATTTTCCTTTGGTTTTTCGCAATGTGGGCGAAATAAGCAACCACTATGCTATAATAGGTATGGCATTTGTTTCTGGTGGTTATCCGCTTTATTATGACGCTGTCAATGAAAAAGGTCTCGGTATGGCTGGGCTTAATTTCGTCGGTAATGCTAAGTACAACAAACCCCAAGAGGGCAGAGATAATATTGCTCAGTTTGAATTTATCCCTTGGATATTATCGCAATGTTCAAGTGTGAGTGAAGCGAGGGCTCTGCTTGATAAAATCAACCTTACCGATACGCCGTTCTCACCGCAGCTCCCTGTGGCACAGCTGCACTGGATAATAGCAGACCGTGACGGAGCAGTAGCGATTGAAGCTACAGCAAAAGGCTTAAATATATACGATAACCCTGCAGGTGTGCTTACAAACAATCCTCCCTTTAACGAGCAAATGTTCATGCTTAACAATTTTATGAACCTTTCGCCCAGACAGCCGAAGAATCTTTTCTCCCCCGAGCTACCGCTTACAACCTACAGCAGAGGAATGGGAGCACTCGGACTGCCGGGAGATTTATCATCCCAGTCGAGATTTGTAAGGGTAGCCTTTACAAAAATGAACTCGGTGTCTGGAGACAGCGAGTGCGAAAGCGTAAGCCAGTTCTTTCATATATTGGGTTCGGTAGACCAGCAGAGAGGCTGCTGTGAGGTTGAAGAAGGTAAGTACGAGATAACGATTTACACCTCCTGCTGTAATGCCGATAAGGGAATATATTACTACACTACTTATGACAATCATCAGATAACGGCTGTCGATATGCACCGTGAAAATCTTGACGGAAACAGTATTGTACGCTATCCGCTTATAAGAGGCGAACAGATAAAGCTGCAAAACTGAGTTTTCAACGTGCACCAAAAAATCTTATGAAAAACGCCCTTAGAAGCTAATTACTTCTAAGGGCGCATTTTTATTCGGTTATATCAGAAATTAGAGCCGTTCCAGCCCCAGTCCTGTGTACTCATATAGCTTACATATATCCTGTCGGTCGATATGCCGAGATTGTCAAACAGCAGACCTGTTATATGGCTTGTGAGCGTTGTAAGAGCATTTGACGAGGCGTTGCCGTAAATGCTGACTTCTACCATTGCTGCTGGTTCGTTTGTGCCTTTGAACCAGAGCTTAAACTCGTCCTCGATGCCAGCCATAAGCCAGCCTTCCGATTTTCCGGGTATGGCGGTTATTGCAAGACCGAGACCTTTTTTTATAGCTTCTTCTTTTTCGGGTGATACTTTGACATTAGTTTTTACATTAATATACGGCATAACTGATTCTCCTCTTGATTTTTTCAGTATTTAGTTTTCGGGTAAGATTATTATAGCAACAAGAAGTTAGAAAGTCAATAAGCTGTATCAGCTCTTGTTCTTTGACTTTCTTGCTTTTTTGTCTTCATCTGAGACATTGGTCTGTATAGGTATGTCAAATTCAAACCAGAAGGTACTGCCTACGCCGACTGCGCTGTCAGCACCGTATCTGAACTTGTGCATTTCAAGAACACCTTTAACTATCGACAGGCCGAGACCGCTTCCTTTCTTTGCACGCTGATGAGTCTCGCCGCTTGTTTTGACACGGTAATATCTGTCCCAGATATATTTGAGGTTTTCTGCGTCTATGCCGATTCCGCTGTCGCATACCTCAAGCCTTGCCGACTTTTCGCTGCAGCGGTAGAGGCCCACTCTAACCGTTTTGTCTTCGCCTGTATAAGTCAGAGCGTTGTTGATGAAGTTGTATACTACCTGGTCGATTTTTGTTATATCGGCTCTTATCATTATGCCCGGCTCTGCGTTAAGCAGAACTTTATAGTCCTTTATCTCGTCAAGCAAAGAGAAGCGGGGAACTATATCTGCAAGATGCGAAGAAAAGTCAATAGTCTCATAGTTCATCTCGGCAACGCCGCTTTGCAATTTCGACAAATCGAGTATATCGGTTACAAGAGAAGTAAGCCTGTCGGTCTCGTCTATTATGACCTTAAGATGCTTTTCCCGCTTTTCGGGATTGTCACCCGAAAGATCCCTTATCATTTCGGCGTATGCTTTTATCATTGTCAGCGGAGTACGCAGATCGTGCGAGATATTCGCCATAAGTTCTTTTCTTAAGTCGTCGGTCTTTGCTATCTCTTCCGATGCTGTGGTGAGCGTCTGGGTTAACTCTTTTATCTCTGTGAACTGATGCTTCTCACGAGGCATATCAAACTCGCCTTTAGGAAGCTTCAGCGCCGCTTTTGATATCTTGATTATCGGCTTTGAAATACTGTTTGAGAAGAATATAGACATTATAAATGCAATGATGATAATTATTGCGGCGGTAAGGTTAAGCTGGCTGTGAAGAATCGTGGTAGTTGTTCCGAGAGGCTCAAGATAGTTGAAGATGTACAGGCGTACTACGCCGTTTGTTTCAAAGAATGTGCTTTGCGTTCCGTCGTCAAGCTGTGCTATTAGGATTATCGCCTTGCTGTCATTGTTTGTTCTCGGTATCGTTGCGGTGAAGAAGGTGTTTTCGCCCGATACGATTTCTTTCATATCATTAAAATCAAGCGAAGTTATCAGCGAGTACACTTCCTTATTGCTTTTATCAAGCGAGCTTGCCCTGAAATAAGGTCGGTTGTTATCGGAGATCTCGATGTATATCTTCTGCGTGTCAGCTATGTTTGAAACGATAGAATTGAGATTATCCGGCTCCTGATACCAGGCGTCCTTTATCTGCTTTGCGGCGGCGGCGGTTTCCTGTATCTTCATATACTCGTAGTAGCTTGAAAGCAGTACCACCTGAAAAAAATACAGAAATAAAATTACTATTATCGAAAACAGTACAAATGCTATCCACGAACGGAAGCGAATACTGTTGATTCTTTCTTTCATAAAAACCCTCATTAGAACACAGTCACCGCATTTAATTCTACGGTGACTGTTAATTGTTATACCTGGAATTTGTAGCCCATACCTCTAAGCGTAACTATGAACTTTCTGTACGGACCGAGATTGTTTCTCAGCATCTTTATATGAGTATCTATAGTTCTGTCATCACCGAAGAAATCGTAGCCCCATACTTCTTCAAGCAGTTTGTTTC
>CAMEKR010000166.1 GCA_945921515.1 uncultured Clostridia bacterium | reverse complement strand
ACTGCAAGAGCTGCAGCTGCAACGCTTGCTAAAGTTTTTGTAAACTTCATTGTTTTTGTCCTCCATAAAAATTTTATAGCTTATTAGCTAAGATTAATCATACAATATTCATCTGCAAATTTCAATTGGAATTTTGCACAAAAAATATTTTTTTATTTGGTGAAACAATATAACTATTGCTCTAAAAATGTATATTTTGACTGTTTTTTCTGAAAATTTTGCTACAAGTGAAGTATAACTATCGGCGGTCTGCCGTGTTTTCAGCAAAAGGAAACAGACCTCTTGCGAGGTCTGTCTTACGGAACGATATTACTTATTCTTTTTCTTCTTGCCTAAAATGACTGTTACTACACCTACCGCAACAACAACTACGAGAGCTACAACACAGATAATAATAGTTGTAATATCAAATGTAACACCGGTAGCGGTGTTTCCGCTGCTTGCACCTACCGTCGTTTCTGCGAAACAGGTGATGCCGAGCAGTACGGACATTGCCATAGCTGTCAGTACGGATAAAATTTTCTTTGCCATATTAACCTTCCTTTCTTATGCTCCGATATAACACTTTTCTAACATCAATGCAAACGGGTATTATGCTTAGAGCAGGATAATCATTCCGTCGGCACTGTGGGAGCCTTTGTTGCCTTTGCCCCTCTTATGATGGCGCTTATTATCTCGGGCTGGGTTACTGTGCAGTTTTTACGGTCGAATAAGCCAAAGCCGTACTTGCCGTTCCAGCCGTTATCCCAGTATACCGTAACTATGTTGCGCTTATGTGCCGCATAGTTTACATACTCTGCAAAATAAGCACGGTATGTGGTATTACGGGCATCCTTGAAGGTCTTGTCGATAGAACCGTATTCGCCTATCACAACACCATAGCCCTTTGAGATATAAGCATTATACAGCTTATCGAACTGCTTGTCAACAAGCGACTCGTTCTGTCTGGGCTTTACCTGTCCCTTAAGGCTGTCGCCCCATCTGAATATCACATCGGTTTTTTGTTCTTCGCTTCCGCAGAACTCCCACGGAGAGTAATAATGAACGGAAATCATTATTCTGCCCTTGCTGTCGTTAGGTATAACGAATTTTGCTTCAAGTTCATATCCGACTTCGCCTGTGGTGAAATTGATATCCGTGTTCCAGCCGGGTACAAGCAGATAACGGTCTGCGTTCTTTCCGCCTGCAGCTCTAACCGTATCAACAAATATCTGATTATAATCATTGATATTGTTGTAAGCCGTAACGCTCGGATTGCCGTATGTACCGTCAAACTCCTCGTTCATCGACTCAAATACAAGATGCTCGTCGTAATTCTTGAAGCGAGCGGCTATCTGCTCCCATACCTTCTTATACTTTGCCTTTATCGTTTTCTGGTCGGAGTCGGCGCATAACAGCCAGCCGCCGCTTATCGAGTAGTATCCGTCACCGTGAATATTGATAATAGCGTAAAGTCCGTTATCTATGCACATATCGACAACTTCCTGTACTCTGTCCAGCCACTTGGAATCGATAGTGTAATTAGGACCTGCGCCTATCTTTGATAAGTAAGATACGGGGATACGGACAGATTTGAAGCCCTGAGCCTTAACCTGCTTTATCAGCTTTTCGGTAATTACAGGGTTGCCCCAAGCAGTCTCGGAGGGCGTACCGCCCGAATTTGCCTCAAGCTGATTGCCTAAGTTCCAGCCGGGCATAAGATTCTGAGAGAACGCAACCGAGTCACCTGTAGGTGTGACAGGATCGGGCTGAACGGCTGTCGTCGTTGTGGTTGCTTTAGTTGTTGTGGTTTCGGGTTTCTTCTCGGTTGTGGTCGTGTGCGCCTCTGTCTTGGGAGCTTCGGTCTCGGGCGCATCCGTTGCGGAAGCAGGAGTGCTCTCGGGTGCGTCTGTCACCGTTGCAGCAGCTTCGGTAGCGGTAACGGTAGTCTCAGCCGTAGTCTGAGCTGTTGTGGTTGTAGCCTGTGCTGTTGTGGTGGTCGTCTGTGCAGTAGCCGAGGGTGTCTGACTGCTGTCAGATGACGGGCTGTTGTCGCCCGAACAAGCGCTTATGCCTGTAATCACCATTATGCCGCTGAGTATAGCGGCTACTATTCTCTTCTTCATAAAATACCTTTCCTTAGAATCGTCGAATGCCGATTTTTATTATTACAATGATATTGTAATGGTTTTCACAGAAAAAGTCAATATCATTTTTAGAAAACTCCCCTCACTTTTTATTACGGCGAATATAGAGAGAAAACAAGAGAAAAACAGCCGAAAACAAAGAAACCGCCTGTAAAAACACGCTATTTTTACAGGCGGTATACTATTTAAATATAAAAAGTAATTCTTACTCGGGGGGATTGGTCGTATCTCCGGGTACCGGTTCGGGCTCAGGCTCGGATGTCACCGTTGTCTCAGGATCGTTGTAGCTCGGATAATACTCAAAGCTATTATTGGTATCTATCGCAGAGAACTCATCTTCCTTGAACGATTCTTCGGTCTCTACAAGATATACTCCGTCAAGTCTTGTCAATATCTTGAGGAAGTTGCCGGGACAATATACCTTTACTGCGGTTATATTTTTCTCGTTCGTTTCAAACAGCTTTGCAATATTCTCGCTTCCGCTGATTGAGGCTCCGTCGCTGAGATATACCTCAGTAACACGGATATTTCCCTTTCCGTCAGCCTTTGCAAGTATAGTACGCATATCTTCGGGAGTTTCGTTTTCTTTGAATGTAACATAAAGAAAAACTTCTTCGGTGTTGGAGTCGGCATTGTTATATGCTTCCATCGCCATGCTGAAACGTTCCTCCACACTTACCGATGTGGTCGGAGTAATGATCACGGGGTTGCCCGTGCCGAACAATGCAACACCGCCTACGGTAACCGCTAATGCCGCCGCAACTCCTGCCGCCGACATAACTGCGGTTCTGAGTCTGCTGCGCTTCTCAGGCTGTACAGACTTACCCATAGCGGCTTTTTTGATTTTTTCGTGGTCGAATGAATACTCACTCATAAGTTCTTTATAAAACTCGTTGGTATTCAACTAAAAGCCTCCTTTCGTAAGTCACAGCTTAAACTTTTTCTTCTGTCGTTCTATAGTGCGGTAGAGCTTGTTCTTGACCGTTGACAGGTTGATATCAAGAGCTTTTGCAACATCCTCAAGCTTCATATCGCACGCAAAATGAAGGTAGAATATCTTGCCCGTAAGCTCATCCGTCTTCATTATATCGTCAAATATCTGTTTTGCAACTATCTTGTTGCTGATGACATCTTCAAGCCTTGGCTGAGGTTTTGCCATCTCGTTTTCTATGGCGACCATCTCTTCTTCGGTATAATCGGAAAAGGATGAAACTTTTTCATTCTTTTTCTTGCCGGAAAAATATGTGCGGCACTCGAACTTTGCGATATTTATAAGAAAAGCCTCCGGGCTTTCTATATCCTCATAGCCTTTTTCGCTGATGCGCTTGAAGAAACGGGTGTAGACATTCTGAAGTATATCCTCCGCATCGTCCATAGAGCCGCATTTACTGACCACAAAGCGTGATACAGACTTGTGTGTCTCTTCATAGACGCGGTTGAAATATTCTTCGTGACTGCTGCCCATCGGCTCACCTCGCTTCGTCACCTACTTTGTAGTAGGCATTTTTTCCGAAAAAGTTTCATAAACTTAGAAATTTTCGTTTATCGGATAAGTAGAATCTGACGCTCATTTTTTGTGCAGTATCACAACATATAGTCGCCGCATACGATGCACAGAGCATATATGACGCCGGCGCACCTTCCTGCATACCTATCCGATTATATTTTACACTAAATTAAGGCTCCAGTCAAGCACGAAACCGAAATTCAACGGCTTTAAAAAGCCGTTCCAGCTTGTCGAAAAAGTCTATTTTTTTAATAAGTAAAGCAATTTCTCTATCCCTAACCCCTAAACCTTTGTGAACGCTCTGTG
>CAMEKR010000165.1 GCA_945921515.1 uncultured Clostridia bacterium | reverse complement strand
TTTATGATGTCAAATCATCTCGGTTTATACGCAAGATATCATATGAAACTGTGCGTTTCTGTTTAGTCAATACATTGTTATTCACTTGAGATTATACCGGCAGTCCGTCTATCCGTCTGTTAATTTGTAATTACCGGTAAATATAGGCGGCTCCTGCAAGCAGTCGCCGCCACCAAAACGATTATTTTACACTTATTCTACCTGAATGAGCAGGTTTAAAAACGACCGTAAATGACTGATAATCCGTAGTATTCGCAACATTCAAAACGGTGCGGTTTTGATACGAAACGGTGCGGTTTGGAGCGGTTTTGATACAGATTTGCTGATTTTCATGGCTAAACATGGTCGTTTTGTAATAGGTTTAGGTCGTTTATAAGAATCCCTTATAAACCTCTTTCATCTTCTCTTCTTAGCGACGGTTATTTTTAAAAACGGGGAAACGTGGATAGAGTTTGCATATAGATAGTTTTTATTTTAAGGCAAAATTAAATACCGGTACTCTTCATGTATTTTCAAGCGATCGTTCTTATTCAACTGATTCGACATTTTTGCAGCTATAAATCGACAATAAATGTTGATTTATTACCAGTTTTATGATATACTAAAATAGTATTATTATATAGTTTATTCGAGAAAAATTCAATATCAAAATGATTTCGGTGCAGTTTTTATACAAAGATAGAAAAGATACTCATAGCAACATATAATCATATTCGGATAAAACATGGAGGATTAATTTAAAATAGCTGAAAAAATAACGCCAATATCGGCTTTGAAAAACAGATATGGGACGCCGCTTGCGTACTTTTGGGACACATTTCTGCTGCCGAATATAGAAAGGTTTATCGTTGGACTTATTTTCCTGCGATACATTTCAAGCGCTTTTGAGCGTAAGTATAATCAGCTTGTAGCTGACGGCGACGGTTTCGAGGACGATAAGGACGCATACCTTATGGACAATATCTTCTATTTTCCCGAACAAGCTCGTTGGAACACAATCTCCGCTGCAGCTCACACGCCTGAAATCGGCTCTGTTATTGACGACACAGTGCGAGCTTTGGACGGATAATATTATGTATGCGTAATATAACGTATATTCTTTTTAAAAAGGAGTTACTCTAATGCCAATACACAACAAACTCGTCCGTGACAAGATACCCGAAATTATAGGAAAAACTGGAAAGGTATGTCACATACACACACTTACAAGCGATGAGTACTTAGCCGAGCTCGACCGCAAGCTGAATGAGGAATGTGCTGAGTATCAGGCTGATAAGAGCCTTGAGGAGCTCGCAGATATGCTGGAGGTTATGTATGCAATAGCCGAAGCAAGAGGATATTCTGTCGAAGAGCTTGAAAAGGTTCGTGCTGAAAAGGCGGAAAAACGTGGTGCTTTTATAGAAAAGATTTATCTTGAAAGCGTTGACGATTAAGAGGTACAATTATGTCTGAAACCGTATACCGCAGTATATCAGGAAGCACCGCTGAGGATTTATTCATAGAGCTTTTCAGCGAAACCTTCGGAGCTGAAAAAGCAGGCTATCTGTACTCGCAGTATCATTTTTACGATATTTATCAGAATGACCGGTTCGCTGATTTTTTCCTTGAAAGCGGAACAAGAAAAATCGCAATAGAAATTGATGACGAAGCCTCGCACAACAAGAACATCATCTCACAGAACAAGTTCTATGACGATCTGTTAAAGCAAAACAGCATGATTCATCTTGGATGGGATGTTTTCCGTTGGGCAGTCAAGCAGATGCAGGTACAGCCTGATACAGTAAAGGACGAGCTTCGTGTTTTCGTAGGAAGTAATACTGCCTTCCGTGAAGTCGAGGATTATCTTCCCGTACAGCGCGGTAAAGCAATAAGCGGTTTTGATTTTGAGCTTAAAGAGCACCAGAAGCAAGCACTTAAATGTCTTGAAGAAATGAGACATAACCACGAAACGATTGCTCTGCTGTATCATGCAACCGGAACAGGAAAAACAGTTACCGCCGTTTCGGATGCGAAGCGTGTGGGAAAACGCACCTTATTTCTTGCGCACACACACGAGTTAGTTGAACAGGCGGCTCAAACATTTTGTGAATTATGGCCGGGAGTCAGCGTCGGCAAATTTGCCGATTCAATAAAGCAGCCTGATTGTTATGTCGTTTGCGGAAGCATTCAGAGCGTTGCGCTTAATCTTGATATGTTCAAAGAAAACGATTTCGGCTATCTGATAATAGACGAGGCGCATCATGCCAGCGCAGATACATATCAGAAAGTGCTTTCATATTTCAAGCCGGACTTTACGCTCGGTCTTACTGCTACACCGGAGAGAGCGGATGATAAAAATATTCTTGACATTTTCAAGAATACCGCACATAAGCTGGATATTCAGACGGCAGTTGAGATAGGCGAGCTCGTCCCTGTTCGCTGTATAAGAATACATACAAACATCGATCTGACGAAAGTCCGTTTCAATAGTGTTCAATACAATATCCGTGATCTTGAAAGCAAGATTTTTGTTCCCGAAAGAAACGCTCTTATTGTAGATACATTTATGGAATATGTCAGCTCAAAGCGTACCGTTATTTTCTGTGCAAGCGTTAAACACGCCGAACAGATAGCTGAAATGATAAGAGAACGCGGAGTAAGTGCATATGCTGTATCGGGCAGCATGAAATCTTCCGAGCGCAAGGAATACCTTGCAAAATTTCAAAAAGGCGAGATCAAAGCCTTGTGCGCCTGCGACCTGCTTAATGAGGGCTGGGACTGTCCCGAAACCGAAGTGCTGTTTATGGCGCGTCCTACAATGTCAAAGGTTCTGTATACACAACAGTTGGGACGCGGAATGCGGCTTGCCGAAGGAAAGGATTGTCTGCTCGTCTTTGATTTTGTAGACAATGCAAGCCAATACAATATGCCATATTCGATGCACAGGTTGTTTAAGCTTTCCGAGTATAAACCCGGTAAGCTTGTACTCGGTACAAAAGAACAAAGAACTGCGGACAATGAGCTTTACGCAAAAGGCGAAAAGCCCGACGCGATTGTTGATTTTCCCGTCAGCGCTACCGACTATGAAGCGGTTGATGTATTCAACTGGCAGGATGAAGCGGCGGGGATGATTTCGCAGATGGAGTTTATCCGCAGAGTTGACGCCGCATCGGAAACGGTAGAAAAATATATACGCGAGGGTGAAATTATTCCCGACCTTATTGTTCCGATGAGCGAACACAGAACTTTTAAATACTTTACGGAAGAAACGCTAAAAAAGACAGCCAATAAATTCGGCTGGCGGATTATCAACGATGAAAACCGCAAAGAACTGTTTATGGAAATGATTTGTCAAATGGACATGAGCTATTCATATAAGCCTGTACTGATAAAAGCAATTCTCGCCAATGCCGATGATAAAGGCAGAATAAAGCTTGATGACATAGTATCGTATTTCAGAAACTATTATGAGGGCAGAAGAAACAGCGGGCTTACAGTTGAGAAGGCTAACAGCATCTTTGCCAAGGGAAGCTACACCGACAAGGAAGCTCAGCGTAATATTCTTTCCAACCCGTTTAAGCGTTTTGAGGATATGCAGATGTTAAGACATACAAAAACACTTGGCATAATTGAAGTTGAGCCTACAGTGTGGAAGCTGCTGAATGATAATGAAAAAGCAGAAATTGAAATGATTTGCGATTCAAAACTCGAAGAGTATTATAACAGATTTAAGTGAAAGCGAATTACTGCATATATCGTCTTGCGGACAAAATTACTGTTCTTTAATTTTTAAATTAAAGCGTGATGTGCTTTTGTATCAGGAAAGGCGCACTCCCCGAAAGGCAGTGGTGAGATGAACCACGGCAATTCGGGACTTGCACATGGTACAAGCGGTTCTCCGCAGCTTGCTATTGATAACGGAGATATGGCGGATAAGACTAAAGATAATGAAGCCAAAGTCGCGGAACAGTATAACTATG
>CAMEKR010000164.1 GCA_945921515.1 uncultured Clostridia bacterium | reverse complement strand
CCCCCTTTTTCACTTGGGGAAGGCAGGCAAGGATGCCTGAAAGTGAACGCCCAGAGCGCATCAGGAAGATGCGCCACAGAGCGTTCACAAAGGTTTAGGGGATGGGGATAGAGAATTCGTTCTATTTACAAAAATAAATTCTTTTTCGACAAGCTGAAGCCACAGACTCAACTCTGTGGCTTATTACTATAAAGAAAGGAATATTATGGAAAATAGAAAATTTTCTTACGAGTACATACCGGAGTTTGCCGACTGCGACAGACAATATAATCTTAAACCGCAGGTACTGCTTGCCTGGTGCGCAGAAATTGCCGGAAATCATCTTCGCAGCAGAAATATAACCCGTGAGCAGATGTGGGAGGACGGTCAGGTCTTCCTGCTTACCCGTGCGGCTATGTATTTTGTCAGTATGCCGAGATATAACAACAAAATAATTCTGACTACCTGGGAGGCAGGTACAAAAGGCTCACAATTCATAAGACGCTTTACCGTGACAGATACCGACGGCAAGCTATTATGCGATGTTGATACGATGTGGGCGCTCGTAAACCCCCACACACATAAGATTTGCAGACCGTCAGAGTATATCTATGAGCTTATCCCATGCGAAGACAGGGTACAAGCGTCTATTGAAAAGTTCAAGGCAGATAATCCCGTAAAAATCAAGGACTATACTTTCGTCTACAGTGATATAGATCCTAACGGGCATGTCAATAACGGCACCTATCTTCGCCTTATGAGCGACATAATTCCCGACGAGCTTATTTCAAAGGACTACAGACAGCTCAGGATAAATTTCATCCACGAATGCAGACAGGGCGAAACCATAGAACTTATGCTCGACAGAAAAGACAATATCTGCACAGTTGAAGGCAGATTCAAGGACGGAAGAGTCAGCTTTGAGGCACAGGCAGAATTCTGTTGACAAATTTTAGATAATGTGATATAATGCATATATCAATCAAAGGTAAATCTAATTTACCTTAAGAAAGGTGAGTAAAATGCTTAAAATACACGATCTTCATAAAAGCTACGGAGCTTTTGAAGTGCTGAAGGGGCTTGAGATGAATGTCAACAAGGGCGATATCTACGGCTTTCTCGGTCGCAACGGCTGCGGTAAAACAACCACAATGAACATTGTATCTAATATAATACCTAAGGACAGCGGGGAAATAACCTTCGGTATTGAAAAATGCAAGGTGGGTTATCTTCCCGAGACTCCGTCTTTGTTCACGTATATGAACGGATATGAATATCTCGATTATATTTCCGCTTGTTGCAATTATCAGGGTGATAAGAAGAAGAGAATAGACGAAGTTATTACCCTTGTCGGAATGGCAGAGGGCGGAAAGCGCAGAATAAAAGGCTATTCAAGAGGTATGAATCAAAGACTCGGTATTGCGGCGGCAATCTTTAACAATCCCGACCTGCTGATACTTGACGAGCCTACTTCCGCACTCGATCCTCAGGGCAGAGCAGAAGTAATGAGTATTATAAAACAGCTTTCCGACATGGGAACGACAATAATTCTGTGTACCCATATTCTCTCGGATGTAGAAAGAGTCGCTAACCGTATCGGCATAGTCCGTGACGGAAGAATGGCAGTAGAGGGAACTATCGAACAAATAAAAACCGATTACGGCAGAAACGGCAAGAAAATAGTACTCGGCATATTCGGCGATCCAACCCCTGCTATAGAACCTGTCAACAGATGTACCGCCGGTCAGTTCTTCTTTGACAGACAGAGAGCGATATTTGAAATACCTCTTATGCCGGACGATAACGAAAAAGAAAAAGCTCAGCAGCTGATAAATGAAATAACGGCGCAAGGGCTTACGCTCTCGGTTTTCCTTATTGAAAACAAAACGCTTGAGCAGATATATATGGAAACGATAGGCTGATGAAAGGAGCATAAAAATGATAGGTTCAGGTATAAAAAAAGAAATGATGCTGTTCAGCCGGGGTTTCAGATTATTCGGAACAATAGCGGTAATAATAGGACTTGCTCTGTCTTATCCTCTTATGTACAAATTTATGGAGGTAATGGCTGATCAGATGACGGTTATGGGACAGGAGCTCGGCGGAGAAGCAGGCAGCCAGGTGACCGAAGCTGTAAATTCGATGAACGGTATGATAGAATCGATAAAGGCAATGTACGGCGGAAGCATGGCTAATGTCGGATTCAGAACGGGACTCAGTTCGCTTGCCTCAACAGGTTTTCTGATAGTTTCTTTACTGCTTATGTCGGCAGCAGGCGGCGAACAGAAAAAACGCTCGATAATAATTCCTAACTGTTCGGGACTTACGCCGGTAGGCTATGTTTTACCCAAGTTTATTATATACCCTGTGCTGATAACAATAATAACTTTTGGCGGAAGCATGTTAACAGCCGGTATATGCAACCTTATTTTTGACAATCCGTTAATTATGCAGGATGCATTGATATCCTCTGCTTGTGTTGCGGTATTTGTTATGTTTATGATTTCGCTGTATCTTCTATTGGGACTCAGCACAGGCCGCCCGGGAATATCGGTGATAATCCTGTTTGCTGCGTCATCGTTGTTGCCGTTATTACTCCAGTCGATGAATATAAATAAGTACAATCCGTTTGCCTTGCAGGATTTGCTTATGTATTCATATTCAGAGATAGATATGAACAATTTCGTGCTTAGCGTTGTCGTATCGGTTGTTTTATCGGTAATATGCTGCTTATTATCTCTTATGATTACTACTCTGAGAAAGATTGACAACTCGGTCGGAGAGGCAAATCTGTAAACTATAAGTAAAATTGCACAATAATATTACAAACAGAAAAGGAGAGGTGTTCCTCTCCTTTCAGGCTGTAGAAAAACCACTTTGAAAAAAAATAAATGGGGTTTGGGGCGAAGCCCCAAGCAAGGTCGCAGGGGCGGCAGCCCCCGATGATAAGCCCAGCACGGATGCTGGGCGTGTATGCCAAAAGGCTCTGCACGATGCAGAGCCCACCAAGCATACACAACCCTTCACCGAGGGGAAGGGGCTTGGGGTTAGGGATAGAGATTTGCTCTACTTATTAAAAAAATAGACTTTTTCGACAAGCTGAAGGAGAGGTTACCCTCTCCTTTCTATTTTATGTGCAGAAGTAATGCTCCCCAATCACCTTTTGCACCGGTCTGCTCATCATAAATTGATTGCTTGTCTTTTTAGGATTATAATAGTATATACATCCGCCGGTAGGATCCCAGCCGGCAAGAGCGTCACGGGCGGCGTCATAAGCCGAGTCGGCAACAGGCTCATTAAACTGTCCGTCAACGAGGGCAGTAAACGCACCGTTTTCATAGATGATGCCTGCAAGAGTATCGGGGAATGAAGGATGCTCGATTCTGTTCATTATAACTGCGCCGATAGCAACCTGACCGATATACGGCTCGCCTCGTCCTTCTGCGGAGATAATTCGTGCCAGAAGATTAATATTGGCTTGTGTAGCAGGAGGGATAGAACCGATAGTTATGCCCAGACGCTTAAGAGTAGCTTCATCGGCAACGCCTGTTTGTGAAAGACCTTGCTGTTTCTGAAACCTTAGGATTGCTTCCTGCGTCTTATCGCCGAAATATCCGGTGACTTCTTCAAAGAACAAACCACGATCTTTAAGGGATTGCTGAACGGCTTCGACTTCTGTCCCCTGTGAACCTTTCTGAGAGTAAGCAACAACGCTTTCGTTTTCCGACCGGAAAGAGAAAAATATTCCGGAGATAACAAAAAGGCAGATTGTGACAGCCATAAGCTTATAAAATATATTAAGGCTTCTGATGTAATTCATATCAAACTTCCTTTCAGGGTTTTCCTTTATAAAAAGTGTTTACAAACCATTGAAAATTATTCATCGAAAAAGAAAGAAAAAGCTTGACAAAGGATATTTCCCATGATATAATATACAGGCACTCAAAAAAAGAGACACTTTTCGAGCCGTACAAAACCGCTTGAACAGCGGAA
>CAMEKR010000163.1 GCA_945921515.1 uncultured Clostridia bacterium | reverse complement strand
AGCAACAAGGCGCATACGGGAGGGTAAGGGGATAATCTGAAAGGGGAAAATATGGATAAGGATATAACAAAACCCGTTGCGGTAAAGCTTTTTAAGGACAACGACAAGTACAGCTCGGATGTCTTCGTTTCGGTAAACGGCAACAACTATCTTATACGCAGAGGCGAAACGGTAACTGTGCCGTTATTTATAAAGAAGGAGCTTGACCGCTCAGAAGCACAGCGCAAGAAGGCGGAATATTACCGTGACGAAGGGTGGAAGCAGTCGCTGATAGTTCAGGAGGGGAAGTAAATGACGGTAAAAGAGGTTGTTGACAGAGCAGACCGCCTTCGCCCGAATGATGTATCCGCCGAAGAGAAGCTGAGGTGGGTAGCGGATATAGAGAGCAGGATATATGAGGATATTTTCCTCACGCATGAGCATGAGGGGTTGACCTTTACGGATATTGCAGCGATAAAGAGCGATACGGACGCCGAGCTTTTTCTGAAAACGCCGTTTGAAAGCATATACATACTGTTTTTATGCTCGCTTATCGACTTCTGCCACGGAGAGTATGACCGCTTTTTAAACGATACGGCGGCATTTGAAGAAGAGTACGGAAAATTCTGCCGATACTGGAACGCAAAGCATATCAGCGTGGGCAGAACACGGATAACGGGATAGGAGGACTTATGGCGACTGAGATAAACAGGATATATACCGTGACCGACAGCGCAGAAACCTTCGGCGGTATAGACAGATCTAACGGTACGCCGCTTGGGTACTGGGATAAGCTTTGCAATATGGATATGTCGGCGTATCCGTCTGTTTGCACCTGTGCGCCTTTTTCCTATAAGGAGCTTGATGAGGGGATAACGGGATACACCTTTTTCGGCGGAGAGATAGTATACACAAAGGCTGACGGTCTGTATATATCGGGAGAGAGGACTGCACTTTCATTAAGCGAGGGGGAGAAAACGCTTGTAGTGATGGGAGCGCAGATAGTGATATTCCCCGACTATATTATTGTGAATACGGCGACAGAGCCGTATACCGTGACTTCTCCCGTGCGTGAAAAGCTGACAGGCAGGCTGTACGAATATAACCAGAATCAGACACGGCCTACCGTATCGGTGTATAAACTGCTGTATCTTGATGTAGCAGAGAATGACAGCGCTCTTGCAAATTACGCTGTGGGCGACCAGGTAAGGCTTGTGTGGAGCTACGGCGGCAAGGAGCGTGAGCTGACGGTCTGTATAAGCTCTGTGGCAAAGGAGACTTATTCCGCATCGGGATGCGTGTCGGTAAACTTTGACACTTCTGCGCTCAGCAATACACGGTATTTTTATACCGAGGGCAGAAAGATGGACAGGTTCAGAGTGCCGAACATCGAGGGAGCTTATATAGAAAAGCCGTTCCCCGAGCTTGATTTTGTGGTACAGCATAACAACAGGCTGTGGGGCTGTTCATCGAAACGGCACGAGATATACTGTTCAAAGCTCGGAAGCGCATTAGAATGGGGAAGATATGACGGTATATCGACTGATTCGTGGACTGCAACGGTAGGCAGTGAGGGCGACTTTACGGGTGCTTGCGTATATGCAAACAGCGTATTGTTCTTTAAGGAAAACTGCGTTCATGTTATCTACGGCACTAAAGCCTCAAACTTTACTATCAGCACCATAGCATTAAGAGGTGTGCAGAAGGGAAGCTCCGGCTCGCTGTGCGAGTCGGGAGGACTGCTTTATTATAAAGCGCCCGAGGGGATATTCTCGTTCAACGGCTCGTCATCAAGCAGGATGGACGCAAAGCTTGATACGGATATAACCGATACCGCCGTTGCCTGCGCAGACGGAAGATATATAATTATGCTCGCAAAAAGCGGTACGGCATATTACTATGACAAGCGGTACGGGCAGTGGTACACAAGACTGCTTAACAACGTCGTTTCTGCACATGAAATAAACGGACGGCTGTATGCCGTTACAAAGACCGACGGCAAAATGAAGCTTGTAAGGCTTGTGGGGACAGAAGACGGTTGGGACAGCTTTGGGGGGAGCGATTTTCTTGCGGTAAGCGGTACGCTTGGCAGGAGCGCCTTTTACGGCATATTTAAAAAGCTGAAGCTGTCCCTCACCCGTCTGAAAGCTGACTCGGATACGCTGAAAATCGGTGCGTACATAAGCTGTGACAACGGTGGGTGGAAGTGCGTATATGAAAGTGATGATGGCGTTGACGAGCTTGCCTGCGGTGTAGTGATACCGATAAGGTGCAGGTCGGTAAGGATAATGATATGCGGAGAGCTAAGCGGCAATGCAAAGCTCACGCTCCACGGCATATATCTTGACAGAGAAAAGGGAAGTGAACTGAGTGGAAAATATTAATATCAGCTTTGCTCCCGATACATCGGCTGTCGGCGAAAAGCGTATATCGGATATCGAAAACTACCTTGCTTTGCTTAGCAAAAGAATAAAATTCTGCTTTGAAAATATCTGGGAAGAACAAGCGGCAAAAAAAGCGGGCAGCGAGGATAACGAGCTTATACTAAGTGCGCTGTCGGACGG
Source organism: uncultured Clostridia bacterium (assembly GCA_945921515.1). Lineage (GTDB taxonomy): Bacteria > Bacillota > Clostridia > Oscillospirales > Ruminococcaceae > Ruminiclostridium_E. The sequence continues at coordinate 1,443 of CAMEKR010000163.1, read as the reverse complement.
CGTGGGCGAGTTTACAAACGCAGACAAGACCTGCGAGATATTCAACGACTACAGCGGGAACAGGGCGGAGGCGTATTATTCTCACGCAGAAGGGAGCAAGACCTCGGCGACAGCGCCGTACAGCCATGCGGAAGGGTATAAAACTATCGCACGAGAACTTGCTTCTCATGCGGAGGGAGTTGACAGCGTAGCGTCGGGGCAGGCGGCTCACGCAGAGGGCGAGGGCTGTGAAGCAGGCGGAAGAGCCTCTCACGCAGGCGGATATCATACAAGGGCGTATGATACCGGAATGTGCTCGGTCGGAAGGTGCAACAAGACGGTATATAATGCGCTGTTTGTTGTCGGAAACGGAGTTGTGCGAGGGGAAGAAGAATATCCGTCCGACGCTCTTGTGGTTGACAACGCAGGAAATCTGCATGTCACAGGTCGGATGTCGGCAGACGGCGGTGTGGAGATCGACCTGTCGGAGTATCTGAAAAGCGATGAAATAGCCGACTGGGCGAAAGCTGACAGCAAGCCCGAATACACGGCGGAGGAAGTCGGTGCGGCGGCTGAAAGTCATAATCATACCGTATCGGATATAACCGATATGCCCGACTGGGCGAAAGCCGACAGCAAGCCCAAGTATACGGCATCGGAAGTGGGTGCGGCAACAAGCGATGATGTTACAGCGGCAATAAATGCGGCGGAGATAGGCGGCACGCAGATATTAAAAGGCACAAATACCGTAACGGTACTCGGAAGTCAGTCGTATAAGTCGCCGTGGGAAAACGGCGGATGGCGTGCGGCATCGGGCGGCACGGGAACAAGGGAATCTATCGCAATAACAGACGCACCGGAAGCGAATATAAAGCTCGGCTGGGAACTGACTCAGAGCGCAGGAGCATTGGATATATGCCAGGACGATATCCCGATAGCAAGCGGACAGACCTATACCGCAAGCTGTTATGCAAGAGGCACAGGCAGACTGCGTATTAACTGTGGTAAAAGCCCGTACCGAGCAAAATATTTTGATTTTGATAATGCAGGCGGATGGATAAAATGTGCCAACACATTTGTTGCAAGCGATGCGACTACAGGCTCGGCGAGTGAGCTAAATGTGTATTTTGGCAATGTTTCGGCAGGCACGCTTCAGATATGCGGAATGAAGCTTGAAACAGGCAGTAAAGCTACCGGCTGGAACGAGGCACCGATAAGCGTTGAATCACGGCAGTCAGACCTTGAAGAGCGTGTTACTGCGCTTGAGACTGCAATATTATCGGGAGGTGAAGGATGATGTTTGATTTCGGCGAGTGGATAACGAAAGTTGCCGCAGACGGTGTTATGAGAGGCATGTTTTCTCGTGAGTGGGCGGCAATGCAACTCGCAAACCATTACAGCAGGGGAAAAATAACCGAGGAGTGCCTTCTGCACTTTGATGAAGTTATGAACGAGTATGAAAAG
>CAMEKR010000162.1 GCA_945921515.1 uncultured Clostridia bacterium | reverse complement strand
CCCCCCTTGTGTCCGGTTTTAGTATAGCACTTCGCTAACCTATTAATTAAAATACAGCCTTTTTCAACAAGCTGAGAGGCTGATATATCTATACCAGCCTCTCATTTTATCTTAAATATTCACTATCAGTTATTGCTAAGATACTCATCTATACTCTTCGCTGCCTGCTTACCTGCACCCATTGCGAGAATAACGGTAGCCGCGCCTGTTACGGCGTCACCGCCTGCATATACGCCCTCACGGGTGGTCTGCATTGTCTCCTCGTTTACAACAAGACAGCCTCTTCTGTTGGTGTCAAGACCGGGAGTTGTACTGCGGATAAGAGGATTGGGAGAAGTACCGATAGACATGATGACCGTGTCAACGGGAAGCTCGAAGTTGCTTCCCTCTTTTACTACAGGTCTGCGTCTTCCGCTGTCATCGGGTTCGCCAAGCTCCATCTCAACGCACTCCATAGCTCTTACTCTGCCGTTCTCGTCGCCGAGTATCTTTACAGGGTTGTTGAGGTTCTTGAAGATTATGCCCTCTTCCATAGCGTGATGAACTTCTTCCTTACGGGCAGGCATCTCGTCCATGCCTCTGCGGTATACTATGTATACATTCTCTGCGCCAAGACGCTTTGCGCATCTTGCGGCGTCCATAGCAACGTTACCGCCGCCGACTACAGCAACCGACTTGCTGGCGATGATAGGCGTATCATAATCGTCAAGATAAGCCTTCATAAGATTGGTTCTTGTCAGGTACTCGTTTGCGGAGTAAACGCCGATGAGATCCTCGCCCTCGATACCCATGAATGAGGGAAGTCCTGCACCCGAGCCGATGAATACAGCCTTGTAGCCCATCTCGAACAGTTCGTCTACCGACAGAACACGGCCGATTACCATATTTGTCTTTATCTCAACGCCGAGATCCTCAAGGTTCTCGACTTCCTTCTTAACTATAGCCTTAGGCAGTCTGAATTCGGGGATACCGTAAACAAGAACGCCGCCTGCGGTGTGGAACGCTTCAAAGATAGTTACCTCGTAGCCCTTCTTTGCAAGGTCGCCTGCGCAGGTAAGTCCCGAAGGGCCTGCACCTACTACCGCTACCTTCTTGCCGTTTGACTGAGGGCGCTGTGCCTTTGCATTGCTGTGCTTCATGTGATAGTCTGCACAGAAGCGCTCAAGACGGCCTATAGAAACGCTCTCGCCCTTGATGCCTCTTACGCACTTGCCTTCGCACTGGCTCTCCTGAGGACATACACGGCCGCTTATTGCAGGCAGGCTGTTGGTGCTGGTGATTATCTCATACGCTTCCTCAAACTTGCCCTCTGCTACCTTTGCTACAAATTCGGGTATTCTTACATTTACGGGACAGCCGTTTACACAGGGCTTGTTCTTGCAGTTAAGACAGCGTGAAGCTTCCTCCATAGCCATCTCTTCAGTATATCCCGTTGCAACTTCAAGGAAGTTCTTATTTCTTACATTAGGGTCCTGTTCGGGCATAGGAACCTTAGTTAATGACATATTAGGCATTTTCTTATCGTCCTTTCCTTAACTTTAAGCCTTGTATAATCTGCAGTTTGACTTGTCGTGAGCTTCTTTTTCTTTATATGTCGCATTACGCTTCATCAGCTCGTCGAAGTTTACTAAGTGACCGTCAAAGTCCGGACCGTCAACGCAGGCGAACTTTATCTCTCCGCCTACATTTACACGGCAGCCGCCGCACATTCCCGTACCGTCTATCATGATGGGGTTGAGCGAAACGAGCGTCTTAATGCCGTAGGGGCGTGTAACCTCGCACACAAACTTCATCATAGGTACAGGGCCTATTGCTACTACAAGGTCGTACTTGTTGCCGGCGTCGATAAGGCTCTGGAGCTTGTTTGTAACAAAGCCCTTTTCGCCGTAGGTGCCGTCGTCGGTCGTGATATAGAGGTTAGTGCAGGCAGCCTTGAACTCGTCCTCAAGGATAACGATATCCTTGCTTCTGAAGCCTGCAATTACATCGACCTCCGCGCCGGAGTTGTGAAGCTGTTTTGCCGAAGGATAAGCGATAGCGTTTCCTACGCCGCCGCCGATAACGCAGACCTTCTTAGCTCCCTCAAAGTCGGTAGCCTTGCCGAGAGGTCCTACAAAGTCGAGAAGTGCGTCGCCCTCTTTGAGCTGGGAGAGCAGCATTGTTGTCTGTCCAACTATCTGGAATATGATAGTAACAGTGCCCTTCTCTCTGTCATAATCGGCAATGGTCAGCGGTATTCTCTCGCCCTTTTCATCAACACGCAGGATGATGAACTGACCTGCCAGCGCCTTCTTTGCGATAAACGGTGCGTCTACTTCCATCAGGACAACATTCTCGTTGAGCTGACGCCTTTTAAGTATCTTGTACATATAAAAACCTTTCCTTTCATAATATAGGGGACTTTTCCGAAAATATGGCAATATTTTGCCGTCACGGAGCAGTCCCGGTACGTCAAAGAATAGTATAGCAGATTTACGGAGAAAATTCAAGTGCTTTCGATATTTTTTTATTGAATAAATCTATTACTTAGTGGAATGGGGAATTTCCCCCAACCCCCAGCCCCTTCCCCCGAGGGAAGGGGAGCTAAAGATCGGGGGCTGCCGCCCCTGCGACCTTGCTTGGGGCTTCGCCCCAAACCCCATTTTTTCACGGGGAAGCGGGCTATATATCGGGGGCTGGGCAGCGGAGCTTTTGAAAATCAGCCGTAAGGCTGATAGACTTGCACCCTGCGACCCCTTTTACTATTTACAGGACTCATTAACGGCAGTCTGCCGCTTTCAATTTAAACTATACCCCTCACAGCCTGTCCCTGAAATCCTCATAGCCGAACTGCCGAATTTCCCTCATACCGAGCGAGGTATTGTAATATATCGTCGGCAGAGCCATACCGTTGAAGGTGTTGTTCTTAACCATAGAATATATTGACATATCGCACAGCACAAGCCTGTCGCCCGTTTTAAGCGGTCTGTCAAAGGAATAGTCGCCTATCACATCGCCTGCAAGGCAGGTGTTGCCGCCGAGCCTTACCGTGACGCTCTTTTCATTCGGCTCTCCTGCCGTGTCGCCGTTTGGCTGAATGATAACGGGGCGGTACGGCATTTCAAGCACATCGGGCATATGGCAGGCGGCGGAAGCGTCAAGTATTGCGATATCGTTCTCGCCGTTGATTTTGCCGTCTATAACATCAAGCACAGTCGTCACAAGGAAGCCTGCGTTCAGCGCTACCGCCTCGCCCGGCTCGAGATATACTTCCAGTCCGTATTCGTTTTCAAAATGCCGTATCACTTCTTCAAGCGTAGCAATATCATAATCCTCTCTTGTAATATGATGACCGCCGCCGAAGTTTATAACGTTCATATTTTTGAGATATTTGCCGAACTGCTTTTCCACCTGCTCGGCGGTTCTTTTAAGGTCGTCGCTGTTCTGCTCGCAAAGCGTGTGGAAGTGCAGACCGTCAATTCCGTCAAGACCGTACTTGCTTACATCCTCTTCAAACGAAGCAAGAGTCTGACCGAGCCTTGAGCCCTTTGCGCAAGGATCGTATATTGCGTGTCCCTCCTGAGTAGAAAAACGGGGATTCACTCTTATAAGACAGCGTTTATTCTTCACAGCCTCACGGTGCATAGCAAACTGCCTTACAGAGTTGAATACAAAGTGTCCCGCATACTTTGCGATTTCGGTTATCTCGCTGTCCGAGTATGCCGGAGAGAAAACGTGAGTTTCCTTGCCAAAATATTCATAGCCGAGTCTTGCTTCGTAGAGTCCGCTTGCCGTAGTACCGCTTAGATATCCGCTTATCAAGGGGTATGCGGAGTACATCGAGAACGCCTTTTGTGCAAGCAGTATCTTACAGCCGGTATCGTCCTGAACTTTTTTCAGTATCTCGCAGTTTTTCTTAAGGTAACATTCTTCCGTTACATAGCACGGCGTAGCAACCGAGCTAATATCAAATGTGGGTTTGTTCATATTACGCTCCGTTCATATATTAATCAAAA
>CAMEKR010000161.1 GCA_945921515.1 uncultured Clostridia bacterium | reverse complement strand
CGCGGAAACCTGAAAATAGTGAAGACATCAGATGACGGCAAGGTGGAAGGCTTTTCTTTCCGCATTGTCGGAGATAACGGCTACGATGTAATTCTCAAAACCGATAAGAACGGCGAAATCACACTTTCAGGTCTGCGCATCGGCAAGTATACCATTTCAGAGGTTCACGATGATGTGTCCGCTCCCTACACTCTTCCTGCCGATAAGAAAGCAACGGTTATGAGCGGTTCCACTACTATCGTGGAAATGCACAATAGCATCAATGACAATCCTAAAACAGGTGAAAACAAAACAGGCGGTCTTTTATTCCCAGTAGTGTCCTGCGGCGCTGTCGGTCTTACTGCTTATGCAGGATGCAGGAAAAGAAAAGCTAATCGGTAACGAATAATTTTGGCATACAGAACAACAGCCGTGTTCAGCTCACAGAATAATTTTTTGAAAATCGATAAAATCAGAGCAAAAAAATCAAAAAAATCGATTTTTATGATTGTGTTTTTTGTAAAGCTGTGATATACTATGCTTATGGCTTATGAAATACGGAGGTGTTTTTATGCTGATAGAATTTAAATTCAGTAATTATCGTTCATTTCGTGATGAGACGGTACTATCAATGGAAGCGACCGGACTTGGCACTTTTAAAAATTGCTTGATTCAGGAAAAAAGCACAAAGCTTTTGCCGGGAGTTGCAATTTACGGAAAAAACGGCGGAGGAAAAAGTAATGTTATCCGTGCCTTTTGGCTTGCTGTGCAGTTTATTAAGAACGCACAGAGGACACAGCACGAAAAAGCAGAGATTCCCGTGATGCCATTCGGCTTGAATGATTATTCAAAAAAACAGCCGACATCTTTCGATTTCATTTATGTGCTGAACGGAATCAAATATTGGTACGGGTTTTCAGCTACAAAGGAAAAGATAATCAGCGAATATCTCTATCATGCGCCAAAAGGACAAAAGGCTTTGATTTTTTCGAGAACCGGACAAGATTTCAGTTTTACAGAAGATAAAGCCAAACGTAATATGATCGGAGAAATGGTTGCAGGCAATCAGTTGTTCTTTTCTGTTGCCTGCACGATGAACGATTCCGCCTGCGCGAGTGCAATGAAGTGGTTTCGGGAATGTATTTTCTTTTCGCGAGATTATACGGATATTCCGAAACAGCTTCTTGAATATGCGGAAAATAAGAGTATGCTGAAAGCAATTACGGATTATGCTAAAACTGCCGACCTTGGTATAGATGATATGCAGTTTGAGTTTGACAACAAAGAAATCAAGGACGATAATTCTTTCCCGGAGTATATACCAGAAGGAATAAAAGAAGCGCTTACGAAGTTTATGAACGTTCTGTCAGAAACCTCAAATAACTCCGAAGTGCGATTAAGAATGGGAGAAGTCACCGCGAAAGCGATACACCAGGGTGAAAACAAGGATGGCAGCAAAATGCTGTATTCTTTGGATCTTTCTGAGGAGTCAGACGGAACAAGGAAGTTAATGTCGTTAGCTCCGGCAATAGAGTCGACTTTACAAAACGGCGGTATTTTGCTTGTAGACGAACTGGAGCGGGAGCTTCATCCTATGCTTGTCAATTTTATCGTTTCAAAATTTCAAAGTAAGAATACCAACCGAAAAGGAGCGCAAATCATCTTTACGACACATAATACCGAGCTTATGAATATGGAGCTTTTGCGTAAAGACCAATTGTATTTTGTTGATAAGCGTGATAATGACGGCGTATCGGAGCTTTACTGCATCAGTGAATTTGCAACCCGAACAACCGATAATATCCGTAAGGGCTATCTTGTCGGCAAATACGGTGCGACGCCTGATGTAGAAATTGAGGAGGTGGAGTAAGTGCCTCGTCAGTTTAAATCGGAAAAACCTTTTATCGAGGTGTTTTGCGAGGGCGAAAGTGAGCAAGCTTATGTGAGCTTTCTGAAAAAGAAGTTTGCAGATGTTGCTGTAATAAATTGCCCGAAGTCAACCGGCCTTTTTGAAGAAGCCGACAGCAAATACAGAAATGATATCAGGTATAAATCCAAAGTTGAAGTAACAGATGAAATCTGGTTTTTCTTCGATGTGGAAACCAAGGATATTTCAAAGTGGGAAAGGCGGCTTAAAATAATCAAGCGGCTGCGCAATCTCCGTAAAAAACCTTGTATTAAAGTTCGTTTGCTAATGACAACCGGTTGTCTTGAATACTGGCTTATGCTGCATTATGAAATGCTTGCTCCGTCCATTCAGACCGAAGCCGATAAGGAAAATATGATTTCAAGGCTTGTTCATAAAGAACCGACATACAAAAAAGGTGATTTGGCTGCTACATCTAAAATAGCGGAGAATTATCCGACAGCAGTCGTAAATGCCAAAAATACTGTTTCATATCTTTTAAAGGACGGATTACCGACGCTTGAAGATACCGACGAACGAAACAAGTGGCTATGCACGGAGTGCAGGACTTTTTCGACCGTCTACGAAGCAATAGATTATCTTGAAAGCCTTGTGTAGACGGGAAGCTCAAAAAGTGCCACAGATGTAAATATTCATCGTAGCTTTTTTAAGTCAAACAAACACCACTAACTGAATACTTGCGTTTAGAAAACGCCATCTGAAAAGGTGGCGTTTTTCTTATGCATACAACAAAAGGAGGATTGATGATGGAGCTTAAAACAATCATCGTAATAGTTTTGGTCGCCTTTATCATAGGCGGCTTTATCTTTCTGCAAATAAGAAACAAAAAGAAGAAATAACGTAAATGTGGGCGGGGAAATCTCCGCCCATTATCTTTAAATGGGAGGAAAATTACATTATGAATATAACAAATACAGTGGAAAATCGTGTTCTGCAAATTTTAAAGGAATGCCCCGAAACAAGAAATGACGATATGCTCTTGTTTTTCCATTACTACAACCGTTTCGGGTGTATCCGCGCAGGCGCACTGCCGCTTTCGGATATAGCATATAACTACAAAGCCTACGGGCTTCCTTGCTTTGAAACAATCCGAAGAGCAAGACAGCGTGTACAGTCCTTGTTACCTGAATTTTCACGAAAAGATGCTGAAAACGACTCGGTTACGGTCGTAATCAATATCAGCTGAAACAAGGAGGTACAGACTGATGAAAGACGCTATTACTCTACAGCAGAAAGTCAAAGTCCTGAGCAAGCTCTTTGAAGCGAAATGCAGAACCGAAAAGGACTTGCAGGGACTATCTATGGAAAGCATTTTGAAAATCCCGAACATCACCATTCAGGATATGACGGTGATTATGGAGCTTCAGAAAGCAACCAAATCGGGCAAGCTGTTCTCCTACTTAGGCGGTGGTACAGATGAGCAGCAAGCAGAATGACCGTCATATTATATGGAGCGATATTCACCTTGATTTTGAGGACTGGCGGGCAGACCTTGAAGAACAGTACCCCGACCTGTCCGAAGACGAGCTTATACAGAGAATGTATGAAATCAATTCCGAGTATCTCGGTGACGAGCGTATGAACCTTAATGTTCAGCTATCTCAGCCTATCTTGGTTGTGGCGGACATTGGGCGTTGGGACGGTCGTTATGACGGATATGCGGAAATCAAGACAGGCAATATCAAAGACTGCTTGTATTCCGAAATGGATATGTGCGAGTGGTATGTGGATAAGTACGGAGATCTCCGTGCCGACGCCGTTCATCACGACGGGACAAATCATTATCTCTATCGGGTGTATAAGGACACCGCAACAGACAGTCAGATTGAAAATCTCAAAGCAAAGATTTACGATGGCAAGGCAACACGAGCCGATATAACGAGAGTGACAAGGCGGCTCGGTGATGAAATTGCCGCCGTTTACGGGTTCGATATTCCCCGGCAAAAGAAGAATATCGAGAGAGCGAGGTGAAAATATGGATTACCGAATTATGAACCCTGCCGAAAGAAAATATACCTTCCGTCAAAGCCAGCAGATTTCTATGCAGACGGGACTTATCGGGTATTTGAGAGCAGACTTCGGCAGTACGGGCAAAGAGTTTTATTCCACTTGGAACGATTTCAGAAAGGACTTAAAGACCGACGATTTCAAAAAGGAATTTG
>CAMEKR010000160.1 GCA_945921515.1 uncultured Clostridia bacterium | reverse complement strand
AGCCTTGCATTTTTCGCAAGGCTGTTTTTGTTATCCGGCACAAAAAAATAAATTTTACAAAAACTACTTGACAAATCTCGAAAGCAGTGATATAATAAAGCCTACAAAGTCGATAGGCTTTTAGAGGTTAAAGGAATCCGACCGAAAGAGGAGTCATATGAAAAGAATAACAAGCGGTTTTCGATGTTGAAACGGTGTCGACAGGATAAATACAAGCTTAATTAATTCAAGAAAACAGCAGGCAATACAGTCTGCACGATTAAAAGGAGAAAAAACAATGAGAACATTTGACAAGATAACAGACCTTATAGGCGGCACACCGATTTTAAAGCTGAACAACTACATTGCTCTTAACGGGCTTGAGGCGGATATTTACGCAAAGCTGGAATACTTCAATCCTGCAGGAAGTGTAAAGGACAGAATAGCAAAGGCTATGATAGAAGATGCAGAGGCAAAGGGCGTATTAAAGCCCGGCGCAGTAATAATCGAGCCTACAAGCGGCAATACAGGTATAGGACTTGCGGCTGTAGCGGCAAGCAAGGGATACAGAATAATACTTACGATGCCCGAAACGATGAGCGTTGAGCGCCGCAATCTACTTAAGGCATATGGTGCGGAGCTTGTACTGACAGACGGCACTAAGGGAATGAAGGGCGCTATTGCAAAGGCAGAAGAGCTTGCAGGACAGATAGAGGGCGGATTTATCCCCAGCCAGTTCACAAACAGTGCAAATCCTGCGGCGCACTTTGCTTCGACAGGACCTGAGATATGGGAAGATACAGACGGCAAGGTTGATATTTTTGTCGCAGGTGTAGGAACGGGCGGTACTATCTCCGGCGTAGGCAAATACCTCAAGAGCAAGAACCCCGACATCAAGGTTGTTGCAGTTGAGCCTGCCGGCTCACCCGTACTGTCACAGGGCAAGGCAGGTCCGCATAAGATACAGGGTATCGGCGCAGGCTTTGTACCTGAGACTCTCGATACAAAGATTTACGATGAGATAATTACGATTGAAAACGAGGACGCTTTTGAAACCGGCAGAACGCTTGCAAGAAAAGAAGGTCTGCTTGTCGGCATTTCAGCCGGTGCGGCAGTATTTGCGGCTTCTCAGCTTGCTAAGCGCCCCGAGAACAAGGGCAAGAACATTGTAGTTCTTCTCCCCGATACAGGCGACCGTTACCTGTCCACCCCCATGTTCTCCGAATAATGCCTGCGGCGAGTCGCCGCTGACAATTCCCCTTTGGATAAGTAGTGCGTGGCTTAGGATATCGAAACGGCGGAGTTAAACGGAAGATTAAAGGGAGCTAAACCGAAAGTTTCGCTCAAGCCTTTTCAAAGGCTTGCGGATTTTTAAGGCAGAGCCTTAAACCGCTGTCCGCAGACAGCGGAACACTCTTGACAAAACGATTTTTGAAAGGTATAAGGGAAACTTTTTCACGAAAAAAGTTTCCCTTAAACTGTATTATTAATGCTATTGTCCCTCCGCAAATATTCCGGTGAAATATTTGCGGAAGCAGTACCTACCAAATGCGCAACCCCCACCGCAAATACGGTGGGGGTTAGTATTTACTATAAATCCGTTACTTCTGATATACCGGACTTTCAAGTCTTGCGGCAAAATCCGTCTCGGGAAGAGGTCTGTCGAAGTAGTAGCCCTGTATTATGTTACAGCCCATATCCTTGAGGCTGTCAACTATCTTCTTGTCTTCAACGCCCTCGCATACGGTAGTCATACTGAGCTCCTTTGCCATACGCAGAACGCTCTCCAGTACAACAAGTCCTCTTGAATCGTCCTTTGAGTCTGCGGCAAGCGATTTGTCCAGCTTAAGTATATCAAAGTCAAGATCCTTAAGCAGAGCCAGCGAAGAATAGCCTGTGCCGAAGTCATCCATCGATACCATAAGACCGTAGTTCTTAAGGTCGTATATCGCCTGCTTTATTGCGTTGAAATCATCTGTATATGCAGTCTCGGTAAATTCCACTTCAAGATAGTGAGGAGATATTTCATACTCGTTAATAACGCTCATTATCTTTTCCGCAAGGTGCGGAAAACGAAGATGTATCTTTGAGAAGTTGACCGAAACGGGAACTACCTTCTTGCCCTCGCTCTGCCATTGCTTTATCATTTTGCAGGTATGCTCAAGCACGAACATATCAAGCTGCATTATAAGTCCCGTGCGCTCTGCTATAGGGATAAAGTCGCCCGGTGAAATTATCTCGCCGTTGTGACGCCATCTTATAAGTGCTTCTGCGCCTACCATTGTCCTTGTTTCAACACAGACCTTAGGCTGATAGTATACGATAAACTCGTTGTTGGCAAGAGCCTGAGGCATATCGTTTTCAAGTAAAGTCAGCCGCTGTTCACGGGCGATGGTGTCGATATCATAAAATACATAGTCGGTATCATCTCTGCGCTTTGCGACATCAAGGCACATTTCGGCACGGGCGAGCATTGTGTTAATGTCGTCGGTGTCGTCGTTAAGCTCGACTATTCCGGCACGCAGAGCAATCTCATATACTACCTTTTCGTTGCTGTAGCTGAAATCGACAGGCAGCTTCATAAAATTCTTAAGATGCGTTTTAAGACGGCTCTTCTTAACAAGCAGACAGAAGTTGTCGCTGCCTGAACGGCTGCATATCTCGTCTTTATTCATCATTGAGTTTAATGTCTGTGCGTATTTGATGATTATTTCTGTGGTAGCCTGATACCCGAATATCGTATTGAGTGTGTTGCAACCCTTGATATTCGCCCTTATAAGCGCATAATCGGTCAGTATGCCGTTTTCAATAACTTCCTCCATAAATGCCCTGAATCCCTTGGAGTTGGGTATACCGCTGTCACGGTCAAGACGGCTCGACTGCTTTTCAAGCTGTAAGTTGAGCTTGCAGGTACATATTATCGACAGCATACTTGCTATATAGCCGAACAGTTGTTCGGTTTGTTCGTCTGCCTGAGAAAGATCTATGTCTGTATAGAATTCACAGGCATAATGATAGTTTTCTATCGTCCGTTCATATGTCTTGTTATAAAGAGGGAAAATACCGGTATCTTTGTATATCATGGCTTCACTGATTTTTCCGCCGCAAATCATTGTGCGTACAATACGGGAAATGTGAAGCATACCGGCGGCAGAAACAAACTCGGGAATATCGTCAAGCTGGATGAAGCCCTTTGTCGCAATGGTATCGAAAACTTTTACCAGTTGCCAATTGATCTTTTCGATATCATATTCCATTCTGCCACCCCCTGAAATTAGTCATCTGTAACTATTTTAGCACATTTTAGCTCATCCTGCAAGTGAAATCTGTTGAAAACAGCTCAGTTTTTTACGATTTACAAAGAATTAAGTACAAATGCCTAAATTAATTGGTTCATGATGTGCAACTTCACCATAAACGAGGGGAAATCATCCGATTTTACCACCGGTTTTCGCTTGTTTTTAATTTATTAAGTAAAAAATCAGAATCCGAGTTACATCGTGTCCCCTGTAAATTGATGTAATTTGTCATATTATGTAAATTTTTGCTATTTGTAAAAAATTTAAAAATACACTTGAAAACCTACTAAAAATATGGTATTATAGTATTTAAACGGTGAGGAAATTCAAAGTACCGACAAATATCATGAAAGGAGCAGAACATAATGAAGATTTCGACAAAAGGACGTTATGTACTGAGGATGCTTATTGATCTTGCGGAGCATCAGGGAGACGGATATATACCGCTCAAGGAGATAGCACAGCGACAGAACATTTCCAAAAAATATCTTGAGCAGATCGTGCCTATGCTGAACAAGTCGGACATTTTACGGACTAATCGTGGCTTTCAGGGCGGATACAGGCTTGCAAAATCGCCCGATATGTACACGGTCGGCTACATATTAAGGCTGACTGAGGGTTCGCTTGCACCGGTTGCCTGCCTTGACAGCGGAACTGTCGAATGTGACCGAAGCGAGCGGTGTGCAACGCTTGCTTTGTGGCAGGGCTTGAATAAGGTGATAAACGATTATCTCGACAGTGTTACTTTGCAGGACCTTATTGACAGGGATAAGGAAAATGCTGCCGATGATTATGTGATATA
>CAMEKR010000159.1 GCA_945921515.1 uncultured Clostridia bacterium | reverse complement strand
GTCATCCGTGCTTAATATCCTATTATTTTTTATATGTAGTAAATTCCTGCACCCAGTAGTAGTAATAGATATCATTGCAAGTACCAAAGGCTACCGCAAGATTTTCAAAGTCGGGATTGAGTATGTTTTTCCTGTGCAGTTCGGAATTCATCCAGTCATCAACAACATCTTGTGCGCTCGGTTGTCCCGAGCCGAGATTCTCTCCGACATAAGACAGCCTGCTTCTTATGCTTATGTCATAAACCGAGTCAAAGGAGTCACCGTTTCTGTTATGCGAGAAATATACCATAACCTCCTCGCAACGCGTCCTTGCGGCTATGTATGCGTTCATATCCCACTTCAGAGCAGCTACTCCGTTTTGTTTCCTTAGTTCGTTGACAAGTCTGAATACTTCGGCTTCTTCTTCCGAGCAGTTTACCGGCTGGGCTGTAATATTATCGAAAACGCCGTTTGGCTCAGGTTCGCTGTTTGCGGTGGTTGAGGTGGTTACGGGAGCCGGAGGCGGAGTAGTGGCGACGGTGGTCGTAGTTTCGGGGGGCTTTGTTGCGCTGAGATAGTCGCTGTGTATGAAGGTGCCGTTGTCCAGCTTGTAGTAGCCTGTGTTTGTGGTGGCGACTACTTTGACCGCTTCGCCGTAGAACTTGTAGCCCATTACCTGCGAGCCCTGAAGTCCCTGCTTTCTTGTACTGCAGCTCTCGACAGTAACATACATAGTACCCGAACACTTTGTTTCTGTCCATAGCGGAGCAGGCTTTGTAGTAGCTGTCGTTGTGGTGGTAGCTTTAGTTGTGGTTGTTGCGGCGGTAGTCGTTGTAGCGACGGTCGTAGTGGTAGTTGTTGCAGTAGTTGTAGCAGTTGTAGTAGTTGCAGTAGTCGTTTGCTCTGAGGTCATCGGTGCGGAAGTCTGCGGAGTTGTTACGGAACTTACCGGCGCAGTTGTAGCCGGCGCAGGAGTGGAATTATCACTGCTGTCCGAATCTGAGCCGTAAACGCCGAACCAAGAAAAACGGCTTGAAAAATAGCATAGCAAGGCTACGGCAATCAAACCTGCTCCGACACACAGGATCTTGACTATTCTGTTTGGTTTTTTCTCTTCATTCATAATCTCACCCGTGCGTTTGCCGATGTAACGATAATCTTGATTTTGCGTAATGATAATGTAATTGTACCACGATACAGGAGGCAATGTCAATGTTGACAGTTAATTATAAAAAATAATTGGTATATTTGTACAATAAAATTTGCGATTTTTATACAAAAAGCCGATTTCATGATAGGGATATGTAGTGTGGGATTATGTCCTCATAAGCGCCGTTTGGCATTCTAAAACCCTTCGGGATAACTCCGAGCCTTGTAAAGCCAAGCGAAGCGTAAAGCGAGAGTGCGGCTGTATTTGTTGCTACTACCGCATTGAACTGAAGCACACCGAAGCGAAGCTGTTTTGCCTTATCGATACAGGCTAATACAAGCTCTCTGCCGATACCGCACCCTCTTTTGTCAGACGCTACCGCATAGCTTGCGTTGCAGATATGAGAGCACCTGCCTATATTGTTGGGGTGGAGGATGTACAGACCGCATATCCTGCCGTCTTCGCCTATTGCTACTCCGGTACTGCTCTGGGATAAAAAGAAGCTGTCGGCTTCTCCCTCGCTAAGCTCGTCTTCCTGTGGGAAAGCCGTGCCGTCACGGACAACCTCGTTCCATATTTCAGCCGCTTGCAAAGCGTCACGGCTCTCATATTCTCTTATAGTGATATTCATTTTTTCCTGCGCCTTTCTTTCGGATTTTTCAAGATAAATTATATACCCCTCAAGCTCTTAAGTAAAGCGCATAACTCGCATTTGTTGATTTAGTTGTGCATATTGCACTAAAATTATCGTCATATTTCTACACTCGTATTCTACTTTTCACTAAAATGCACTTGAAATTTTTTCAATTTGAGTATATAATGTACTTATCCGAATTTTGGACGAAAGGATAAATACCATGAAAACTTACACTTGCAAAAACATTAGAAACATAGCACTTGCCGGACACGGCGGCAGCGGAAAGACCTCTGTTTGCGAGGGACTTCTCTACAAGTGCGGCGAAATTGAAAGAATGGGTAAGGTATCCGACGGAAACAGCGTTATGGACTACGATCCCGAAGAGATAAAGAGAAAGATATCGCTCGGCACTTCACTTGCATACTGCCAGTGGAAAGATGTTAAGATAAATATACTTGATACTCCCGGTCAGTTTGACTTTGCCGCAGGTCTTTACGAAGGTATAAGTGCGGCTGAGAGCGTAGTAATTGCGCTCCCTGCAAAAGACGGAGTTCAGGTAGGTACGATAAAGGCTTACAGAGAGGCTGTAAAGCAGGGCAAGGCTACAATGTTCGTAGTTACCCGTATGGAAGAAGAGAACAGCAACTTCTACAAGTGCCTTGAAGAGCTGAAGACCGAGTTCGGTCCTTCTATCTGCCCTATAGTAGTTCCTTTTGACAAGTACGGAACTGTAGAAAGCTACATCAACCTTCTTGAGATGAAGGCGTATACATACGATAACGGCGTTCCTACGGAAGTGGAAATGCCCGCTTCGGAGAACCGTCTGAAAGGTCTTCGTGCCGCAATGGCAGAGGCTGTAGCCGAGACTGATGAGGAGCTGATGATGCGCTTCTTTGAAAACGAGGGCGAGGACTTTACCGAGGCAGAGCTTATAAAGGGACTGCACGACGGTATCCATAAGGGTTATATCACCCCTGTTGTATGCTGCTCGGGCGACACTCTTGCAGGCATTGATATGATGCTCAATACGATTATTTATATGCTCCCCAGCCCCGACGAGACGGACGGTGAGCTTTGCGAGGACGGCACAAGAAGCGTATACGGCTCTAAGGATACGCTTGAAGCTAAGGTGTTCAAGACGGTAGCCGACCCGTTTGTTGGCAAGCTCAGCTTTGTCAAGATAGTAAACGGAACGCTTGCGGCAGGCACAGAGGTTATAAACCGCACCACAGGCAACCTTGAAAAGCCCGGCAAGCTCCTCAGTATGCAGGGCAAGAAGACAGATGATATGATAGAGGCTTATGCGGGAGATATCGTTGCGGTTACAAAGCTCAACGCAAATACCGGCGACACCCTCACCGCTTCGGGAGATGAAACGATTTTCGCCCGTGAGAAATACCCCGTACCGTGCTTCTTCAAGGCTATATCCGCAAAGGATAAGAACGACGAGGGCAAGGTAAGCAACGCAATCAAGCGTATGGTCGAGGAAGACAAGACGTTAAGCTACAACCACAACCACGAAACGCATCAGCGTATCTTGGGCGGACTCGGCGAACAACACCTTGACGCCGCTATTGCCAAGATGAAGAACAAGTTCGGCATAGATGTAAATGTAAGCGATCCCGTTATCGCATACCGTGAGTCTATCCGCAAGAATGTTCAGGCAGAAGGCAAGCATAAGAAGCAGTCGGGCGGTCACGGTCAGTACGGCCATGTAAAGATTGAGTTTGAGCCTTGCGAGAGC
Source organism: uncultured Clostridia bacterium (assembly GCA_945921515.1). Taxonomy (GTDB): domain Bacteria; phylum Bacillota; class Clostridia; order Oscillospirales; family Ruminococcaceae; genus Ruminiclostridium_E. The sequence continues at coordinate 599 of CAMEKR010000159.1, read as the reverse complement.
GAAACGCTCGTATTTGAAGAAAAGGTATTCGGCGGAAGCGTGCCGAAGAACTATTTCCCCGCTGTAGAAAAGGGACTTCAGGAATCCACCGCACACGGCGTGCTTGCAGGCTATCCCGTAGTTAATCTTAAGGCAACGCTGCTTGACGGTTCATATCACCCGGTTGACAGCTCGGAGCAGGCGTTCAAGATGGCGGCACACATTGCGTATAAGCAGGGACTTGCACAGGCTTCTCCTTGTCTGCTTGAACCGATATGTCTTGTTAAGGTAGTGCTTGACGACGCAAGCACAGGCGATATAATGACGGTAATCAACAAGCGCAGAGGAACCGTACTCGGTATGAATCCGAGCGAGGAAGAAAAGGGTATGACAGAGCTTGACGCACAGATACCTCAGGCTGAGATAACCGACCTTGCAACCGTTATTAGACAGATTACAAGAGGCTTGGGCTACTTCACGGCGCAGTTCGACCACTACGAGCAGCTGCCGCAGGCGCTTGAAGCGGATGTAATTGCAAACGCTCCCAAGTATTCGGAGTATGAGGGATAAGCAATTAGTATTTTTAATAAGAAACTGCCGTGGGCGAATGCTCACGGCAG
>CAMEKR010000158.1 GCA_945921515.1 uncultured Clostridia bacterium | reverse complement strand
TTTTTTGAGTAAAACTTAAATGCAATCGATTGCACAAATTTAATAATTTTACCGCCTTGTAAAAACAAGGCGGTTAAAACAAAAATTAATCCGTTTATTTCCTGTATATCTCAATATGGAAAGCAGCCGATATTTGCGGCAATGGCAGACGGTATTTCTGTGCAAGCTCGGGACCGCAGGCATTTGAGCCGACTCCTGCCATTAAGCTGTCAATGCAGATAACATTGCTTTCACATTTTTCAAGCTCAAAGTTATGGCGCTTTGCGGCAAGCTCTTCTTCGGTATACTGAGAAGCGTTGAAAGAAAAATCTTTATCCGAAGTGAATCTGATATCGTTTTCTCCGTCTGTTACCGTCATATATCTGCATCCGTAGTGTGAGCTGTTCTCCTGAGGACGGATATAGTCTTCGTGCATATCGCAAATATTTGCTGAGAAATTGCCTATATAGCTTGCGGAATGCTTGTCTATATAGCTTTCATACGGACCGTATCCGAAATAATCGACTCTCTCAAATGAACTGATGAGGAATAGCCTTATTCCGAAACGGGGAAGGAAAGTGACCTTGTTTGAAAAATCCGCCCTGCATTTAATGTCCAAGCCGTCAGCCGAAACTGTGTAAATAACATCCATATATGCAAACGGCTGATGAATACTCCATCCGAAAGATTGCCTTAACTTGATTTCAACCGTATTTTCTGTCTTATTAACATTAACGCCGTAGTTGCGCACGGTGTAATCGTTCAGATGTGCTCTGTACCAGTCGCCCTTCATAATATCGTTATCAACAGGTGCACGGAAGAAATTAAACTCAGCAGGTCTGTCAAGTATTTCCTTACCGCCGATTTTTATCGAGTCAAACGCCGATATCCTTTTGTTGAACCTATACGATACATTTCCGACGGTTATATTAACAAGTATCGGAGAGTCATCAAGCGTTATTTCCGATTTATCACAATTAACGGTAACCGACGTCCTCTTTTCACATATCTTAAGCTGATCAAAGCAAACCTCATATCCTTTGTCGCAGAACAGATTATCATTCTTTGCGGTAAAAATAAAGCGAATAAAGGTCTCGCTGTCAAAATCGTTAGACGCATACGGTATGCTTACTTTTGCTGTGCCCATCGGAGCAAGTGCGAAATCAACTTTGCCCTCTGCATATATTCCGCCGTCGTAGGTAATCTCATAACGGCAGTCAAGAATGCTCTCTGCGTTTATGTGTTCAAGTGTGCTTGTGAAGATAAACTCGCCCGGTATATCGCCTGCAAGTACACGAACAGGACGGTATACCTGTTTTAGTTCATATAATCCGGTATGGGGAGTCCTGTCGGGATAGGTAAGTGCATCCATGCAGAAATTGCCGTCGTTGTGCTTTTCTCCGAAATCTCCGCCATAGCCGTATTTTATTTTTCCGTCTGCTGTTTCTCCCAGTATACAGGCATGGTCGCTCCACTCCCATACAAAGCCGCCGCAGAAACGCTCGTTTGAATAGAATATATTATGATAATCTTCTAAATCTCCCGGACCGTTTCCCATAGCGTGACAGTATTCGCAAAGGATAAGCGGACGGTTTTCCTTGTCATTTTCGAGATATTTCATCATATCTTCGGGAGAAGTGTACATCTGCGAAACAACATCAAGTATCTCGTCAGAGGTATCGTCAAGCTTGTGCGTGCTTTCATAGTGAAGAAGTCTTGTGTTATCAAGCGTTTTTACAAGTTCGCCTGCCGCAAGCATATTTGTGCCGTAGCCGCTTTCGTTTCCAAGCGACCAGAAAACTACGCAGGGGCGGTTGATATCACGCTTTACAAGCAACTCTGCACGGTCTGTTATCGCTTTGGTAAAGCGTTTGTCGGATGCGAGCAGAGCAATACCGTTGTAGCCTCCCTCCGTATCCCATCTGAAGTTGTTATATACTTCAACACAGCCGTGAGACTCCATATCCGCTTCATCTATAACATACAGTCCGTATTCATCGCAAAGTCTGTAAAACAGCGGAGAATTAGGATAATGCGATGTCCTTACTGCATTGATATTATGCTTTTTCATAAGCACGATATCTTTTGTCATCTGTACGACAGAGGCATAATATCCGGTATCCGGATAGCTGTCATGACGGTTTACTCCTTTGAACTTTACAGCTCTGCCGTTTATCTTTACAACTCCGTTTTCAACAGCAACTCTGCGCAGTCCTACACGCTCTCCGATTTTTTCTTCTCCCGAAACGATAGTAAGAGAATAAAGATAAGGCGTTTCGGCGGACCATAGTTTAGCATCGTCTATATGTATTACGGCAGGGGAGTTGTCCTGAACAGTTATCGTTGCAATAAGGTTTCCGTCAGCGTCACAAAGTTCAGCTTCGGCATTATTGCCGTGTACGGTCAGAATGATATCCGCTTCATTACTTTCTTGCGAAAGCGCCGATTTTACGGTATAGTCTTCTATTCTTTTTTGCGGTCGGGACAGAATATAAACATCACGGAAAATACCCGACAGTCTGAATTTGTCCTGATCCTCAAGATATGTTCCGTCACACCATTTGAGAACGGCGGCTGTGATATTGTTTTCTCCGTCTATAAGGAAAGGAGTAATATCAAATTCCGAAGTGCTGTGCGAAACCTGTGAATAGCCGACAAATCTGCCGTTCACATACAGATAAATACAGCTGTCCACGCCCTCAAAAACAAGAATGCGGTCAAAGCTGTCCGCAGTATAATTATAACTGCGGCTGTATACTCCGACAGGAATATCATCGGGAACATAAGGCGGATCGTAAGGAATGGGATAGCATACATTTGTATACTGCGGTTTGTCATATCCGTGAAGCTGCCAGTTTGAAGGCACAGGTATTTTCTTGTCATACGGCATATTGATGAAATCGTCATCCATATCAATAATGCTGTCATAATAGCGAAAATCCCAATCCCCGTTCAAAAGCTCAAAGCGGTCGGATTTTTCTCTGTCTGCAAAAGGATTCTGATTTATTGCGAACGGAACAAAATAGCAGTGCTTTGAAAGAGTGTTGATATGCAGCTGCTGAGGATCTTCGTGATATATCATGTGACTTTTGGGTGAGCCTATGGCTGAAATCTTTTTTATATCCATTTTATTCTCCTTTATAAATTCCAAGAAAAGAAATCGTTGGTTCGGTTCTTGAATCGGTGATACTGATTCTTACATAAATCTATTATGACATTATTAAGCGGTACTATCCGCTTATATCCTATAACGGTTCCGCTGTATATTTTGCGATATTCTCCGTCTGTTTTAATCTCAACCGTAAATGCTTCAACACGCTGTCCGCATAGAATATTCTCTTTTATTACGATATTTCCAAGACAAACAGGTTCTTTCCACAACGCAGTTATCTCTGCTGTGTTTTTTCCTTTCGGTGCGGTAAAAAACTCATCATAATCATCATTCTTTATCTGTAAATGTGTTGACGGTAAAATGAATAAACGCATAATATTCAAGCTGTTGGAATTTTACCTGCTTTTTGTGCGGTACGATTGCTGCCGGTTTTTCATCGAGCGTCATAATACCCTCCGTTTTTTCTTTTATTATAGACTCACTTGACGCATCCGTCAATAAATGATATTATTGTTATATAACAATATGAAAGTGAGAATGTAAAAAATGTTCTTTTGCGATTATCCTATTATTCACACCGAGAAGGACTTGCCTCTTTTTCTTCTCAACATGGGACAGCATGATTGTCAGGATCATATCATAAGAACGGAAGGCTATCCTTGTCCGCAGATTTTATATTGCACCAAAGGCGGCGGTACGCTGATAATCGATGAAAATAAAATTCATATTTCGCCCTGTACGGTTATTTTCATTCCGGCATTATATCCGCATGAATATTATCCTGACAATGATGTGTGGGATATACACTGGGTAGTACCTGCGGGATATGCTTCAGGGCAGATACTGGAGCATTTCGGACTTATTAAGCCTCTGATATTTGAACTCGTTGAACTGAAAACGCTCGACCGCATTTTCAGAAAAATGCATGAATCAATAAGAGCCGACAGCGTTTTCGGAAACTACAGAGCGTCGGGGTATTTGTACGATTTTCTTATTGAGTTCTATCGCCTTATTTCCGA
>CAMEKR010000157.1 GCA_945921515.1 uncultured Clostridia bacterium | reverse complement strand
GGCGTACAAAGGTACGGTAGGTGACTCTTGACAAAGTAAGCAAAAATGCTTTTGTAGAGCCGTTTTCGGCTCTACAAAACTATGTTACAAACCAACCAAGAGAATTTACACAACAACCGAACTTAGTCTTGCATTTTTGCGGTGCGTGGGTTTATCGACAGTCTGAGCAATTGCACCCGGCTGAAAAGTCGGGTGCAATTGTTTTCAGTTATTTGTATCAGCGTTTATTACATCGGAATAATCTTTCCACATATCCGTAAGGTTTCCCGTACCGCCGTGTTCATTATATATATCATCCATCAGCATAGCATAGGTATAGTCTCCGCACTCCCATACCTCACGATATCTTTCACGCACTTCTATTACTATACCTTTTCCGAGAGCTTCGGCTATGTAGATATTTTCATCGTCAAGTCCGACTATCAGCGCAATATGTCCGTCACAGCCTATCATATCGCCAACCTTTATCCGTCCGCTTCTCATAACCTCCTCATCAAGCCATACCCGCTCACCGATATCGGAGTATTCGTTGTCGTAATCGGGAGTATCGCCTGCGCCTATATCGCCAAGCGGCACACCGCCGTTAATAAAGCACCAGGATACAAAGCCCGAACAGGTCATACCGTTTGCATATTGTGCGCCGGGGATAAGTCCGAAATCATCCTCCCAGTTTGTCAGCGGTTCTCCCCAGGTAGCAGGGCCGTAAAGTATCTTGCTTTTATCCAGCACATCAAATTTGCTGTGCGTCAGATATAATCCTTTATGATAGAATCTTCCCTCGCCGTCGCAGACAGGTCTGTCGGGCTGAGCGTCAAGTCTGCCGTTCTCGTAAAAATAAGGTATCTTGAAGTTGAACTCAAGCGGAATGAATCTTGCCGCCGCAACAACGCCTGCACGAGTACCATACCCTGCCGCAGCAACACGGCTCTCAAGCACTCTGTCAATAAGCGCTCCCTCGCTCTCGTTATACTGTCCTGCAGGCAAAAGCGGCTTGTATTCGGTTATCTGCGGTACTCTGAGCAGATCCGTCACGAAAATGTCAATCGAATCCGAAAGTCCGCCCGTATTGCTGACGGTTACGGTAGTCCTGCCTTTTGATATTGCTGTCACAAGTCCGTCTTCTACAGTCGCTACCTTACTGTTACTGCTTTCCCACAAAAGGCTCTCATCGGGAGTGCCTACGGTTTCAAGTGTGACCGAAAGAGTATCGTACATTCCTACATTCAGATAAGGATCGGTGTTGTCTATCTTTATTGAAGTAACAGCGTCAACGGCTATGTCAACAGTATCGGATACCGTTTCTTTTCCGTATCGGTTCGCAAGATACACGCTGTAACTGCCTGCACCAAGCTGCAAAGCTACCGTACCTGAAGCGGCGTCGAGCCACTCGCTGTCGGCGTCCGGTGCTGTATCCTCCTTTGAGCAAACAAAGCACAGCAAACCTTCGGTCGTGCCGTCCGTATTTTTGCAGGATACGGTCAAGGTTCGGGTAAAATCTTCGCCGAGCGAATCCGACACCGATATTGAGGGAACGGCAGGCTCTCTTTGAACAGCGGATACCGACTCTTTTGCAGAAGAAGAATCTGCCGCAGTAATGCCGGACGCAATTATCGCATGAGCGCAGTACAGTGAAATGCCTGCACAAAGCGCAATTACTGCAGAAAGCGTTGTTATTGCAAAGGAACGAAAAAAAGATTTCTTACTCTTCTTTTCCTTTTCACCGCAAGCAATGTTAATACTATTTTGTTTTGTTGTATGTGAAGTATGTTTCATATTATATTCCATCGCTCCGATTGTTTTTAAATACAAGTATCACAATCATTAATACAAGTATATCATATTTCGTGAAAAAATCAATAACAAAAGTGTTACAATTCGGTAACAAAACGGTTACAGCTTGGGTAAAATTTACAAATTTATTTATAAATATTTTATGCGGAATGGCATCAATATACAGGATTATTTTTCTATTGCAATTTGAAATATCTTATGATATAATTAATTATCAGATTTTTTGGAGAAAGGAGTACGGTTATGACAAATAAAAGCGGTAATCATAACATTGCATTCTGCATAGGCGATCTTCAGGCAGGTAAAATGTTGCTTCAAGGATTATGCCAACAGCTCGAATACAACGGCATTAATCTTCATATCTTCAACGGCTGTACTTCTTATTATGAAGACAGACCTCAGAATATGGGGCAGACCAACATCTTCAATCTGCCTAACTACGATATACTCGAAATGCTGATAGTTGCGCCTTTTTATCTGAGTGACAACGATGATATAATCAGGCGTGTAATTGAAAATGCGGTCGCAAAGAACGTTCCCGTTCTGACGATAGGCAAGCAGTATGACTACGAGAACTGCTACTCCATAATACCGGATTATCGCGCGCAGATAGAACTGCTCACTTCTCATCTTATAGAAAAACACGGTATGAAAAAGCTTAACTATATGGGCGGTGCTAAAGGCAATCCCGTTTCAGAGGACAGGCTGTTAGGATATAAGGACGCTCTCGAAAAGCACGGAATACCTTATGATGAGTCAAGGGTGTATTACGGCGAAATGTGGAGCGAACCTGCTAAGCGTGAAACCGAAAGAATGATGAAAGAGGGCAAGCTTGATTGCGACGGCATTGTCTGCGCCAATGACTCAATGGCTTCCGCCGTTATAACAAAGCTTAACGAGCTGGGATTCAATATGCCCGGCGATATAGCCATAACAGGTATGGACGGTCTTGAAGAAGCCGGCGGTTATATCACAACCGCAAAGATCCTCGCCGAAGGCGCAGGCAGAAAAGCAGGCGAAATAGCGATCGACCTGCTAAAAAACGGAAAGAAACCGCCCGTACTCAGCATTATTCCTCCCAATATAATGTACGGAATGTCCTGCGGCTGCAAAACAGCAGATGAAACAAACGCCCTTTCTGTAATACAAAGGCACGAGGTGTTTGACGAGCTGTACCATACCAGACAATTCTCCATAAGAACCTCAATGCTGGTTCAAGAGCTTGCAAACTGCAATACCTTTGAAGAAGCAAGCAGGAATATATCAAAAACTTTGTCTAAAATATGGTGCGATAACTCATGGATCTGCATTTGCAAGGACTTTATGACCGGGACAATCGAAAATGATTCGATAGACGATATGAACGACAGCTGTCCGATACATCGAAATGACTACTGTGACACTATGAAGTGCATAGCCCGCTTTTACGATAAGAATCCGCAGGAGCCTACAGAGTTTCCGACCTCTCAGATGCTTCCCGATTTTTACAAAGTATCGGACAAAAGCAAGGTTATCTTATATTCACCTATTCATATCAGAGATAACACGCTGGGATATCTTGCTTTTAATTTCTACCCATGGAGCAACACAAATTATCTTCTTAACTTCGTTACTATGGCGATATCACAGCTGCTTGAAGCTGTACGCAGACAGAATGAGCTGTATCTGTATGCACAAAAAATAGATATGCTTTATATCACCGATCCGCTGACAACACTATACAACCGCAGAGGCTTTTTCAGGCTGTATAACGATTATATGGAAGAGCAGGAAAAGAAAGAATGTATGGTGATATCGATCGACCTTGACAGCCTTAAGCTCATCAATGACAATTTCGGACACAATGAGGGCGACAACGCAATAACCACTATTTCCAATGCGTTAAAAGAAGCCGCAGGCAAAGACGATATCTGCGCACGCTTCGGAGGCGATGAATTTGTTGTTTTCGGAATCGGCAAAAGCGAATATGATATGGAAAAGTATATCAAATCGGTATCCGCTTATCTTGATGATTACAACAAGCGTTCGGGCAAGCCGTATAATGTACACGCCAGCTTCGGCGGTTGTATAATGCCGAAAGATACAACGCTTCATATCGACCATTTCATAAACACCGCAGACTCTAAGATGTATGTTGATAAGGAATCTCACAAGCGGACAAGGACGCTGTGTAATAACAGATAACAGTAAAGCTCCCTCGAAAAAGGGAGCTTTCAGACTGTCGATAAACCCACGCACCGCAAAAACACAGTTTTTTTTGCAAGTAGTTGGATTTATCTACGAGATAATAATTATTAAATTTTCGGAGAGCCTCAAATCGGCTCTCCGAAAGTGTTTTTGCTTAC
>CAMEKR010000156.1 GCA_945921515.1 uncultured Clostridia bacterium | reverse complement strand
CAGAGAGCCGACCTGCTCGGTGCTATCCGTCTGCCGAATAACACCTTCAAGGGCAATGCCGGAACGGAAGTTGTTTCGGATATTCTTATCTTGCAAAAGCGTGACCGCATTGTAGATATTGAGCCTGACTGGGTGCATCTCGGTACAGATGAAAACGGCATCACAATGAACAGCTACTTCATCGAGCATCCCGAAATGATACTCGGTGAGATGGAAATGGTATCGGGTCGTTTTGGCATGGAAACGACCTGTGTGCCGTATGAGGGCGCTGATCTTACAGAGCAGCTCGGCGAAGCTATTACAAACATTCACGGTGAGATTACGGCGTATGAAGTGGAGGACGAACTCGCCGAGGAGGATGATTCCATTCCCGCTGACCCGACCGTTAGAAACTTTTCTTATACGCTTGTGGATGGCAAAATCTACTTCCGTGAAAACAGCCGAATGGCTCCCGTTGATGTATCCACCACCGCTGAAAACCGCATTAAGGGTATGATTGCGATCCGTGACTGCGTCAGAAATCTGATTGAGTTGCAGACTGAAGATTATCCCGACTTGGCAATCAAGGAGGAACAGGCAAAGCTAAACAGCCTCTATGATACCTTTACGGCGAAGTACGGTCTTATAAACAGCCGTGCCAATTCTTCCGCTTTCTCACAGGACAGCTCCTTCTCTTTGCTATCGGCTCTTGAAGTCTTGGGCGATGACGGGCAGCTTGAAAAGAAAGCGGATATGTTCTATAAGAGGACAATTAAGCCGCACACTCCGGTAACTTCGGTTGATACCGCAAGCGAAGCACTTGCAGTATCAATGGGCGAAAAAGCCTGCATTGATATGGAATATATGTGTCAGCTTTCAGGCAAAACCGAGGAAGAAATCTTTGCCGACCTTAAAGGTGTTATCTTCTTAAACCCAATGTACGGGTACGGGAACAGCACCGAAGCAAAGTACCTTATGGCTGACGAATATCTCTCCGGCAATGTCCGTGAGAAGCTCGCCTGGGCAAAAAAATCGGCACAGCTTTCACCTGAAGAATACAGTATCAATGTGGAAGCGCTCCAAAAAGTGCAACCGAAAGACCTGACGGCAAGTGAGATTTCTGTCCGTCTCGGTGCGACCTGGTTGCCGCCGGAGATAGTACAGCAGTTTGTTTACGAGTTTCTTGACACGCCGAAATACTCACAGTGGAATATAAAAATCCACTTTTCAGAATACACGGGAGAATGGAATATCGAAGGCAAAACCTACGACCGTGGAAATGTCAAGGCGTACAGCACCTACGGCACAAGCCGTATCAATGCGTATAAGATTATCGAGGAAACGCTGAATCTGAAAGATGTGCGTATCTTCGATTATGAGGAAGATGCAGACGGCAAAAAGAAAGCGGTTCTCAACAAAAAGGAAACCGCAATCGCTCAGGCAAAGCAGGAGCTTATCAAGCAGGGCTTTCAGGACTGGATATGGTCTGATCCTGAACGCAGAGAAAGACTTTGCAAGCTCTACAACGAAAAGTTCAACAGTATCCGTCCCCGTGAGTACGACGGAAGCCATATTACCTTTAACGGTATGAACCCCGAAATTGAACTGCGGGAACACCAAAGAAATGCGGTGGCGCATATTCTTTACGGCGGCAATACGCTCCTTGCACACGCCGTGGGCGCAGGCAAAACCTTTGAAATGACGGCGGCTGCTATGGAGTCGAAACGGCTCGGATTATGCAGTAAATCGCTGTTCGTAGTCCCGAATCACCTCACCGAACAATGGGCGTCGGAGTTCTTGCAGCTCTATCCGTCCGCTAATATTTTGGTGGCTACGAAGAAAGACTTTGAAACCAAAAACCGTAAAAGGTTCTGCGGTCGAATTGCTACCGGGGATTACGATGCTATCATCATCGGGCATTCTCAGTTTGAGAAAATCCCAATGAGCATTGAACGGCAGAGAGCTATCCTTGAACAGCAGCTTGAAGAAGTCACCAATGGCATTGCAGATTTGAAAAGAAACCGAGGAGATAATTTCTCGGTCAAGCAGTTGGAGCGCACGAAAAAATCCGTCAAGCAGAAGCTCGATAAGCTCAACGACCAGTCCAAAAAGGACGATGTTGTGACCTTTGAGGAACTTGGTGTGGACAGGCTTTTTATTGATGAGAGCCACTACTACAAGAACCTTTTCCTTTATACAAAAATGAGGAATGTGGGCGGTATCGCACAGACCGAAGCGCAAAAATCCAGCGACCTTTTTATGAAGTGCCGCTACCTTGACGAGATTACGGGCGGTCGTGGTACGGTATTTGCAACCGGAACGCCGATCTCCAATTCTATGGTGGAGCTTTACACCATTCAGAGATACTTGCAGTACAACACACTTGTGAAAAATAATCTGCAACACTTTGATGCCTGGGCTTCTACCTTTGGCGAAACCGTTACGGCGGTGGAGCTGACACCCGAAGGAACAGGCTACCGAGCAAAGACAAGGTTTGCAAGGTTCTACAACCTGCCTGAGCTGATGGCGATGTTCAAAGAGGTTGCGGACATAAAAACCGCAGATATGCTTGACTTGCCTGTGCCGAAAGCAGTCTATCACAATATCTCGGTTAAGCCGTCTAAAATCCAAAAGCAGATGGTAGCCGAGCTTGCAGAGCGAGCAGAAAAAGTCCGAAACGGTATGGTGGACGCAAGCGTAGATAATATGCTGAAAATCACCAACGACGGCAGAAAGCTGGCTCTTGACCAACGGCTTATCAACCCAATGCTCCCCGACTTTGAGGGCAGCAAGCTGAACGCCTGTGTGGACGCAATGTTTGAAACTTGGGAAAAAGGAAAGGAAAAACGGCTGACGCAGTTGTTCTTCTGTGATCTTTCCACCCCGAAGAATGACGGAAACTTCTCCGTGTATGATGATGTTCGTAAGAAGCTCATAGAGCGTGGAGTACCCGCCGAAGAAATAAAGTTCATACACGAAGCGGACACAGAAACGAAGAAGCTGGAGCTGTTCAAAAAAGTTCGCAGAGGTGATGTCCGTATCTTGATGGGAAGCACCGCAAAGATGGGTGCAGGTACAAACGTGCAGAACAAACTTGCCGCATCCAGCGACCTTGACTGTCCTTGGAGACCTTCGGACTTGGAGCAAAGATTAGGTCGTAGTATCCGTCAGGGCAACGAAAACCTTGAAGTAGATATATTCCGTTTCGTTACGGAAGAAACCTTCGACGCTTACCTCTATCAGCTTGTGGAGGGCAAGCAGAAGTTTGCTTCGCAGATTATGACTAGCAAATCGCCCGTCCGTTCCTGCGAGGATATTGACGAAACCGCACTGTCATATGCTGAAATCAAAATGCTTGCGACAGGCAATCTGTATATCAAAGAGAAAATGGACTTGGATATTCAGGTTCAGAAACTGCGCCTGCTTAAATCCAGCTTTCTCTCTGAAAAATACGCTCTTGAAGATAAGATTATCAAGTTCTATCCGCAGGAAATCGCAAGACGGACTGACACGATTGCGGGCTTGAAATCCGATATTGAGAGAGCAAAACAGCACCCGAAACCGCTTGACGATAGTTTTATCGGAATGACGGTCAAGGGTGTTTTTTATTCCGAGAAAGCAGACGCCGGCAATGCAATTCTCAATGCGTGCCAGGCTATGACGAGTCCCGATCCTATTCCTCTCGGAGAGTACCGTGGCTTTCAGACAGAGCTGTCCTTTGATACCTTTTCAAAGGAATATGTGATAAAGCTGAAAGGTGAGCTCGGTTACTTTGTATCGCTCGGCACGGATACATTTGGCAACATCACCCGCCTGGATAACGCTCTTGAGGGACTTCTGAAGCGTTTGGAAACAAACGAACAGGAGCTTGACAATGTCAAAAAGCAGTTTGAAACGGCAAAGGTCGATGTGGAAAAACCGTTCAATCAGGAAGAAGAACTCAAAACTAAAACCGCAAGACTGAACGAACTCAACGCACTTCTCAATGTGGATAAGCGTGAGAATGAGATTGTCGGCGGCGAGCCTGATGAGGGCGACGAAGAACCGACGCCGAAAAGCAAAGACCGTGAACGATGAAAGGAGTTGATGAAAATGGCGGTTGATTATAACGATCTGCTCTATGAAAAGGCGCAGAAAGAATACGATGATCTGATTGCCGAGCTGAAAG
>CAMEKR010000155.1 GCA_945921515.1 uncultured Clostridia bacterium | reverse complement strand
CCTTGCCTTTTTATTTTTCTACCCCCTTGTGTCCAGTTTTAGTATAGCACTTCAAATTGCTCTACTTATTAAAAAATAGACTTTTTCGACAAGCTGAAGGTGCCTATGGCACCTTTTTTCTAAAGAAAGGATAATATCTATGCCAAAACAATTTACCGTTTCTCCTGCTCAGATGAAAAAGGCAGAGGCCGCCTGCGAAAGTAAAGGCACTACCTGTGCCATGCTTATGCGCAATGTCGGCTCTGCTATTGCAGGGAGAATATCACGGCTCGTAAAGCCGTGCGTATGTGCCATACTTGCCGGAAGCGGCAACAACGGCGGCGACGGCTTTGCACTTGCCCACTACCTTAAAAAGCGCGGCTTCACGGTTAATGTGATACTTGTCGGCTCTTTACCGAAGACCGATCTTGCCAAAGACTGCTACGAAGAATACAAAAGTGATTTTAGCAGCGTAATAAGCTATCCCGATGAGCCGCAGAAGGCTCTTGAAGCGGTATCGGGCGCTTCGGTCATTGCCGACTGTGTTTACGGCACAGGCTTTCACGGAGAGTTGTCTGCTGATGTACGGCGTTTGTTCGCCGTGTGCAACAAAAGCGCCGCACTCCGTTTTTCCGCAGATATAGCCTCAGGCTGTAATGCGGCTGACGGAAGCGCAGACGAATACGCTTTCAGAGCCGATATGACCTTTGCTCTCGGTGCGGTAAAAACCGGACAGCTTTATATTCCCTGTAGTGAATACTCGGGCGATATAGTTCTTCTCGATATAGGTATCGGAGAGGCCTGCTACAGCGAATATGACGCAGAGCTTAACAACGACAGCCTTGCCGACCATTTTGTAAACCGAAGCCGCATAACGCACAAAGGCTCTTTCGGAAGACTTCTTAATGTATCGGGCAGCGAAAACTGCGTAGGTGCGGCATGGCTTTCGACAAATGCGGCACTCTGCACAGGTACAGGACTTGTCACGCTCGCTTCGGTCAAAGAAGTTACAACGAGCGTTTCTTCCACTCTTCACGAATGTATATACCTTCCGCTCGGAAGCGGTTCTCTCTCGGCAGACTGCATAGACAAGCTCTGTGCTAATGCTAAAACCGCATCTGCCGTTCTTTTCGGCTGCGGAGTAGGAAACAGCGATGAAAGCTACAGAGTGCTGAGTGCGCTTATCGAAAACACCGCCTGTCCGATAATTATTGACGCAGACGGCATAAATTCGCTTGCGCCGCATATAAATGAGCTGAAGGACAACACAGGGCGGCTGATACTCACTCCGCATATAAAGGAATTCAGCCGTATAAGCGGACTTGACACAGACTATATTCTAAAGCATAAACTGCCTGTGGCAAAGGAGTTCGCCACAAAGCACAAGGTTCACATCCTGCTGAAAGACGCCTACTCGGTATACGCCTCTCCCGACGGATTCACCGCTGTAAATATGAGCGGAAATGCGGCGCTTGCAAAAGGCGGTAGCGGCGACACTCTTGCCGGCACTATAGGCGGTCTGCTCGCACAGGGTATTGATATCCCCTATGCCGTAAGGCTCGGAGCGTATCTGTTCGGACTGTCTGCACAATATGCCGCAAGGGACAGAAGCATGAGCGGTATTCTCCCCTCCCAGCTTCCGCAGTTATATCCGTATATCTTGCGTGAGTTTTTCGGCATAGCCTGAAACCGCTTGTTGTCCGAAGTATTAAGGAAGGACAACAATGCTATGCGAAAAATTATACCCGTTATTATCTTAGCTTCTCTCTGCTTTACGGCGGCAGGCTGCAAGCAGCCGGAAACTGCCGATATCCCCGACCTTACGGGTGATATTTCCGTCAAAGGCAGTATCACCGCAAACGAGCTTACCGCAAGCGCAGAGCTTACACGCACAGAGGGTGTGTGGACGATAGACTTTACATCTCCCGAAAGCATAAAAGGACTGTCCGTTACTATCGACGGCAATGCGGTAAAATATGCTCTTGACGGGATAGAGTATGAGTATCCCGCAAATTCTCACAAGAGCTTAACAACGGCTGTAGCCGTGCTGACGGACTGTATTGCCGATGCGGCGGACAAAGAGAACATTAGCGTTCATAAAAGCGGAGAAAAGCTGATAATCAGCGGCTCTGCCGACAATGTCGCCTATAATCTGACTCTTGACGCCGACGGAAATATAACCGGCATATCCGCAGGGGGTTATGTGTTCGATTGTTCGGGCGAATCGACAGAAGAAACATCTTCGGCGGTAGATGTAGGTTTGTATCTGAAATAAATGAATCGGGAAGAATCAAACATTCTCCCCGATTCAGCTTGTCGAAAAAGTCTATTTTTTTAATAAGTAGAGCAATTTCTCTATCCCTAACCCCAAACCCCTTCCCCTCGGGAAGGGGCTGTTTATCGGGGGCTATCGCCCCTCGCCCCTATTGGGGGCTGACGCCCCTCAACCCCATTTTGAGGAAGATTTAGGTTTATTGGCAGTCTGAATCGGGGAGAATCTTCTGATTCTTCCCGATTTTGCATATTCGTTTTTATATCAGTTCATATACTCGCCGTTATACTCAAGAAGCGTTACGCTGTCAACACCGTCAATCGCCTTGAAGCGTGAAAGCTGAGTTGTATCATTGTTTGCCGACTTTATCTCGATAGTAAGCTCAACACGGTCGTTTATCTGAGTCTTGTTCTTCAGCTTATAGCGGAGAGTACCGAGAAGCGCATTTACATTGCTCTCTGCGTCTGTGCCGTAGCGCACAACAAGCAGATAGCAACGGCGTTCTTTCTTTATAAGGGTAAGGATTATGTACAGAGCCGCAACAAAAACCGTACCGATTATAGCTACAAAATAGAGTCCTGCGCCGGCTGTAATACCTGCGCCCACTCCCCAGAACAAGAAGCCGACATCCAGCGGATCTTTTATAGCCGAGCGGAAGCGGACGATAGACAACGCACCGACCATACCGAGCGACAATACAAGGTTTGCACTGATAGTCATTATGATAAATGCGGTCACAACCGTTATCAGAAGTACAAGTATGTTGAAGTTATCGCTGTAAACCACGCCTCTGTAGAAGAAGCGGTAAACAAGATATATTATTGCTCCGCAAAGCGTAGCGGTAAGAAGCGCAAGCAAAATTCTGGGCAACGACAGACTTTCAAGCTGTGCAGTAAGATCAAAGCTCTGTCCGATAAGGGACATTATATCCTCGCCCGTGTTTTCCGCAAGAGTGGTAATATGCTGAATCATGTTAGTTTCCTCCATCAAGTTATCATATGCAAGCTGCTCAGCTTGTCACGGCAAATTAAGAATTTTGAAACGGAATCCTGTTTCAGTCCGACTCCGCCGAGAAGCTCCGACAGATACGACGGCAGATAGTCGTCATATTTTATCTCAACGACAGCGGTTATCTCTTCTACAGGGATAAAACGCACCGTCGGTGAAAACATATCATCAGAGAATGCTCCGGCTTTAAAGCCGCTGTCTATGGTGAAGCGGACATTTCCCTCGGGGTTTATAAAGGCTTGTCTGTTATAATCGACGATTACCGAGGGTTTTAACAAGGCAAGGCTGTTGCTGTAGGAAGCGTCCTCAATCACAGTTCCTGCAAAAGCGCTGTCCCATGCAAAAGAATAATCTCCCGACAGAATAGACCGATACTGCTCAGGTGTAATCCACATCCCTCTTTTTGAGGTCATATCCCTGTCCTTGTACTTGCACTCAAAGTGCAGAAGCTCGGGCGATAGGTCATATGTACGGATGCGGTACTTTTTTCGTGTATCCGCCCCTATCAGCTTGTCGTTATACGCCGAGCGGTAAACATCGTCAAGATATACGCTTGTAATGCGGTATTTGCCGTCTTTTCCGTGAGCGTCGGGCTTCATTACAGCCGAAAAGCGCTGACCGAGTATCTCACACTGTGCCGCCGTCACAGGAAATTTGTACTCGTGGCGCAAAGTGCGCTCTTTGTATTTCATGCAGTCCCCCCAGTCCGTAACAAAATAGATTTTCTTTAGTATAACATATTAATAGGTAAAATTCAACATATTTTTGCGGCGAGTCGCCGCTGACAGTTCCGCCTTTTGATAAGCAGTGCGTGGCGGAGGTTTGCGTGACGGCGGATTTTAACGATTGATTAAGGGGGAGCAAACTAAAAGTTTCGCAAACATTTTAAAAGTACACAATAACCGCAAAAAGTTGGTAGCGACAGCTCAGCGCCCAGAGCGCATTTATAAGCGAACAGCTGAGCCGAGCGTGACTTTTTGCGGAGAGGAAG
>CAMEKR010000154.1 GCA_945921515.1 uncultured Clostridia bacterium | reverse complement strand
ATCAATCTGCAAGGAACTGACTCATCAGCGTGTGACCTTCGGGGATAAAGTCGCCTGTGCCTGCCGCACTCTCTTCGCAGAAGCATTCAACGCCGTTCAGATTTTTCCTGCTGTCATAAATCATAAAGGGTACGGGTGCGTTAGTGTGGGTTTTAAGCTCAAGGGGAGTGGGGTGGTCGGGGCAGATAAGTATCTTTATATCTTCGCCCTCAAATTCTTTTAACAGTTTGCCGAGTATCTTCTCGTCTATAAGGCTTATTGATTTCACCTTGTTTTCTATCTCGTGGCGGTGGCCGCATTCATCGGGGGCTTCAACATGGATATATACAAAGTCCTTGCCGCCTTTCAGAGCGTCAACAGCCGCCTGCGCCTTGCCGTCAAAGTTAGTGTCTATGTAGCCCGTAGCGCCGTTTACCTTGATAACATCCATTCCGGTGAACTTGCCGATACCTCTGAGCAGGTCTACAGCCGATATCATTGCGGCGCTCTTTCCGTACTTTTCGGCGAAAGGAGTGAGCTCTTTGCGAACGCCCTCTCCCCAGAACCATATACTGTTTGCAGGGCGCAGACCACGCTCTATGCGCTTAAGGTTTACGGGGTGGTCTTTAAGAAGGTCATAGCTCTTTTTCATCATCTCGATAAGCGGTCTGCCGTTTTCGTTAACGCCGAGATAATTCTTTATAGGCTTGCCTGTTATATCGTGGGGGGGAGTGAGTGTACCGATATCGGTAGTACCGTTGTCCCAGATAAGACAATGACGGTAGCTGACGCCGCTGTAGAAGCTGAACTCGTCTGTTCCGAGCTTTTCTTCTATGAATTTTATTAGCTCTGCCGCTTCTTCGGTTGAAATATCATCTGCACAGTAGTCAAGTATAGTCTTGTCTTCGTAAACAGGCTCGTCGGAGAGCGTAACAAGGTTTGTTCTGAAGGATACATCGGTAGGCTTCATATCGATACCTATGCTTCCTGCTTCAAGAGGACTTCTGCCTGAATAGTATATTGCCGGGTCGTAACCGAGAACGGAGAGATTTGCGACATCGCTGCCGGGCTTTAAGTTATCTGCAACAGTCTTTACAAGGCCTACCCGAGAAACCTTTGCGAGCTTGTCCATATTAGGCTTGTCGGCAACGCTCATAGGTGTGCCGCCTATATCGTCACGGGGCAGATCAGCCATTCCGTCGCAAAGTAAAACTGCATATTTCATTATGGTTATCCCTTTCATTAGAAAAAATTGTTGATTGAAACAGCGCATATATGCGTTTTCTTCCAATCGGACTGTTAAAATTATATCACAAAGTCTGCAAGAAATCAATATACAAATTGCAAACTGTCATAACGATAAGAAGAATTTAACACGGATAATTTATGCTGTCGGCAGTAAGCTATTATCAAGGACGGTGATATTTTGAATATTTCAAAAAAAGAATACGCTAAGCTTGCCGACAGCTATTCTGCACCGAGCAAGCTGTATATAACGATACCAAAGGCGTTTGTCAGCGGCGGTATCATCTGCTGTATAGGTCAGTTCTTTATGGACATTTACACTATGCTCGGCAACGATACCGACACGGCGTCGGCATACACATCGATAACGCTTGTGCTGATAAGTGCGCTGTTGACCGGATTTGGTCAGTATGAAAGAATAGCAAAGCACGCAGGAGCAGGAACGCTTGTACCGATAACGGGCTTTGCTAATGCTGTTGTTTCGCCTGCGCTTGAGTTCAAGACGGAGGGGCTTGTACTCGGAACAGGCGCAAAAATGTTTGTTATCGCAGGACCTGTTATTGTATATGGTATAGCGGCGGCGTTTGTTTACGGCTTGATACTGTTTGTTATCAGCCTTTTCGGAGGATAATATGGCAAAATATATAAATGACGGTACAATTGAGCTTGACAGGGGAGTGTCGGTATATTCCTGTGCCGCCGCTGTCGGCAGAATGGAGAGCGACGGGCCTCTGGGCAACTGCTTTGACTATGCCGCAGAAGGCGCAGAGCTGGGGCTTACTACATGGGAAAAGGCAGAAAGCACATTCCAGCAGTATGCGTTTGATATAGCGCTAAGAAAAGCCAAGCTGATAAAAGAGGATATCTCCTTTATCTTTGCAGGCGATCTTCTCAATCAATGTACGGGTTCGGCGTACGGTCTCAGAGATACGGATATTCCTTTTTTCGGGTTGTACGGCGCTTGCTCGACTATGGCGGAAAGTCTTGCTTTAGCTTCGCTTTTTGCCGATATGAGAATAGGAGAATTTTTTGCGGCGGTGACATCTTCACACTTCTGCTCGGCTGAGCGTCAGTTCAGATTTCCCATAAATTACGGCGGAGTAAGACCGCCCACAGCGCAATGGACAGCAACGGGTGCAGGCTGTTGTATTACTTCGGCGGCAGAAAAGGCGCCTTTTGTAAAGCGTATAACAGTCGGAAAGATAACCGATATGGGCATAAAAGACGCCAATAATATGGGTGCGGCAATGGCAGGTGCGGCGTATGACACCATAAACAGACACCTTATAAATACGAAAACTACGCCTCAGGACTATGACGCAATCTATACCGGCGATTTGGGGCAAGTAGGAACGGATTTATTGATTGAGCTGTTCAGGCGTGACGGAGTACAAATAGAAAATATACACAAGGATTGTGGGCTTATGCTGTACGACCGTGAAAAACAGGATGTTCACGCAGGCGGCTCGGGTTGCGGATGCAGTGCCAGCGTACTGTGCGGACATATTCTGCCGATGATAGCGGAAGGCAAGCTTCACAGAGTATTATTTGCGGCAACCGGTGCGCTTATGTCCCCGACCATTGTACAGCAGGGAGAAAGTATACCGGGTATATCGCACTTAGTAGAAATTTCCGACAGACAGGAGGGATAAATATGCAGTATTTATGGGCGTTTCTTGTAGGCGGTGCGCTTTGCGCCATAGGTCAGGTGCTTATAGACCTTACCAAGCTCACTCCTGCAAGGATACTTGTGTCTTATGTTGTTGCAGGAGTGATACTGGGAGCTATAGGAGTATATCAGCCTCTTGTTGACTTTGCGGGAGCAGGGGCAAGCGTACCGCTGACGGGCTTTGGAAATCTGCTTGCAAAGGGTATGAGAAAAGCCGTCGAGGAGGACGGCTTTCTCGGAATATTCACTGGCGGTTTTACCGCTTGTGCCGCAGGAGTAGCGGCGGCAGTTATATTCGGCCTTGCGGTAGCTCTTATCTTCAGAAGAACAGACAGAACACGGCAGGAATAGCAAAACAGGCTGTAAAAAGAGCTACGGGCTCTCCTACAGCCGTTACATAATTATAGCACACTCATCAGTTGCTCAATATTACAGTCGGAATACTCCACCTCAGCAGAGAACATACGCACGATTTCTATAAGCATGTCTGATAAATCGGAGCTAACCGCTGACAGCATTATTGCCGCAAACAGATTCCTTATCATATTACAGCAAAGAGCTATAAATGCCGCAGTTTTGCCTGCCGTATTTTGAAGCACACCGTCCGAAAAATAACGGAAAGCGAGATAAACCGTCAGCTGTTCAAAGCAGGCGTCAAAGCTTTCAAGCTTTGTAAAATCAAATTCATCGGGAGCAAAATCTCTGTATTTTGTGAGAAGCTCGCCCCATTTGTCGTCCAGCCGTTCAAGCGAAAGAAAGATATCAGTCCATTCGGCGTGGCTTTTTTGCGGCAGAGTGATACCGCAATAATCGGTCATTTTGCGAAGCCTGATTTCAAACGGAATGCTTCTGTCTTGCATTATCTCAAATACTGTGCTTCGCATATATATAGCCTTTTGCTCATCATCACCGAGCGTCTGCGCTTCTTTATCATCGCCGAGTACGCAAAGCTCGGTTTTATCGGGTTTCAGCAATATCAGCCTCGCCGCTTCTTCACAGCATAGTCCGAGTCCGACTTCTGTGCGGTCGGTAAAGTAATTTCTGAATCTCGGATGGTCGGTGCAGATAGAGCAGAGCGAGTCCTCGCCGAGCGTAAGTATTATATCGCACAGATTATTCTTATTAAGAAACGGACAGCGCTCGTTTTCTGCGAGCCTGAAATACGCCGTGTCATCGGAATATGAGATTCCCTCAGACAGCCTGTTAATGAACGATGAGGGTATTTCTGCCGGTTTTGCGGATATTATTTCTTCATAATATGAACGGGTATATTCGTCTATGTCGATTTCCCAGCCAATACAGCAGTTATGCTTGCATTTGTCGGCTATGCAACGAAAATCGGTGTAGTAATCGGGAGCAATCAGCTTCATATTTCCTCCGTGATAAATTCAGCCCGAC
>CAMEKR010000153.1 GCA_945921515.1 uncultured Clostridia bacterium | reverse complement strand
AGCGTATCCGAGAAGTTAATCTTTGAAGTTAGCAGTCAATCAGATAGAATCGCCACAATACTTTTTTGATTGTAAATAGGTTTATCGACAAACTGTAATCCCCTATGCGTTTGCATAGGGGATTCTTCATCTATTCGGCAAACTAAACCTTTACATAGAACGGTACTTTCTCTTTGGTCGCCGCCTTTGCAGCGTCCTGAGCAAAGTCCATTATAACAAACGGTGCTTTTTCATCGTTAATATCTTTCAGCACCTTCTCTGTGAAATCTTTGGTAAAGGCATTGAATGCGTCTTTTTCGCCCTCAAAGTCAACGATTATCAGGCGGTTAAGGCTGTCTACCTTTCTCATATTCATGATATATGCCTTTTTGACATCACGGCGCGCGTCAAAATATTTGCTCATAGGCTTAGTTACCTCGTCGGGTATGCCGGTAACTTCATTTATAACAGTCAGCTCGCCGCTGTTGAACTTCTGCTGTCTGATGAAGTTGCCGATTACCTGCGCCTGCTGAGGACCGCAGATTATATTCTCGGTAAAGGGATTTATAACAAAACCTTTCATCTTGCAGGCAGGATCGGAAAGCATCACCGACAGATCCTTATACGTTACCGACAGTAAGAACACCTTGTCGGAATCCTTAATGTTTCTGCGCAGTGTTTCATAGTCTGTAAACACCATAAAGTATCTGTCCTTCTTGGGGTCTGCAAGACTGGAGAACTGCACTCTTATCTGATTGTCCTTTTCACCGCTCATTGCAGTAACGGCAACAGGAGCAAGCAGTTTTGCGTTTACAAGCTCATTTATGTAATTCGCCTGATCTTCGGGAGTAGGATTGGTCTTATTCTCTGCCGACTGTTTCAGCCGTCTGATTATTCCGAGCAGTTTCGGATTGGTGATGGTTTTTGTGAATTCCTGTATCTTGTTAAGCTGTTCTTGTGTCATTTACAGTTTCCTTTCCCTTTTCGGCTCAGATTTCGTTCCTGTTTTCAAGAGCACGCTGCAGCGTGACATCATCCGCATACTCAAGCGAAGCTCCGGCAGGAAGACCGTAGGCAAGCCTCGTTACTTTTACTCCGAGCTGTTTTATCATTCGTGAAAGATATGTGGCGGTAGCCTCTCCCTCAATTGTAGGGCTGGTCGCCATTATGACCTCGTCTGCGTCTGCAAGCCTTGCCATAAGTTCTTTTATCTTCAGCTGTTCGGGGCCTATGCCGTTCATTGGAGAGAGCAAACCGTGAAGCACGTGATATACGCCGTCAAATCCGCCGCTTCGCTCAATAGCCGAAACGTCTTTGGGCGACTCAACTACGCAGATAACCTTTTGATCTCTGCGAGAATCGGAGCATATATCGCACTTTTCGCTGCTGCAGATATTCTGACATACCGAGCATATCTTCATACTGCGTCTTGCAAAAAGAATGCCGTTTGCAAACTGCTCAACCTCTTCTTCGGGAGCGTTGAGGATATAATATGCCAGCCTTTGCGCCGTTTTCAGTCCTATGCCCGGCAGTTTTGCAAATTCCTGTGCCGCCGCAATCAACGGCTGAGAATTATATTCAGCCATTAAACCAGACCCGGAATGTTAACTCCGCCGGTCACCTTTTCCATCTCTGCGGCGCTTACTTCTTCAATCTGTGTGATAACTGCGTTTACGCCTGCGACTATTACATCCTGAAGGTCTTCGATAGCGTCCTTGTCAACAACATCGGGGTTCAGCTTTACTTCCTTGAGTACCTTTGCGCCGCTCATAGTAACCTCTATCATGCCGCCTGCGGCAGAAGCGGTGAAATCTCTCGCCTCAAGCTCTGCCTGAACACGCTCGATATCTTCCTGCATCTTCTGCGCCTGCTTTATCATGTTGTTCATGTTGCCTGCGCCTCTGTTCTGGTATTCCTTGGGTAATCTTGCTTTCATAATCGTTTTTCCTTTCGGTTTTAATATGTCTTAATTTTTAGCTTGTTTATATTTTATTTTCACGCCCGCCTTTTCCGCTTTTGCAAGAAAATCGGAAACAGGGTCGTGTTTTTCTTCCTCATAGGGTTTATCCTTGCCATCAAAAGTCATAACGACTTTTCTGCCGAGTACCTGCTGAGCCTGCGCTTCAAGCCGTTCCTTTGAATCGCCTGTAGTAAGGAAATCATACTGGAACTTCTGATAGTTGCTGATGACAAGCTCGGTTTCGGTCAGAGTAACCTTAACTTGTTTCAGTACCGCCTGAAGTATATACGGCAGTCCGTCGGTTATCTCCGCAACCAGCGGATCGACAGCTTCGGTCTGCTGTGCCTTAGCCAAAGGGGTATCATTGTTTATTATGGGCGGTTCACTGCGAATAGGTTCGGGAGGCTCGTCAAGGTCAAAGGGCGGAACTTCCTGCGCTTCGGCAATATGCTTAGGTTCTTCGGCTGAAACAGGCTCATCTATATCAAACGGAGGCTGCTCGGTATCCGCATTTCCCGTGCCCTCAAACAGCCAGTCGGGTTTTCCGCCGTTATCCTGCGGTGCTTCGGCTATGGTAGGCTCGTCCAAATCAAAGGGCGGCTCTTCCTGCGGTATATCCTGTGCGATATTCGTCTGTGCGTCGGTTTTTTTCGTTATACCCTGTTCGATATTGTCCGGTGCTGTCGGCACGCTCTTTGGCTGTGGAGCCATGCTTCTCGGCTGAATAACTATCTTGTCCGTGTCAAGCTCATCCAGCTTTTTTTCGAGCTTTTCAAGCCTAAGCGAAAGGGCGGTCGTGTCGCTGTCGAGTCTTGGCGTGCATAGTCTTATCAGGCACATCTCGGCAACGGTTTTTCTCTTTGCGGTCTTAGGCGTTTTCGCTATGCAATCCTGGAGAATATCAAGACAGCGCATTATCTCGCCCAAAGTAAACTTCTCGGTCTGGTGCGCAAGGTCGTTTCTGCTTCCGCTTCCTGCGGGTATAAGCGAAAAGTCCATATTTGTCGAACTCAGCATACAGAGATTTCTGAAATGCGTTGTCAGCTCATCGAGCAAGAGCATAAGGTCTTTTGACTCGTTGTGAAGCTCATCGAGTATCTTAAGCGCCTGCGCCGTATTATGAGCCTGTATGCAGTCGGCTAAAGCAAACAGATGCTCTGTACCGGCTATTCCTGCGGTAGTGCGTACCGTTTCTTCATCTATATCACGGCTGACGCTCATACACTGGTCGAGAAGCGACACAGCGTCTCTCATACCGCCGTCGGAAAGCCTTGATATCAGCCTTGCAGCGTCTTCGGTGATCTTTGCGCCCTCTTTATCCGCAATCTCGCACAGTCTTGCCGTACTTGCATCAATATCTATCCTTGAAAAGCGGAACTGCTGACATCTTGACACTATAGTAGCAGGAACCTTGT
Organism: uncultured Clostridia bacterium; assembly: GCA_945921515.1. Taxonomy (GTDB): domain Bacteria; phylum Bacillota; class Clostridia; order Oscillospirales; family Ruminococcaceae; genus Ruminiclostridium_E. The sequence goes on along the minus strand of CAMEKR010000153.1, from coordinate 961 downwards.
GTACCTCTGTAGTGGCAAGAATGAATATCACATGAGCCGGAGGCTCTTCTATCGTTTTAAGCAGAGCGTTGAACGCCTGCGGCGAAAGCATATGCACCTCGTCTATTATATAGACTTTATACTTGCATACCGTAGGAGCGTACATTACCTCGTCACGAAGCGCCCTAACATCGTCAACGCCGTTATTTGATGCGGCGTCCATCTCGATTATATCCGGACAGCCGTCGGCTATCGCCTTACAGCATTCGCACTCGCCGCACGGATTTCCGTCAACGGGGGACAGGCAGTTTACCGCCTTTGCCATCAGCTTTGCACAGGTGGTTTTACCCGTTCCTCTTGAGCCGGTAAACAGATAAGCATGAGCCGGAGTGCCGGTCTTTATCTGATTTTTCAGCGTGGTGGTGATATGCTCCTGCGAGATAACCTCGTCAAAGGTGGCAGAGCGGTACTTACGGTATAATGCAAGATACATGGCGTTACCTCCTTTGATGACAAAAACTGCGTATACAAAAATAGAACCAATGATTATGAGTGTAAACTTGCTGCGGCACAGGTCATAACTGCTTAATGCTGCTCGGTTCCCCGCCTGACATGGTTCACAGAACTCCCTTGCACAGGGCTTACACCCATAATCACGGGTTCTATACAGAATACTTTATTATTGTACCATAATCTCCGAAAAAAATCAAGTAGCAAAATACAATAATTCGGAGGAGAGGTTAAACCGTACCAAATAAACAAAAACCGCAGTAAAATCTGCGGTTTCAGCTTGTCGAAAAGTCAATTATTGAAAAATAAAGCAAGCTTTAGAACACTAATCGCTAATCACTACCAACTTTTGCGGTTTTGTAGTGCTTTTTCGATAATGCTATCACCAACTACGGAACACGACTTTAAGCTAACCTGTAGCTTGAGGCACTATCCCAACCTACTTTCTGCGTAAGCAGAAAGCAATATGTCG
>CAMEKR010000152.1 GCA_945921515.1 uncultured Clostridia bacterium | reverse complement strand
CCACAGAGCGTTCACAGGGTCGCAGGGGCGGCAGCCCCCGACAGGGATGAGGGGCGGTAGCCCCCACTATTTCCCCCTTCCCCTTGGGGAAGGGGGCAGGGGGATGGGGGATAGAAAAGCACTTCAATTTTTGTCCCATACCCTTATGTACGGTAAAAACCTAAAAAAGAACACAGAGATTCTTATTTTAATTTTAGCATTTTTCACAGTAATTTTCTATACTTTTTTGAAATTAAACGATATGCACAAATAAAAAAACGGTTATTTGTATATTTTGTACACCGATATGAACAGCGAAAAAACCGAAAAGCACTTGAAAAAGCTGTCGTGATTTAGTATAATAGTGAGTAGTGTTTATTTTTTCAATTTACATAAATATCATTACCGGAGCTTGAAGCTCAAGGAAGGAACAGGAAAATGGCAACAAAGTACGTATTTGTCACCGGCGGAGTTGTGTCGGGACTCGGAAAAGGAATTACGGCGGCCTCGCTCGGACGACTGCTCAAGATGAGAGGTTACAAGGTAACCATACAGAAGTTTGATCCTTATATAAATGTAGATCCGGGTACTATGAGCCCTTATCAGCACGGCGAAGTATTCGTTACCGACGACGGTGCGGAGACCGACCTCGATCTCGGTCACTATGAGCGTTTCATAGACGAGAACCTTTCAAAATACAGCAACGTTACTACCGGTAAGATCTACTGGACAGTACTCAATAAAGAGCGCAGAGGCGACTATTTGGGCGGTACGGTTCAGGTTATCCCCCATATCACAAACGAGATAAAGTCAAGGATATACAGAGTTGCAAACTCCGCAGAGACTACTGCCGATGTGGTTATCACCGAGATAGGCGGTACGGTAGGCGATATCGAGAGCACACCCTTCCTTGAGGCTATCCGCCAAGTAGTTTCCGATGTGGGAAGAGAAAATGTGGTATATATCCATGTTACGCTCCTGCCGTTTATCACAGGAAGCAACGAGATGAAGACAAAGCCCACACAGCACAGCGTTAAGGAGCTTCTGTCGCTGGGTATACAGCCCGATATCCTCGTTTGCAGAAGCGAGATGGACATTCCTCAGGATATGAGAGACAAGATAGCAAGCTTCTGCAACGTACGCAAGGAAGATGTTATACAGAACCTTACAGCTCCCTCGCTGTACGAAGTTCCGCTTATGCTTGAGAAGGAAGGTCTTGCAAAGGTAGTATGCGACCACCTGAGACTTGAGCAGAGAGAACCCGACCTCACCGAGTGGGAAGAGATGGTAAAGCGTCAGTACAACGCAACAAAGAACACCGTTATCGGCCTTGTAGGAAAATATGTTGCTCTGCCCGACGCATATCTTTCGGTAATGGAATCTCTCCGTCACGCAGGCTTTGAAAACGAATCCCATGTTGAGATAAAGCTCATTAATGCGGAAGAAGTAACACCCGAGACTTCTGCAAAGCTTCTCGGCGACTGCGACGGCATACTTGTACCCGGCGGCTTCGGCGACAGAGGAATAGAGGGCAAGATAGAAGCGGTACGCTTTGCAAGAGAGAACAAGAAGCCGTATCTCGGACTGTGTCTTGGTATGCATATGGCAACAATAGAGTTTGCCCGTCATGTTGCAGGCCTTGACAATGCAAATTCCAGCGAGTTCACACCCGACAACGAGCATAATGTTATCGACCTTATGCCCGACCAGAAGGATGTTGATATGGGCGGCACGATGAGACTTGGTATTTATCCCTGCAAGCTCGAAGCAGGTACGATATCCCGTGAGGTTTACGGCGACGAGCTTATCTATGAGAGACACCGTCACCGCTATGAGTTCAACAACGTATTCCGCAAACAGCTGACCGAAAGCGGTCTTGTAATAGCAGGACAGTCCCCCGACGGAAAGCTTGTTGAGATAGTAGAGCTGCCCAGAGAGGTTCACCCCTGGTTTGTGGCTGTACAGTTCCACCCTGAGTTCAAGTCCCGTCCCAACAGAGCGCACCCCTTATTCAAGGACTTTATAAGAGCGTCGCTTGAACAGGCGGATAAATAATAGCATTAAGTATAACTGCCCATGACGCTGTGGGCGGTTATATTAGTATATAGGGGAAATTTACATTAACTTTACAAAATAAGAGGTACATTATGACAGACAGCAACGTATACGACAACCGTGAGCTATCGTGGCTTAAATTCAACCGCAGAGTGCTTGAAGAAGCGCAGGATGCAAACGTTCCGCTGTTCGAGCGACTCAGATTCATCTCGATATTTGCAAGCAATCTTGACGAGTTCTTTATGGTGCGGGTAGGCTCGCTTTACGACCAGGATCTTGTCGAGCCGAAAAAGTGCGAGAACAAGACGGGTATGACCGCCGCAAGACAGCTTAAGGAGATAGCACGCAAGGTAAAGGACCTGTTATATATCAAGGACTGTGCCTTCAACGACCTTGCCGAGAGGCTTGCGCCTTATGCACAGCTTATGCGCCCTGCCGACCTTAAGGGCGACGATAAGCTGTTTTTGAGGCTGTATTTTGAAAGGGAGATACTTCCGCTTCTGTCGCCGAGTATAATAGATAAGAATCACCCGTTCCCGTTCCTTAAAAACAGGGCATTGTATATAGGAACGCTTTTAAGACCTAAGAACGACGAGAAGAAAAAGGCACTTGTGGGGATAATGAGCACAGAGTGCGACAGGGATTTTCCGAGAGTGATATTCCTGCCGGGAGAGAAGATACGCTATCTGCTTGCGGAAGATGTCATACTGCATTTTATAGATATGCTCTTCCCGAACTTCTATGTTGAGAACCGCTGTATAATGCGTGTTACACGAAATGCCGACATAGACGCAAACGAGGCGCTCTACGATCACGATATGGACTTCCGCAATGTTATGGAGGAGCTTTGCCGCAAGCGTAAAAAGCTGATGCCGGTAAGGGCGGAGTTCTCCTATGACGCTTCACCCGAGCTTGTAAAGCGGATGCTGGAATATCTTGAGCTGTCGGACAATTTCTCATATATGCAGGGCTGTCCGCTTGACTTTGGATTTATGTCTGCGCTTGAACATAAGCTCGAAAGCAAGAGCGAGCTGTTCTATGACCGTGTTTCTCCGCAGAGCTCGATTATGGTTAATCCTTACGAGTCAATGTTCTCACAGCTTTCACGCCGTGATATACTGTTATCGTATCCTTACAACAAGTTCAAGAATTTTCTGCGCCTTCTTGAAGAGGCGGCAGACGACGCAAGCGTTGCTTCGATAAAGATAACGCTTTACCGTGTGGCGAGAGACAGCGAGATAGTAAGCACGCTGATAAGAGCCGCCGAAAACGGCAAGCAGGTAATGGCGCTGGTTGAGCTTCGTGCAAGATTTGACGAGGAGAACAACATCGGCTGGAGCAAGAAGATGGAAGAGGCAGGCGTCAAGATAATATACGGTCTTGATTCGCTCAAGGTTCACTCAAAGCTGCTGCTGATAACACGCAGGCAGGGAAGCAGTATAAAATACTACACCCAGATAGGCACGGGCAACTACAACGAGAAGACTTCACGGCTGTACACCGACCTTACTCTTATGACATCGGACAAGGATATAGGTGCAGACGCAAGCACGGTGTTCAATGCACTTGCGCTTGGTACTACGGTTGAGAGCAGTACGACATTGCTTGTTGCACCGAAGTGCCTTAAGTCACGCATAGTCGAGATGATAGACACCGAGATTACCTACGGAAGCGACGGATATATCGGTCTGAAGATGAATTCGCTTACCGACAAGGATATCATCGACAAGCTGATAGAAGCAAGCTGTAAGGGCGTAAAGATAGAGCTTATTATAAGAGGTATATGCTGTCTTGTGGCAGGCGTACCGGGTTATACGGAGAATATATCGGTCATATCTATAGTAGGCAGATTCCTTGAGCACAGCAGGATATACATTTTCGGCAAGGGCGAGCGCAGGAAGGTGTATATATCGTCCGCCGACTTTATGACGAGAAACACCGAGCGCCGTGTTGAAGTCGCAGTACCGCTCAAAGACAAAGCCATAGCCGATAAGGCTGTGGGAATATTTGACACTATGTTAAAAGACAATGTCAAGGCGAGGGAGCAGGGCAGTGACGGCACTTACCGCCGCAGAAAGCCGCTTCCTACAGAGGAGCATATCGAGGTACACAAGCTGTTCTACGAACAGGCTTACGAAGAAGCGGAGCAGGCGAAGAAGCTGTATAAAGAGCCGAGAAAGCCGTTGTTTACGAGGGTAAAGGAAGCGTTGTTCAGTAAGAAGCAGGGGTAGCGTGCCCGCTTATAGCAAAGCGTTCCACTTGCAGTATGTCTTGCTACCAACTTTTTGCGGTTTTGTAGTGCTTCTTCAATAACACTATCACCAACTACGAAATACGACTTTATACCAACCTATAGCTTGAGGCACTATCCCAACCTACTTTCTGCGTAAGCAGAAAGCA
>CAMEKR010000151.1 GCA_945921515.1 uncultured Clostridia bacterium | reverse complement strand
ACATACACCTAAATAAGTCTTGCATTTTTGCGGTGCGTGGGTTTATCGACAGTCTAAGCCGCTTGTGATAAAATGTCACAAGCGGCTTTTGATTTATGCGGTTACAGAATCAGGCAGATAAGCCCGTTACAGCCATCGTTTATTATACGCTGTATTGCCTCCTGAAGCTTTGCTCTTGCATCGGCAGGCATACGGCTGAGCTTGTTGTGAAGTCCCTCGTTCACAAGCTCGTGCAGAGATTTGCCGAATATGTTACTTTCCCATATCTTTGTAGGGTTTTCCTCAAACTCTCTGAGCAGATATCTTACAAGGTCCTCCGACTGCTTTTCACTGCCTACTATCGGATTTACCTCTGTGTTGATATTTGCAAGAGTCATATGGATTGACGGAGCCGACGCCTTAAGCCGCACCCCGAATTTTCCGCCCTGCTTTACTATCTCAGGCTCTTCAAGAGTCAGCTCCTCTGCTCCCGGCATTACTATGCCGTAACCGGTCGCTCTCACTTCTTCAAGCGCTGTACGCACCTTCTCATATTCTTTCTTTATAGCGGCAAGCTCTATCATACACGGCATAAGGTCGCCCTCGTCGCACAGCTCTATGCCCGTTGTTTCGCCAAGTACCCTATAGAAAAGCTCTTGACCGAGAGTTACCGTTATATATGCGCTTCCGTTTCCGAGCTCTGCGTTATCTTTGGTACAGCCGCATATGCTCTCACATTCTCTTACCCTGCCGATAAAGCCGTCAATATCCCCCATACAGCTGACGCTTTCCGCCGCCTGCCGTACCGAGCCGAACACCTGTGACTTCAGCCAATGACCGTTGTCGAGCGAGGCTAACCACTTGGGGAGCTTTATACCTATCTCCCTTACGGGAAAGCCCATCAGCACATCTTTAAGCAAAGCCTTGATATCCTCTTCGGTTATATCGGTACAGTTAAGCGGTGTTACGGCACAACCGTACTTTACGCTAAGCCGCAGGGCAAGCTCTCTTGATTCTTCGGAAGACGGATTATTGCAGTTAAGCACAACGGTGAAGGGCTTTTTTATGCTCTTAAGCTCGTTTATAACTCTCTCCTCTGCCGTCTCATATTCCTCACGGGGAATATCGGTAATGCTTCCGTCTGTAGTTACAACAAGCCCTATCGTACTGTGCTCGGTTATTACCTTATGCGTTCCGACTTCTGCCGCCATATTGAACGGAACTTCCTCGTCAAACCATGGAGTCTTTACCATTCTCGGCGCTTCGTTTTCAATATACCCCTTTGCGCCGGGAACAATATATCCCACGCAGTCTATAAGCCGTACATTCATATTCACGCTGTCATCGACAGTAATACTTACCGCCTCTTCCGGAACGAACTTAGGCTCGGTAGTCATAATAGTCTTTCCTGCCGCCGATTGCGGAAGCTCGTCTACTGCCCGTTCTTTGCGAAATTCATCATCTATCGACGGAAGCACAAGAACATTCATAAAGCGGCTGATAAATGTCGATTTTCCCGTGCGCACGGGACCAACAACTCCTATATAGATATTTCCGCCGGTTCGCTCGGAAATATCCTTATAAATTGACTTTGGCATAATTTCTCCTTATCTCCGCACTGCGACATGACTATGCCTCGTTTTTGTGCGGAAAAAACAAGGTGATGTATTATCAGATTATTGGTATAAGAAGCAGTCCCGACGCCTTTCCGTCGGTTATTTCGTTTTCCGCTTCAATTGCTTTGGCGGAAGTGTTATAGCGCTTGGCGATATTCCAGACATCCTCGTCGGTATCAGCAAAATAAAGCTTCAGCGCATAGTCGTCAGTCTTTTGCTTTACTGCCGTTTCATCGATTTCCGCCTTTGTTATGACCTGCGTTGTCCTGCCGGTGTGCATACTGCCCTGAAGAGAAAGCGAGCATCTTGTTTCAATGCCGTTTTCGCCCATACTATAGCTTACAGCCGATACCGTTATCTCGGAGCTTACCGTACTTTCGTCGGTTATTCCCGTTATTACAGCAGACGCGTCAAACGGCTTGCTTTTTTCTATAAACATCGGCTCGCCGTCTTTTACAGCCGCTATCATATATATGAGCTTTCCCGAAACATCAAGCTCTCCCGTGCTCCCTGTCCTACAGGCGATATCGGCAGTTTCACAGCTGACATCGATTATATTATCGGGCAGACCGTCTTCAAATTCGATATTCTGCCTTATATTAAGCGACTGGCTTATGTAGCGGTGATCCGCTTCGGTCTTAAGCGCCGACAGAGAATATGACGCTTCGTACTGCGTAGAGTACATATCGGTTATAGGATAAATATTCTCTTCAAGCGTTGCCGTTATCTGCGATTCTACCGTAAGCTCGCAGGCAAATACGCCCGAAGTACCGTCATCGGTGGATTTTACCGACAGACTGCACGACAGCACCCTGAACCTTGCATAGCAGGAGTGTTTTTCGTCAACACCCTGCATATCAACTATCTGGCTCAGCGGCACATCTGCCTCCATAGTCTGAAGCGAAGAACCGCTGTCATTCTTCACAAGATACAGCGCTTTGACTTTAGCCTCGCCTTTTATTACTACTTTGTCGGAAATTATTTTACAATCGCTTACCGTTGCCGCCGCCTCGCAGTTTACTGCGGCTCTTATAATGCCGTCTGCTCCCGAAACGCCGATATCCTCACGGATTATGAACTGCTTGCCTGCCGTCAGCTTTCTGCCGGTACAGCAAACTGCGGTCTTTCTTGTCTGCACAAAGCAGCCGCTGATATCCGTCATTATCTCAAACGGAGTTACACAGCTCACCTTTATTTTGAAGCTTACCGCACCTCTTACATCTATCCGCCTGCCCGATACCGCCCTGCAGGTACAATAGTCTACCTTCGGTTCTATTGTGACGGTTGCATTCTCTGCGGCTTTCGGCAGGTCAACGGTCTTAGAATAGCTGTATCGGTGTTCTATACATTCCATATTGCCGTCTTCGCTTAAATAAAGCACGGTTATACTTATAATGCCGTCACAGATGAGTTTATCCCCCGAAATATTATAGGACACTATCCCGGGTCTAAGGGTACATTTCAATATCTTGAATATGTCGGGATAATAATCCGGCAGGACATAGTCAAATTCAACGCCCTGCTCCGCCTGTCCGTCATATATCACTTCAGTGACAAATACAGGCTCTTTCTTTACAGAAAAGTCCATATGCTCCTCCTTTGCTGATTCCCTTTATAGCGGGTCTTACCTCAATATATGTGGACACGGGACATAATATTACAGCTGATACGGCTGATTTTCTCATTACAGCCGGTCGGGAGTTTTCTTAGCATCTTCCATTGTTTTTACCTCGCTTTCTTTGATTTTGGGTATAAAAATACCGCTCCTAATGGGGCGGTAAGATTATTGAGTTGTACTATGCAATCAATTGCACACGGGATATAACAAAACCGCTCACGGCTGTGGGCGGTTTAAAACTCTTCTTCCTCAAACTTAATATTATTTGCACATTGCTGAATGTTTCTGACATCAACTTTTCCCCAAAAATATTCTTTGGGTATTCCGTATGGGAAAGCATTACAGCAAAACTGTCCTTTTTCATTTTTGTTAGTTAAATTTTTGCATTATGTGCAATCTGGTATAACTATAGACATTATCGTTTACACCTTTCAACATACTCGTTAACTAAGGATTTCGCTCTATCATCAACGGCTTATTATTTTTGCTTATATATCAATAAAACCCTCCGTCAACACCCAGCACCTGACCTGTGACAAATCCTGCCGACGCAAGATATACTGCGGCATCGGCAACATCCTGCGCAGTACCGAGCCTGCCCAGCGGAGTCTGCTCAATAAGTTCCTTCATTTCTTCTTCGCTCAGATGAGCATTATTCATAGGGCTGTCGATTACACCCGGAGCAATGCAGTTCACGGTGATACCGCTCGGAGCAAGCTCTTTTGCAAGCGCCTTTGTAAAGCCGATAAGACCTGCCTTAGCGGTAGAATACGGCACTTCGCAGGAAGCGCCGTGTACGCCCCAAACCGAAGAGATATTTATTATACTTCCCTTTTTTCTACGTATCATATCGGGGATAACCGCTTTTGTCATATTGAACGCACCGCCGAGATGCACCGCCATCATATTGTTCCAGTCCGACACGGTTACATCGCCGAGCAGTTTTATCTGCGATATTCCGGCATTGTTTATCAGCACATCGATATGCCCATAGTCCTTGATAACCGCTTCTATCGCACTTTTTACCTCTTCTTGCGATGAAACATCGGCACGGTATATACCGCACCCTGTTTCCTCTTTAAGAGCCTGTGCCTTATCTTCGGAACTTTTATATATCACGGCAACATCATTGGATTTTGAAAACGCACGCACCATTGCACTGCCTATGGCGCCTGTGCCGCCGGTTATTACTACAGCCATAATAATTCCTTTCAAAAACGGAGCATTG
>CAMEKR010000150.1 GCA_945921515.1 uncultured Clostridia bacterium | reverse complement strand
CTTCGGCTGAATCTGCACCGCCAAAGAAGTATGACTATACCTGCCTGTTTGAAATCGAGTGCAGGACTATACTTAGTAATATGGATAAACTAAGCAAGGATAAAAAAGAATGTGTACCGGATGACGGAGTATTATTCAGCGCAGAAACAGGCTTTGACAAGGGCGAGAGCGTGTATGATATTCTTAAAAGAGTCTGCGATGAAAACGGTATACAGCTTGAAACATCATACTCTCCCGCATTTGCAACACGATATATAGAGGGTATAGGCAACCTGTATGAATTTGACTGCGGAACGGCTTCGGGATGGATGTATACGGTAAACGGCGAGTATATGAACTACGGCTGTTCATCGTGTATTGTATCCGACGGGGACAAGATAGCGATAAGATATACCTGCAATATGGGCAACGACCTTGACTTGCAGTAAAACGGAGGAAAGATGGATAGAGTGCATCCGATAACTGCGGCGGTTTATTTCGCCGCTGTGATACTGATAACTGCGATAGTGCAAAGTCCCGTCTTTTCTGCGGCGGCGCTTGTCTGTTCTGTCTGCTATGCGCTGTGCGTAAATGCAAGGACTGCTCTTAAAATGCTGGGTGTAATGCTACCTCTGCTTTTAATGGCGTTCTCGGTGAATATATTCTTCAACAATCAAGGCTCGACCGAGCTTGTAAAGCTCCCTACGGGAAACAGCCTTACTCTTGAATCGTTATTGTATTCGGCTTTTACCTGTGCGGCGGCGGCTTCGCTTGTGCTGTGGTTTGTCAGCATAAACCGCTGTCTTACATCGGATAAGATGATATATCTTTTCTCGAAAATATTGCCGTATCTCGGACTTTTGCTGTCAATGACGCTGAGAGCTGTTCCTGCCTTTGCAAGAAGAGTAAAGCAGACTGCGGCGGCACAGCGTTTTGTCGGCAACGATATATACAGCGGCAAGCCTATGTCCCGTATAAAAAGCGGAGTCAGAGTGCTGTCTGCGGCGGTAACGGATTCGCTTGAAAAAAGCGTATATACCGCAAGATCGATGAAATACAGAGGCTATGCAACCGCTAAAAGAACAGCGTACAGCGTGTTTTGCTTTACGGCAAAGGACGGATTGATTTTGTTATTCACGGTTATCTGCACAGGCGTTATAATAGCTTCATTTACGGCTTTGGGCGCAGAGTACCGATACTATCCGAGCGTTTTACTGCCTTTTAATGCAGCGGATATTGCGGCGGATACCGCATGGCTTTTATTATGCCTTGTGCCGACCGTCAGCGCATTTGCCGAAAAAACAGTACGAAGGGAGAGATGATATGCTGATAAGTACGGAAAATCTGTCATATTTCTATCCCGGCTGTGAAAGCCCTGCGCTTGACGGCATTTCGCTTAATATAGGCGAGGGCGAGTTTGTGGCGGTGTGCGGAAATTCGGGCAGCGGAAAATCCACCCTGCTGAGCCTTATGAAAGCGCCTGCCGAAGCCGGAAAAACAGTAGGCACACTCCGGTTTGACGGAAGTTTTGCCGGATTTGTCTCCCAGTTTCCCGATGAGCAGATAGTGTGCGATAAGGTATGGCACGAGCTTGCCTTCGGTGCGGAGAGCATAGGGCTATCGCAGAGCGAGATGCGCTCACGGATAGCTCAGACGGCGTTGTTTTTCGGAATCGAGGACATTCTTTATGAGGACTGCGACAAGCTCTCGGGCGGACAAAAGCAGATGATAAATCTTGCTTCGGTTATGGTAATGCACCCCGATGTATTGCTTCTTGACGAGCCTCTCTCTCAGCTTGACCCGATAGCTTCCGCACAGTTTATAATGCTTCTCTCAAGGATAAACCGTGAGCTTGGTACGGCGATAGTGATAGCGGAGCATCAGCTCGGCGGTCTGCTGTCTGTCTGCGGCAGAATAATAATGCTCGACAAGGGAAGAACAGTATGCGACGGCAGTGCTGAGAAGCTCGTCGGATATCTTGCAAATAGCGAACATTCTATGCTTGCAGAAATGCCTGTCGGAGTGAGGGCAAGCGTAGCGGCAAATGACGCAAAGGCTTTGCTTGATGTACCTTCGGCAAAAGCGTGGTATTCGGGGCGTAAAAAGACTCACGGAATTGCCGAGCCGATACCGTCCGAAAGAAAAAGCGGCGGTGAAGTATGTATATCGATAAAAAATCTCAGCTTCGGCTACCGCAAAGGCGGCCGTGACGTTATAAGAAACCTGTCGCTTGATATAAAAAGGAGTACGGTTACCGCCGTTATCGGCGGAAATGCCGCAGGCAAGTCTACTTTGCTCGGACTTATCTGCAACACGCTCGGAGCGTACAGAGGAAAGATAGATATAAACGCAGGCAGACTCGGATATCTACCGCAGGACCCGACTCTTTTGTTTAATTGCGAAAGCGTCAGAGAGGAGCTTTTGGAAAATGCCGATACGGTTGCGAAAGCATTCGGGCTTACACATCTACTTTCACGAAATCCGCTTGATTTGTCGGGAGGCGAAAGGCAGAGAACTGCTATTGCAAAGCTTATCTCACACGGTGCTGATATCCTGCTTTTAGACGAGCCTACAAAAGGTGCTGACGCCGCCTATAAACAGGCTTTTTCTGCGCTTCTTAAGAGTCTTGCTTCGCAGGGAAAGACTATAGTGCTTGTAAGTCACGATATGGACTTCTGCGCCGAGACAGCCGACAGCTGTGCTTTGCTTTTTGACGGAAGTATTACCGCTTGCCTGCCGCCCGATAAGTTCTTTACCGAAGGAACGTTCTTCACAACAGACAGCGCAAAAATAGCCTCGGGAGTATGCGAAGGCGTGTATTCGCAAAGTGCCCTTATCGCTTCTGTCGGGGGAGAGATAAGTCAGAGCGGATATGATTTCGGCGATATAGGAGGCACAGGCGGAGAGAATAAGCCAAAGGAAGAAAGCAAAGGCGATAACAAACGCCACAAAATGAAGCCGTACAGAAAGCTATCGCTTATCTCAGGCGGAATAATGCTGTTCTTGCTTCTCATATCCGATACGGGAATTTTGCCGTTTAGCATACCGTCAGAGCCGTTCTGGCTCAGATATGTACTCCTGCTTGCACCGATGATATTGCTTATATTGGGTGCATCTCCCAAAAACAGTATGGCGTCACCTCCGTTTGTAAAAAAGCGCATAACAGGCTCTGATATAGCTGCAGGAATCACTACGCTTGTTATAATACCGCTGACGGTGATAGCGGGAAGTGCGTTCATCCCCGACAGCGCAAGAAAATATCTCATCATATCGCTTGCGGTACTGGTTGAGTGCCTTGCGGCTTTCTTTATCAGCTTTGAGAAGAAAAAACCGTCTGCAAAAGATATAGCCGTGCTTGCCGTTTTATGTGCGGCGGCAGTTGCAGGCAGGGAGCTGTTCTTCATGTTCCCACAGTTCAAGCCTGTAGCCGCAGTAGTTATAATAAGCGGTGCCGCACTCGGAGCGCAGGCAGGCTTTCTTATCGGCGCAATATCTATGCTTGTATCGAATATGCTGTTCGGGCAAGGCACATGGACTCCCTGGCAGATGGTGGCGATGGGACTGCTCGGCTTTTTTGCAGGAATATTATTTTCAAAGAAAAGAAGCACACTTGCGCTGTGCGTTTATTCTTTCTTTGCCGTGATTTTAATATACGGTGGCTTAATGAATCTGTCTTCGGCGCTTACTTACACCGCCTTGGATAACTTACCTCAGATAGCGGCATTTATGCTCTCGGGACTGCCTTTCGATCTTATACACGCAGTATCGACTGTAGTTTTTGTTCTGATTACCGGCGATGCACTTTTAAAGAAGTGTTGCCGAATAAGGCTGAAATTCGGGTTGTTTCAATAGATCCGACAAAATTTCATTGTTTTTTGCCTTTTCCGACTCAAAAAATGTAATCTTTATTGAAAAAACCGGTATTTGTCATATAATTAAGACAACTAACGGATTTTGAGAGGCGGTCGGCGAATGTCTTATGTACTTGAAACAACGGACGATAACGGTGATATAAAGTACATATCCGTAGGTGAGTGTACCGTTTATTGCCCCGAATACGCAACACGCTACGAAGACAAAAAGAGCGCAATGACCGTTGCGGCGGCTTTGACTAAAGCTACCGGCAAAACCGTTTTTACCGTTAAAAAGCTGAGTACGAAGCTATGTCGTTAGGCGTACGCAAGGAACAGGACAAAGGCTCATGGATTACTTTATCCGAATAATTTTAAGAAGTGAATATAGTTTTTAAAGCAGGGAATTTTTGATTCCCTGCTTCAGACTGTAGAAAAACTTAAATCTTCCTCAAAATGGGGTTGAGGGGCTTCAGCCCCCAATAGGGACGAGGGGCGATAGCCCCCGATCAACAGCCCCTTCCCGAGGGGAAGGGGTTGGGGTTAGGGATAGAGAAATTGCTCTATGCACTAGTCAACAAAAACTGGACAGAAAAAATATAAGTTTGTACAACAAGAAC
>CAMEKR010000149.1 GCA_945921515.1 uncultured Clostridia bacterium | reverse complement strand
TTTGAATACTCCGTTTATAGTTACGCATAATAAGAAAAAACGGAGGATAACATGAAAAAGATAGCTTTTTTCGATACCAAATCATACGACAAGGCGTCTTTTGACGCTGTCAACAAGGATTACGAAATAATCTACATCGAGTCTAAGCTGAACGGCAGAACTGCGATAATGGCAAAGGGTTGTGAAGCGGTATGCGCTTTTGTAAACGACACGATCGACAAGAGTGTTATCGACGCTCTTTATGAGGGAGGCACAAGAGTAATAGCAATGCGCTGTGCAGGCTACAGCAATATTGATTTCAAGGCGGCGTTCGGAAAAATAAATGTCGTTCGTGTTCCTGCATATTCGCCGTACGCAGTCGCAGAGCACGCTATGGCTCTGCTGCTCTCACTTAACCGAAAGATACACAAGGCATATAACCGTACAAGAGATTTTAATTTCAACATTTCGGGACTGACGGGATTTGACCTGCACGGCAAAACCGCAGGAGTTATCGGTACTGGAAAGATAGGCAGAGCGTTTATTGATATCTGTAAGGGCTTCGGTATGAAGATACTGGCCTACGATCCCTATCCCGTAAAAGAAGCAGACTTTGAGTACACGGATACCGACACTCTGTATGCAAAAAGCGATATAATCTCACTTCATTGTCCGCTGACCGCCGATAACCGCAGAATGATAAACGCCGACGCCTTTACTAAGATGAAGAATGATGTGTTTATTATTAATACATCACGAGGTGCGCTTATCGACAGCTCCGCACTTCTGGATGCACTGAAAAGCGGCAAGGTAAGAGGTGCGGGACTTGATGTATATGAAGAAGAGGGAGATATCTTCTTTGAAGATATGTCCGATACTGTAATAGACGATGATGTGCTGGCACTGCTTATTTCCTGTCCCAATGTACTGCTCACCTCACATCAGGCGTTCCTTACCCGTGAGGCGCTGGGAAATATCGCTAATGTGACGCTTTCAAACCTTGACGACTTTTTCTCCGGCAGGGATCTTCCGAATGAAGTTTGCTATCAGTGCGACACGGGAAAAATTGACGAGTGCCGTGCCGGCAAGAAGGGCAGATGCTTCTGAAATGTGCTGTGGCATTATTGCCAAAAGGCACACAATATGATATAATTGTTAAAGACGCACAGATTGTAAGGCTCGGTGCGTCTTTGACATATTTTTTTGAATTATTAACGAAAGAGGCGATATATTTGCAGAGGTCAAGAACAATAAAGGTAAAAGTAAAAAGAAAAATGATGGAGATAAATGCAGATACTGTATTTTATGTCATTATGTCAGGTAAATATGCTCATATACATATTGCAGGCGGCAAAGTCCATGTTGCACGAATTACTCTCGCTGAGCTTGAAGAACAACTCGGTGACGACTTTGTAAAGGTAGATAGAGGCTGTATCGTATCGGCAATGGCTATACATAAAATTGCAAAGAAGATATTGCTTAACAACGGCGAATCGCTTGATTATGCCAAAAGAAAGAAAAAACAGATAGAAGAGATATTCCGTACAAAGCAGAAGAACATCATCGGCGGCTTTTCGGCGAAGGATGCTCCGTCTTCTTTTGAAGAATACAGGAGCCATTACAAGTGCTTTGACGGCTTTCCTTTTGCGTTTGCCGATATTGAGATGGTGTTTGATGAAAAAAACCGTGCTGTTGACTGGATATTCAGATACGGCAACGAAGCACTGTCGAGACTTGAAAAGATACCGCTTGATAAGCTGATTAATAAATCCTTTGCCGGACTTTTCCGCAATATGTCTTCAAAATGGCTGAGAAACTATGAGCGAAGCACGCTTTACGGCGAGACTCTCCAGACGGTAGACTACAGTCCTGAGGTCGACAGGTATCTTAATGTGATTTCATTCCCCACTTTTGAGGGACACTGCGGCTGTATTCTGTTCGATATAAACGATATACAATATGTAGGCAGCGGCGATGACGCAGGTAAGGCTCTCGGATTGTATTTCGGAAATACATTGCCTAAAGAGTAAAAACAAAGAATGATGTCAATTCGTTCCGTTTTATGTCTTTTCGTTCCATTTATATTGACAACAGCAACGGACTGCATTATAATAGTAAAAAATGCGATGGAGGATCTTGTATGGTGAAGAAACAACTTACAAAAATCATAGGCTCGTTTCTTGCTTTCTCAATGGCGGTAGGAGCGATGCCTTTGCAGACCTTTGCTGAAGGCTCAGGACACACCAGAGGAGCATGGAACAATGTCTGGTCGGAAAGCTTTGAAGGCACAGAGCTGCCTGAGGGCTGGAGCACTGAGGATAAGGACGGAGACGGATATAATTGGTTTTCGTATGAAGCAGCATCATTTGCTCATCATGGCACACGAACTATTTCATCAGAGTCATATGTCAGCGATTCCGGCATGGCGTTGTCTCCCGATAACTGGCTTTATCTCCCTGAGATGACGCTTGACAGCGATAAGCAGTATCTGCTTACCTTCAATGCAACGGGATACGCCGGCGATTATTACGCAGAAGTGTTCGGTATATATATTTCTACCGACGGCGGCGCTACATATGATCAGATAGGCAGTGATTACACAACGGAATATGGCTGGAAGGAATATAAGGTCAACCTTAATTCTTATGCAGGCAAGACTGTTCGTGTAGCTATAGTTCATCATAATTGCTATGATATGTATAAGCTGTTACTTGATTGCTTTGATTTGTGGAGCTATCCCGACCCTACTGCAGATGTCGAAAGACCTACGCTGAATGTTGACGTTCATCGAAAAGACGCCAATACCATTCATGTCAAGGCGTTTTCGGATGAGCCTTGCCAATTATACTGGTCTATGGTTGACTACGGCGAGAGCTTGCCTGTGACAATAGACACAAGCGGTGAAGGTATATACTGCGATGCCGAAGGCGTTACATTTGACATTACAGCGTCCGGAGAAAAGTCGATATGCTTTGTTGCAAAAGACGATGCGTTGAATCTCAGCGAAATATATACAAAAACGTATATCAGCTCTTATATCGACCTTGAATATGCACTTCAACAATTAACCGATATAACCGAACTTCCTGCTGAATTTGAATATGAACTGGGCAGCGGAGAGTTATATTATAATTCCGATAACGATAATAATGTATACGCTGATTTGCTGAAGTGTGAGATTACTTCCAAATCGATTTTGTCGATGAGCTTTGCGGGAAAAGAAGCTTATGTAGATACATATATGTGGCTGTATAAGCAGAATGCTTCGGGTATTGAATTATTTGATAGTACGGATGAGAGCAATATGATAGAATTACTTGAACCCGGAACATACTATATTGCTCTCGGAGGTTACAGCGAATCTGATACGGGCTTATGCTCGGCAATTGTTTCGGTAACGGAAATCCCCGAAGATGCGATCAACGGTAATCTGAACTTTACCAAAGAAGAGCTTCCCGTACCTGCTGAAGATGATAAATGGAGCTGGGACACACAAACAAAAACTCTTGTTCTTAAAGATGGGTTTTCTATTTGTTATTATGGGGAAGACCATACGATTTCACTTCCCAACGGCTCAACGATAATCATTGAGGGAACGGCAGAGATATTTAATTTGAACTATTATAGTTATAGAGCAATACACTGCGAAGGCTCGCTTAATATAATAGGAAACGGAAAAGATGTTTCAAAACTGTCCGCCGCTTCGTATGGATGCTGTATCTACAGTGACTATTATTATACCGAAGATGAGTCGGAAGCTGCGCCCGATACGATCAATGACGCCATCGAAGGTTGCAGTATCGAAACAGTATCCATAAATTATGACGGAATAAACTGGGCTTATCCTCTGACAATAAAAGATTCTTCAATCTCGGTATTTGCTGATGATGAAGGCATCGATACCGATGACAGCGTTAATATTGTTGGTTCTGAAGTGTTGCTGAATATGTGCGGAGATGACGGCATATATTCAGAAAACGAAGTGTCTGTCACAGATAGCGTGCTAAAGATACATTCCTATAACGAGTGTATAGATGCCGATGATGATGTAACCATTACCGACAGCGATCTGAATCTGCGCTCTGAAAGCGAAGAAGGTATAGACAGCAGTGAGGATATATCGGTAAAAGGAGGACGGCTTATAATTGTTGCAGATGAGAATGTACTTGAATCGGATGCTTTGACTCTTGATGATGTTGTTTTCTATCTGCAGACATGTAACAGCAGCTTTGATATCATAGATATACGCTATGCAGTCAACAGCGAAGATGTCAGATTCTCTCTGCCCGGAAAATTCACACTTTATGACGAGGACGGCGAAGAGCTGTATAGCGGTGAGTGGCAGGAAGATATGCTGGACGATGACAATTACCTTGTTTATGATGACATAGATGTCTTTACAGCTTCAACGATACATGAGCATAGCTGGAGTGAAGAGTGGGAAAGCAATGATACACACCACTGGCACGAATGTG
>CAMEKR010000148.1 GCA_945921515.1 uncultured Clostridia bacterium | reverse complement strand
AGATTAACTTCAGCCCGACTGCCCATCCAACCGGATTTTAGTTTTTCTATTGAGGAACAAAGTATCTATTTGGGGAGGCGCGTAGTATGAGGATGAGTTATAAAAAACTTTGGCTTATGCTTGTTGAAAAAGAAATCTCTCCTGCTACGATGCGTAAAGACCTTAATATCGCAACTGGTACAATGACAAAACTGCGTCGCAATGAAGAAGTGGCTTTGTCTGTTCTCTTACGTATATGCGAATATCTTAATTGTAATATCGGTGATATTTGTGATGCTGTGAAATCGGAAATTTAACAAGGAGTAGCCACAATGAAGATAGTACACAATTCAGATTATTATCAATCTAAAGAACAATATAATGTGAAGTGTTCAAAGTATAATAAAGATGCTACAATAACAATTTTTTATCGTTCTGTGCAAATGTGTAAAACTGATATTCAATTTACTCCCATAGAATCAGGAATAAAATGTAGCTTGTGGGATGAAAACATTCCGATTTGTCCAGAATGTCCTCATTTGAAAAAATAAAGGATTTTTCTTTCAAAAAATATTCTATGGAGGTATCCAATATGGCTTTTTGTTCTAATTGTGGTCAGCAACTTGATGACAAGGCTAAATTCTGTTCTGCCTGCGGTACTTCAAGATCTGTACAGCAAACAGCAAATGAAAACAAACGCAAAACCGTTTATGAAGGGGAAATCCGTAAATGTCCTAATTGCGGAGAGGTGGTTGACGCCTTCACTGCAAAATGCCCCGCTTGTGGATTTGAGTTAAATAGCAAAAAAGTAAGTTCCGTATTACAGGATTTCATAAAAGAGATCAATGAATGCGAAAAAAACATAGCGAATAGCTCTACTGCCGGAAAAAGCGGTTGGTCTTCGTGGAGTAAAAGCAAACGTTTTTGGTGGGTTGTATTAAACTTGCTCTTTGTTTGCATTCCGTTAGTGATATATTTAGCACTCCCTTTGGTAACTTTAAAATCAACTCCAAAGCTTACATCGGAAGAAAAGAAAATGGCTTCTTTGATTGAAAACTTTTCGTTTCCTAATGATAGAGAGTCGATTTTGAGTGCATTGGTTTTTGCCAAAGAAAAGATTGATTTTATTTCAAAGGAAAGTATTAATCGTAAAACAGCTTATTGGATGCGACTTTGGTGTGCTAAAGCAGAGCAATTGAAGCAAAAGGCAGACTTGCTGTTTCCTAATGACTCGATTGTAAAAGATAGCTACAATGAAATTACCGCTGATGAAAACCGTGTCAATCGTATAATTAAAATCAAGGCAATTGTTGGACTTGTTATTTTAGTGATAGCCGTTGTATTTTGTATTATCCGTTATGGTAGCAATGTTGGGGTGACCGACAGCAAAGATTATAATGCTACATTTGAATGGCAGACAACAGGCTTGTTTGCCGAACTTCCTGAACCCGATACCACTAATGGCAAAATCGTAATGGAGACGGAAAAGCAAGTTAGTATTGAATTATACAATATCGAAACCGCCGATTTTGAAGCATATGTAAAATCTTGCAGAGAGGCTGGTTTTACCGTTGGCGTAACAAAAACTGATATGGTTTTCTATGCAAAGGATGATGCAGGATATAATCTAAGTATTTTCTATTACGACAACAAGGATTTAATGAATGTGGTGGTTAGTTCGTATGATATAGAAAACGAGATGGAAGACAAAACTAATAATGATGCAGCGACTCCCACAACGGCTATAAATGTGAAAAACTTTACCTTTAACCTTCCCGATTATTGGGACGAAGAAGGAAGTAAAAACGAGTATCTTCAATACTATGCTGAAAAGGGCGATAAGGTAGTAATGCTGAGCATCGCATATCCCGAAGAATCAGATGATAATTACGATGTGGGTTTTAAGGGATTAGAAGCGGACAATGACAATATGGTCAAGGCTGTTGCAGGAATGTTTACAGATGGTGACGTAGTTGATCACGAAGTTTTCGAATCAGACCACGGCGTAAAAGGTATGCTGTACCGCTTTACATATAAGCAAAAAATTGATTGGAATACAAAAGTTGATGGTAGTGGTTATTGCTTCTGCTTTCCGTCTGAAAGTGATAGAAGATGGTTCTACGTTGTTCTTCTGCATACAAACAATGTATCGAGCAATGATTACAAAGATGATTATATGAGTATGCTGGCTGACATTAAAGAGAAATAATTCAGTAAAGGAGAGAATACATAATGGCTTTATTTGATAAAAACAACCGCAAAGGCGGTTTAATGGATGAGATACGATGTGACGAACCATCGTACTTAATATGGAAATGGCATCCTTCTGGGGTGCAATCTGGGCAGACCGTTCGTGAGAATGCTATTCGTTGGGGTTCCTCACTTCGAGTGAAAGATGGTGAGGTTGCTGTATTTGTTTACAAACAACCGAACGGAGTAATGCAAGATTTCATTGTCGGTCCGTTTGATCAAATTATCAAAACAGAAAACTTCCCTGTGCTTGCAAGTATTGTAGGCTTGGCATACGAGGGCGGAACTCCGTTCCAAGCCGAAGTTTACTTCATCAATCTTGCACAGATTATTCAGGTAAAATTTGGAGTTCCGTTTTTTGATGTTTATGATCCGAGATTTTCTGATTTCGGCGTTCCGGTAGCCGTAAGAGGAACTATCAGCTTTAAAATCAGCGATTACCGTCAGTTCATAAAGCTGCACAGACTCAACACATTTAATCTTGAGGATTTTCAGAAACAGATTCGTGACGCTGTAACAAGATATGTTAAAGATGTAGTTGCTAACGCTCCCGCTGTAAATGATATTCCTTTGGTTCAAATTGAGACCAAGACTGCACAAATCAACGATGTGGCTGAATATGACATAAGCGAAAGATTAAAAGAAACTTTTGGCGTAGATGTTTCCGGCGTGGACATAGGCGCAATAGAAATTGACAAATCAAGCGATGGTTACAGACAGTTAATGGCTGTAACCAAAGACATTACTGCTACCAAAGTACAAGCCGAAACAATGGATTATGTTGAAAGACTGCGTATACAGCGTGAAGAAGGACAGTACGCAATGCACAAACAGACTCAAACTGCTAACATTGGTGCGTTTCAGGTTGAGAAACAGACAGAAGTTGGTATTGCAGGTGCTGAGGCTCTGGGACATATGGGTGAAAACGGTGCTGGTGGAGTTGATTTAGGTAATGGTGGTACAGGCTTTAATCCTGCCGCTATGATGGCGGGTATGGCAGTCGGCGGAGCTGTAGGGCAGAATATAGCAGGAATTATGAACAACTCTATGGCTGGCGCTAACCAAGCCGCACCGAGTGGAGCAACACCTCCACCCATTCCTATTGTCGCATATCATATTGCGGTAAACGGGCAAGCAACAGGACCTTACAATCTGCAAGTGCTACAGCAGATGATTGCGACCGGTCAACTTACGGCGGATAGCTTGGTTTGGAAAACTGGGATGGCTACGTGGATTAAAGCAGGCGAAACAGATGACTTAAAGGGGTTGTTTGCCCCACCCGTTCCGCCGGTAGAGTAAGAAATTTCTAATAATAGGAGGATACATATATGGGCATTTTTGGTGTAATTGGGAAAATGGCAGGCTCGAAAATTATTGATAAAGTTGAGGATGAACTTACCAAGAAACAAAATCGTGAGCAGACCAGCGGCTATTGCAAATATATAAAAACTAACTTGGTTCGTATCAGCAAGATGATTGCGGATTTAGAAAACGAGACCAAGACACTTATTGAACAGATTCAGGCTAATAAAGGTGTGAAACTGTCTTTTAGGGAAAAGGGCGATTTCAGAAAAACCAAGGAAAAAGCAAACAAGAACTTGGAATACTTATATTTGGTTCGAGATTTTTTTACTGCCCTCGCCAAAAATGCAAGTGGCTTGATATTGAAGAATGAGGAACTGATGTTGGTTACAAAGTTTGCTCCGTACTTTGATGGAGTTCCTGTTCTTGATGTTGACGATGATGAAGATAGTGATGACTCTGTTCTCGGCGCTTTCAAGGAAGTTGGGCAGGAACTGAAGGAAGCTTTTATTTCATCGAAAAAAGGCTCAAATCACTTTGACTTTGATGAGTACTTGTATCGTTATTCAGAAAAAATCGAAGAATACATTATGCCCGATATCGATAGTGCTATTGAGAGCTTCAACAGTGTTATGGCGGCACAGGAAGCCACTGCTACCCCCGTTGCAGAAACTCCTGTAGCTGTTGCTTCGGTAGCATCTTCCGAGGAAATTGAGTGTCCGAATTGCCACACAAAATTAGCTGCGAATGCGAAATTCTGCCCCGAGTGCGGCAATAAAGTCGAAGCTAAAAAGCCTGCGTTCTGCACTGAGTGCGGTGAACCTATAAATCCCGGTTCTAAATTCTGTTCGAGTTGTGGAACTAAAATTGGTTAATGGCATATACGTTTTGGTACAGAAACTTAAATAATGTTTACTGAATAATTGAAATAGCCTTACAATTCAAGACATAGCGGCCCAT
>CAMEKR010000147.1 GCA_945921515.1 uncultured Clostridia bacterium | reverse complement strand
TTGTACTTATCTATCCGCATATCTCGTCGCTGTCAAGCAATATCGTGAACGGTCCGTCGTTTAACAGCCCTACCTTCATATCCGCACCGAAAACGCCCTTCTCGGTTCTGAATTGCTTTTTACATTCCGATATGATGTATTCGTAAAGCTCGTTTGCCATATCGGGTTTTCCTGC
Source organism: uncultured Clostridia bacterium (assembly GCA_945921515.1). Lineage (GTDB taxonomy): Bacteria > Bacillota > Clostridia > Oscillospirales > Ruminococcaceae > Ruminiclostridium_E. Next base: position 4,368 of record CAMEKR010000147.1, on the reverse strand, counting down.
ATTGATAAAAGACGGTCGGTTGCCTTTTTTACAGTCAGCATACAGCGTGAACTGCGATATCAGCAGAAGCTCGCCGCCGACATCAGCAAGCGACAGATTTGTTTTTCCGTTCTCATCGTCAAATATACGAAGACCGAGCATCTTTTTCACCATTTTATCGGCGGTCTGTTTTGTGTCGGTCTGAGATATCCCGATAAGCACCAGAAAGCCTTTGTTTATCTCTCCTACCGTCTTGCTGTCAACAGTCACGCTTGCCTGTGTCACTCTCTGAATAACGAATCTCATTTTTTATCCTTTCCAAAAAACAATGCTGCCCGAAAATACGGCAGCATTGCTGAATAATATATTTTTATCAATATGCACCCATATATCTTGTAAGATCGTCGGGGTTCTGACAACGGCTTCTTGCCACCTGCTCGGTGATCTTGCCGGTGCGGACAAGTCTTGCGAGGTCCTGGTCGAGCGAGAACATACCGAGAGCCTTAGATGTCTGAATAGCGTTGGGAATCTGGAATATCTTACCTTCACGGATAAGTGCGGAGATAGCGTCGGTACAGCTCATCAGCTCAAGTGCGGCTATACGGCCCTTGCCGTCTGCTGTAGGAACAAGCGTCTGAGAGATAACCGCAACAAGAGAGTTTGCGAGCTGTGCTCTGATCTGTCCCTGTGAGTGAGGCGGATATACGTCTATGATACGGTCGATGGTTTCAGCCGCACCTGTGGTATGCAGGGTTGAAAGCACCAGGTGACCTGTTTCTGCGGCGGTTACTGCGGCGTTGATAGTCTCAAAGTCACGCATTTCTCCGACGAGGATAACATCGGGGTCTTCACGGAGTGCGGCACGCAGAGAGCCTGCGAAGCTGTCTACATCGGCGCCGATCTCACGCTGGTTTACCATTGACTGCTTATGTGTGTGAAGATACTCGATAGGGTCTTCGACAGTTATGATGTGGCAGTTCTTGTTTCTGTTGATGTGGTCGATCATTGCCGCCAGAGTCGTTGACTTACCCGAACCGGTAGGACCTGTTACAAGCACAAGGCCTCTGGGACGGAGTGCAAACTCACCCATAAGTCCGGGGAGCATTAAATCCTGCAGAGTAGGGATATCGTTACGAAGAAGTCGCATTGCGATAGCGTGATAGCCTCTCTGTCTGTATACATTGACTCTGTGTCTGTGTCCAGATGCAGATACATACGAGAAGTCGGTGTCAAGGCCTTTCTGAATGGAAGCCTTGTGCTTCATCGAAGTTATCTGATTTATGATATTGACGATTATCGGTTCTGTACAATCGGGATAACCGCTGAGCTTTTTTATACTGCCGTGAAGACGGACAACGGGAGGGAGTCCCGCAGTAAAATGTAAGTCCGAACAGCCGAGCCTTCTGGCTTCGTCAAGTATTTTGTTAATATCCACCTTTGTGATCTCCTTTTATTACATATATTGCAAGCACCTTATCCGAATTATACGGAGTAGGTTGCCTTTACAAGCTCATCAAGTGTAGTCGTTCCGGCAAGCACCATATCGGTAACGTTGCTTCTAAGAAGCTTGGTGCCGTTCTTTTCAGCCTGGGCTCCTATCTGCTCTGCGGTAGCACCGCTTGAGATAAGCTCCTTGATATCGTTGGTACTTACTATTATCTCATGAATAGCGGTTCTGCCCTTGTAGCCTGAGTTGTGGCAGGCACGGCAGCCGCCTCTGTGAGCCTGATATACCTCAACCGGCTCGGTCTTTCCTACCAGTCTTAAGTCTGCGGGATCGGTCAGCATGACCTTTTCCTTGCACTCAGGGCAAAGCAGCTTTACAAGTCGCTGTGCTATAACGCCTACCAGCGAAGAAGCAACCATGTACGGAGCAACACCCATATCAACAAGACGGAGAATCGTACCTGCGGCGTCGTTTGTATGCAGTGTTGAAAGCACAAGGTGACCTGTAATTGCGGCACGGATAGCGATATCTGCCGTTTCACCGTCACGAATCTCACCGACCATTACTATATCGGGGTCTTGACGAAGGATAGAACGCAGAGCCGCCGCAAAGGTAAGACCTGCCTTGGCGTTTATCTGTACCTGGTTTACACCGTCTATCTTCTTTTCGCAAGGGTCCTCAACGGTTACTATGTTAACGTTGGGCTTTGAAAGCTCGCCGAGTGTTGCGTAAAGGGTGGTAGATTTACCCGAACCTGTAGGTCCTGTAACCAGCATAACTCCGTGCGGACATCTGATTATCTGCTTGAACATCTCATAGTTATAGAGAGTCATACCGAGGTCGGTTATCTTTCTGGTCTTTTCATCTGCCGTTGAAAGCAGACGGATAACGCATTTCTCGCCGTATACGGTAGGTATCGTAGATACACGGACATCGAGGTTTACTCCGTCTATCGTCATACCGAATCGACCGTCAAGCGGTATTCTCTTCTCGGCTATATTCATACCGCCGAGAATCTTGATACGGGTAATGAGAGAGTTGTGTGCGGCAGGCTTTACCTTCATCTGTTCAACAAGCTCGCCATCGATTCTGAGCCTTATCCTCGTTCTGTCCTTGAATGGCTCTATATGAATATCCGATGCGTTCATTCTGAATGATGTCTCAACTATCGTATTTACCAGCTTAACGATAGGCGCATTATCAACACGCTCGCCGGACTCGGGATCGTCCTGGATAACGCCATCGGCTGCTCCCGTATACTCTTTGTTGAGGTTATCCATAACATTGCTTACGGTCTGCTGTGAGTAAGCCTTGTTGATAGTCTCCTCAATCGCCGTGCGGGTAGCCAGCATTGCGTGTATCTCCATGCCGGAGATAACCTTCAGTTCCTCAAATATGTAGAAGTTGATAGGATCGTCTGTAGCAACGGTAAGTCTTGTATCCGTCATCTGAAAAGCTACACAGCAGTTCTTCTTTGCTATGGCCTCGGGGATTTTCTTTACCGCCTCGATATCTATCTTCGTGGTTGTCAGGTCAATAAAAGGTACCTTAAGTCGTATGGACAGAGCCTGAGCAAGCTGAGTTTCCGAAACGTAGCCGAGCTCAAGAAGCACATCGCCAAGCTTCTTCCCGGGTTCTTCTTTCTGTTTCTCAAGAGCCTCGTTAAGTTGAGTTTCTTTCAGAAATCCGTTTTCTACAAGAATCTGACCTATGGGTATGTTTTTCATTAAATGTCTCCCCCTGATACGATTTTGTGTTCATTCACAGCTTTGTACTTGAAAAAAGCGGTGATATATGTTAAAATATCCATACGCTGTTTACAGCCCCTTTATCAAGAAAGGAAGGATCATATATGACAGGTATACTCTGGTATGATACCATTGTTTGCGTACTTGTGTTTATCTTCGGTTCGGTCATAGGCAGTTTCCTTAATGTTGTCATATACCGTACTCCTCAGCATATGTCAATAATAAACGGCCCGTCACACTGCTTTTCCTGCGGTGAACGCATAAAGGCGTACGACCTTGTTCCGATATTCAGCTGGATAATACTCGGCGGAAAATGCCGTAAGTGCAAAGCGCCCATCTCGGTGCGCTACACGATAGTGGAGGCTCTCACCGGACTTATGTTCCTGCTGAGCTACATACGCTTCTCGGCAAGTCTGCCTATGGTGGTTGCCATCGTCTTTTTCTCGTTGCTGATAGTGCTTAGCTGTATAGATATCGACCATATGGAGATACCCTACTGGTGCACTATATCAATAGCAGTTCTCGGTATCGCAACATTCTTTACCGAGCCTAATATGCCCTGGTGGGAGCATTTTGCAGGCGCCGCCGTAATAGCCGTGCCTTTTGCCGTACTCGCACTTTTCGGCGGTATGGGCGGAGGCGATGTTCAGCTTATGGCTGCCGCAGGCTTCGTGCTCGGATGGAAGATAGTCCCTGCAGCCGTTATAGGTGTTATGATAGGCGCTGTATACGGAGTAGTATTACAGGTGAGCCTATCGTCCTTTACAAAACAACGCACAAAGGAAATCAGAGAAAAGCTGACCGCCTGGTGCGAAGGAAAGAACACCGAGGGAGCAGAAGATGTCATCTACGGTGAATTTGAACACGGTAAATGCAAGATATCTGCCGATTTGTTCGAGGAAAAGGCGTGGAGCCTTTCTGCCGATGAGCTGAAAGCCGCTGTAGAAGAGCTTTCCGCTGAGCTTCTTGCTGTTATGCCCGAGCTTCCGGACAGCAAAGAATTTGTCTTCCGTGCGTCGATAAAAGACGGTGCGGTAACAAAAATCAAACTTCGCAGACGCATCGCTTTCGGTCCTGCGCTGAGCGTCGGACTTGCGGTTGGTATGCTCTGCGGTGAAACAATCATCAAGTCATACCTCGCACTGTTATGATTGAGGTTTATATTTCCCCCGCCGAAAAGACGGGGGATTTTTT
>CAMEKR010000146.1 GCA_945921515.1 uncultured Clostridia bacterium | reverse complement strand
ATGCTCCCCGCCTTAACGACGGGGAGCATTGTTATATTTGATTTAATCAGCCTAAAACTACTTCAACCTTATGTGTGCCGTTTTCGAATACGGGAACAACATTGCTGTCAACTGCATTTCCGTCAACCGTTACGGACTTCACGCCGTGACTTACATGATCGGGGTTCTTAACGGTAATCTCGTAAGTAGCGCCTCTGAACAGTCTTGAAGCTGTGAAGCCGTCCCACTCGTGAGGAATGGAAGGATCGATCTTAAGACCGTTGTATTCGGGCTTGATACCTAAGATGTACTGCGATACAGCTACAAAGTTCCATGCGGCAGTACCGGTAAGCCAGCTGTTCTTAGCTTCGCCGTGACGAGGAGCGTCCTTACCTGCAATCATCTGAGCGTATACATAAGGCTCTGTGCGGTGAAGATCGGATATATCCTCTCTGAATGCGGGAGCAATCTTTGAGTAGTACTCAAATGCCTTGTCGCCTCTGCCTACAGCCGCTTCTGCACAGATTATCCATGCGTTGTTGTGGCAGAAGATACCTGCGTTCTCCTTGTATCCGCCGGGATATGTGGAGATTTCGCCGTACTCGATATAATACTTTGTGAATGCGGGGTTGTTCAGTACAAGACCGTGCTGTGAGTTCAGATACTTGTCTACGCTGTCAAGAGTCTTGATGTCATAGCCTTTGTCCTTGCCGAGACCTGCCATTACGCACCAGCCCTGAGGCTCGATGAATATCTTGCCTTCCTCGCACTCGTGTGAGCCGACCTTGTTGCCGTTGTGGTCGTAAGCACGGAGGAACCATTCGCCGTCAAAGCCGTATTCAAGAGTATTTGCTCTCATCTTTTCAATCTCAGCCTGTGCCTTTGCGGCTTCAGCCTCGTCGCCCTTGAGCTTGCACATCTCAACATACTCGGGAGCGATAGCGCAGAACATACCTGCAATCATTACCGATTCCGCTACATTGCTGTAGAAAGGAGGCTCTGTGAACATTTCCTTGTTGTTGTATGTCTGGAATGACTCGCCGGGCTTGTCTGAGAAGCAGGAGAGGTTAAGACAGTCGTTCCAGTCTGCACGGCCGCTGAGCGGAAGTCCGTGAGGACCGATTTTCTTAACAACATGGTAGAATGCTCTCTTCATGTGGTCGAGCATTGTAGCTGCAAGCTCATCACGGTTCTCATAGGGAACCATCTCGTCGAGGATAGAAACATCGCCTGTTTCCTTTATATAAGCCGAAACTGCAAGGATCATCCACAGAGGATCGTCGTTGAAGTTTGAGCCAAGCTCGTGGTTGCCCTTCTTTGTAAGCGGCTGGTACTGGTGGTATGCACCGCCGTCCTCAAGCATTGTAGCGGCAAGGTCGATAAGTCTTTCTCTTGCTCTTTCGGGAATCTGGTGTACAAATCCGAGTAAGTCCTGGTTGGAGTCACGGAAGCCCATTCCTCTGCCGATACCGCTCTCAAAGTAAGATGCTGAACGGGACATATTGAAGGTAACCATGCACTGATACTGGTTCCAGATGTTTACCATTCTGTTCAGCTTCTCATCGGGAGAATTAACGCTGTACTGACCGAGCAGGCTGTTCCAGTGTGCCTTCAGCTCTTCAAAGAGCTTGTCAGCCTTTTCGGCTGTATCGCACATAGCGAGCATTTCCTGAGCTTTTTTCTTGTTTATGATATTCTTCTTGCTGTTACGGCTCGTGATTATCGTGCTGTTCTCGTCAAGGTCGGGAGCGAACTTTTCTTCAACCTTGTTCTCAACATAACCGAGACAGAATACATAGTCCTTGCTCTCACCGGGAGCGAGCTTAACTTCTATGTAGTGTGACGCAACGGGTGACCAGCCGTCAGCTACGGACATATTGGGCTTGCCTGCAAATACTGTCTGAGGAGCGTCAAAGCCGTTGTACAGACCTAAAAAGCTCTCTCTGTCGGTGTCATAGCCGTTTATGGGAGCATTTACAGAATAGAATGCGTAGTGGTCGCGTCTTTCCTTATATTCAGTCTTGTGATAGATTACCGAGCCGTCGATCTCAACTTCGCCTGTGTTGAAGTTTCTCTGGAAGTTAGTAGTATCATCGTTTGCGTCCCACAGACACCACTCTACAAAGCTGAACAGCTTGAGGTCCTTTTCCTTGTCGCTGTCATTCTTTATAGTTACCTTCTGAATCTCTCCGTTGAAGTTCTGCGGAACAAAGAAGGTGGCTGTAGCCGTAACGCCGTTTGAAGAGCCCTTGATAATGGTATAGCCCATACCGTGACGGCACTCATAGCTGTCAAGCGTTGTCTTTACGGGAGACCAGCCGGGATTCCAGATGTGTCCGCCGTCGTTGATGTAGAAGTAGCGGCCGCCCATATCAACGGGAACGTTGTTATAGCGGTAACGGGTGATTCTTCTCAGTCTTGCGTCCTTGTAGAAGCAATATCCGCCAGCTGTATTGGATATCAGCGAGAAGAAGCCCTGTGTTCCGAGATAGTTTATCCAGGGATAAGGTGTCTTGGGTGATGTAATAACATACTCTCTGTTATTATCGTCAAAATAACCGAATTTCATAGAATCCTCCTAATGATTTTGTTCTTGTAGCGAAAAATTTACATCGTTACAAAAGCGTACATCCTAATTATATATTAATTGAATTTTTTTCGCAAGTGCTGTAATCGTTTTACAACCAATTTTTTTTGCCGTTTTGAAAAATTCGCAATCTGCACAAAAAAATTGCTTTTGTTAGTGCAATGTGACGATTAAGCAAAGGCAATGCAGTTATCGTTAGTTTTTCGCTTTACAGAAAATATGAAAAATGATATAATTATTCTACAATATACACCATCATTCGACCAGAGGTATGCTATGAAATATATTGAATACCGAGAAAAGCGTGAGCATGGCACGAGAGAGTTTCCGTATGCGTGTTATATGGTCACGGAGAATTTTCCGAGATATAATATGATCCCCCATTGGCATAACGAGTGCGAGATAATATATGTGCGAAGAGGAACCTTTGAGCTGTTTTTGAACGGCCGCACCCACCGTATCGACGAGGGGTGCTGTTCGCTGATAATCGGCGGCAGTGTTCACGGCGGCACTCCCTTAAAGGATTGCAGATACGACTGCCTTGTCTTTGATATGGCAACTTTGCTCAAAGCGTCCCAGATAAGCGCAATTCAACTCCAGCCGATATTAAATCATGAAAAACAGTTTGTAACGGTATTTCCTGTTGACAGCAAGCCGTCGCAGTATGCCTTAGAGGCAATAGAGGCTATGCTTCGCAAGCCCGTAAGCTACGAGCTTATTGTGCCGGGAACATTGCTTTGTATGCTTGCAAGCATAGTAAGCGATGATGAGCTTTTTTCCGTTGCAGACGGAGCCGCAAGCGATATAAAGAAGGCACGCCGTTTCAAGCAGGTAATAAGCTACATAGAGCAGCACTACCGTGAGAATATCACTCTTGAGGAAATGGCACAGCAATGCGGTATGAACCGTAATTATTTCTGCAGGGCCTTCAAGGAATACACGAGAAAAACGCCGGTCGAATATCTGAATTATTACCGTATAGAATCCGCCTGCGAGCTTATAGTCAGCACCGATCAGAAGCTTATAGACATTGCGCTGAACTGTGGCTTTAATGATTACAGCTATTTTATCAAGGTTTTCAAAAGTCTGAAGGGAGTAACACCGAGAGATTACTGCCGCCGCAGTTTCTGACCGGGTGTGAATATATATGATAAGTATAATTTTTGCGTTGTTGTCGGCGCTTTTTGCCGCAATGACCACAATACTGTGCAAATGCGGACTTAAAGACGCCGATTCCGATGCGGCTACTGCGCTTCGCACCACTATTGTGCTTGTGCTGTCGGTAGTTGTCGTGTGGGTGACGGGGGAGTGGACTCAGCTTCCAGATGCTACGGGTATGACTTTGCTGTTCCTTATCCTGTCGGGATGCGCTACCGGAGCTTCGTGGCTGTGCTATTTCAAGGCGCTTAAAATGGCGGATGTAAACGAAGTGGCACCGATAGATAAATCCTCTGTTGTGCTGACAATGCTGATGGCGTTCATTTTTCTCGGTGAACAGCTCACAACGGTAAAAATTGCGGCAATGGTGCTTATCGGTGCTGGAACACTCATGATGAGCATCCGTAAAGGAAACGGCAAGAGAAAAGCAGGCAGATGGATGATATTTGCATGGCTTTCCGCAATATTTGCGGCTCTTACTTCCATACTTGCAAAGGTCGGCGTATCCGCTGTCGGCTCAAATCTCGGCACAGCAATAAGAACGGCTGTCGTTCTTGTTATGGTGTGGGTAGTCGTAGCGGCAAAGGGTAAGAAGAATGTGTTCTCGGGACTCGGCGGAAAGGCATTTGTCTTTATCGCACTCAGCGCAGTTGCAACGGCGGCTTCGTGGCTTTGCTTCTATTATGCGCTTAAGAACGGCGATGCGTCGGTAGTAGTGCCTATAGATAAACTCAGCATACTTGCTGTTGTGCTTTTCTCACGGATATTCCTCAAGGAAAAGCTCACGGCTATGTCAGGCGCAGGTCTTGTGCTGTTAACGGCAGGTACTGTGCTTACGGCAATTCCGATATAAATGCGAAAGCTCCCTTTTTCGAGGGAGCTTCAGCTTGTCGAAAAAGTATTTTTCGACAAGCTGTCAGACTGCGAGAAACAC
>CAMEKR010000145.1 GCA_945921515.1 uncultured Clostridia bacterium | reverse complement strand
CGGGAGAAATTGATGTATCTGACATTGATATTTAAGCCGCTAAATTATTGTTTATCTTATTATTAAGGGCAATTTTGTCATCAAATGATTTTAATACGCTTGCAATTCTAGCTTGATCGGGGAGTAGCGGAAAATCAATTTCAAGATTTTCTACTACATCCGTTTGTACTCTTTGTCGTCCAGACGAACCAACCATTGACTTGATTGCAGGATCTCGTACAAGTGAACTGCATACAAGATAGTAAACAAAATCCGGTGTAGTCAATCCTTCTTTTGCTCTAAACACAATGTATTCTGTTGAGCCAAATCCCACCTCATTTTTATCTAAGATGTTTACCATAGCTGTTTTTCCGTTTTCCAAACAAGGAGTGATCCGAGCCATAATGGTATCGCCATTTCGAAACTTAGAACCGCCAGTAAATTCAGATAATTCATACTCCGAAATATCGCGACAAAAAGGTTGTAATCTATCCATGCCTATTTTCTTAGCTATGCAGCCTTTGGCTATCGTTTCTCGCGGATTTACTTCAATGTAATCAATTAAAGGTGCTTTTATTCGTCCTATACTCATAAACTAAATCTCACTTTCAGCTCATTGTCATCTGTTCTATACGCATCTTCAACAGAAAAAACAGTATCGTAACACGCTTCAACTCGAACACCTGCATTAATGGTTTCTGATGTCTTTCCACCATCTTTTAAATCATATTCAATCTGTAAAACGATTTCAATGTAATAATCTTTTAAATCTTCAGTTTGGCTCAAACATTCGATATTATCAATGCTAATCAAATGAGCGATTGTTGAAGAAATCAACCGTCCTTTTTCTACAAGTCCAAAGTCTCGATCAATTATCTGAATAAGAAAATCGCTGGAATTCAGCCACTCAATAATTTCTTTATTCTCATCAAAATCCTCAATCGGTTGATAAGAGTATTTATCAATTTCTTTTGCCCATATTGCTAATTGATTTTTGACCTCAGTTTCATTTTTGCAAATGAAAAGAGACGAATTAGCTTCACTTTCTGCGAACTCTTTAAGAAGGAACTCGCCGAAAACATTATCTTTTGAATAATAGATAATCTTCGAATTTGAACGATTCGATGCAAACTCCAGAACACTTTCCCACAATAATGCATCCTTGAATCCTTTATCGGATTTCTTATCTTTACCTTCAAAAGGTGGAAGTTTGTTAAACGCACGGTTTACTATGCTATCAAAACGGCTATTTGAGGCAATTGGCAGTTCGATAACTTTATTTAACCCACTTGAAAGCTCGGTTTTGTAGGTTGTAATTTTAGCTTTAATGTACTCCGGATAATCAATTGCTATGTTCTCGTGTATGGAGTATTCAGGAAAAAGTTTCTTTGTTATAGTTGTTTTATATGATAAAAGCAATTCATCATGTTTTTCTATGATCTGCCTTTCCATTTCACTCCAAACAACAGATGGAATCGCCAATATAACTTGATCGTAAATGTCCAGTTGATTAATCATATCAATTACATTTTCATATGTTGCATTAAAGCCGAATGTAGTGAAGTCTGCCTTTTTTTCATAAGTTTGGAACAGAACATTCGTATCAAAAACTAAATAATATGCTATTTTATCATTTGATACCATACCCAATCGCCCCCAGTTTCTTACGGATTTCGTCCTCTAATTCGTGGGACTTTGCAAACATTTCCGATAATTCGGAGGTTAGGCGAGTCATCTTTTCTTCAAACGGTTCTCCGTCATCCTCGACTTCTTCAATTCCGACATATCTGCCCGGTGTCAAGATGAAGTCCTGCTTTTCGATTTCCTGAAGGTCAGCAACCGCACAGAAACCTTTTACATCTTCAAGTTTACTTTCTTGGAAAGCGGTAAATGTATCTGCCAACTTCTGAATATCGTCATCGGTAAAATCTCTGTGTTTGCGGTCAACCATATATCCCATCTTGCGGGCGTCGACAAACAGCGTTTTGCCTTTTTGCTTCTTGTTCTTTGATATGAACCAAAGCGTAACCGGTATAGTAACGCTATAAAAGAGTTGCGTCGGCAGAGCAACAATACCTTCCACAAGGTCAGCCTGAATGATATTCTTTCTGATTTCGCCCTCGCCGCTGGACTGAGAAGACAACGCTCCGTTTGCAAGTACAAGACCAATCTTTCCGTTAGGGGCTAAATGGTGTATCATATGCTGAATCCACGCATAGTTGGCGTTGCCGGCAGGCGGTGTTCCATACTTCCAACGTACATCGTCTTTGAGTTTTTCCTGTCCCCAGTTGGAAAGATTGAAAGGCGGATTTGCCATAATGAAATCTGCTTTCAGCGTTTTATGTAAGTCGTTGAAAAATGTATCCGCCTGATACGGACCGAAATCGGCGTCTATGCCACGAATAGCCATATTCATCTTTGCCATTTTCCAAGTGTCGGCATTAGACTCCTGACCGTAAACGGCGATTTCTCCACGCTTTCCGCTGTGAGCCTGAATAAACTTCGCACTCTGTACGAACATACCACCCGAACCACAGCAAGGGTCATATACACGGCAGTTTTTGAACGGCTTTAGGATGGCAACGATTGTTTTAACAATACTTGCCGGAGTATAGAACTCGCCGCCCTTAACTCCTTCATAAGCGGCAAACTGCTGAATACAATACTCATAAGTTCTGCCGAGAAGGTCTTTGCTTTCTTCTGTGTCGCCCATATCCATATTGGTAAACAGGTCAACAACATCACCTAAAACACGCTTGTCCAAATCAGGGCTTGCGTAGTTTTTTGGCAAAACATTTTTAAGGGTTGTATTTTCCTTTTCGATGGCTCTCATAGCGTCATCAATAACAGTTCCGATTTCCGGTGTATGAGCAGCAGAAGCAATTTTGCTCCAACGAGCGTCCTCCGGCACAAAGAAAATATTATCTTCTGAATATGCGTCCTTATCATCTTCAAAACCATCGCCCTCATCAACAAGTTGCTGATAGCGTTTTTCAAAAGCACTTGAAATGTAACGCAGGAAAATAAGACCCACGATAACCTTTCTGTATTCCGCTGCGGGGATATGCCCCCAAAGGACACACGCTGCGTCCCAAATCTGTTTTTCAAAGCCTATATTGGCGTTATTTCCGGTAGCCATAGAAATATGTCCTTTCTTTTTGCTGTATCAGTTGACATTCCATAAGTCGAATTCTATTATGCTTGGAGATACAATCTTTGTTTATAATCTTCCAGCCAAGCACTATTAGGAAAATGCTAATCAATATTTCCGGGAATAATTGATTCTAAAGTGCTTGTCATTTGTTCGAATTCGCGCTTTTCTTTCGCAGACATTTTGCCAGGATATGCTCTTGCAATATCTTCAATGCTTTTCTTCATTTTGAAAGCTTCTGCGGGTTGCTTTAGAATTTTGCGTTCTGTTTTTATTGATTCTTTTGCGGATATTTCATTGATTATTTGTTTCATAAATTTGGAAATTTCGCTGTTTGCAGAATAATCAGCAGGTGCATAAAAGTTTATACGCCCATCACTAAACAACTGATAAACTTTTCCTCTATTATCTTTTTGGGGATCAAAAACACCGATAGAATAGCCGCCCTTGCTTTTTACTAATCGCATGCAAGGAATATCGGTTGCACTATCCCCTATGTAAACTATATTTTCATAGGGAATTCTCAACATTTCATCGGGCATGCTGTCATTAACTCTTTCATCGTATTCTTCAAGAAAGCCTTTCGCAATACGGAATATAAATTGAGTCTTATTCGTGTAATTGATTGCTTGCGCTGGCCATTTTGCAACGCCATCTGCGGAATAAAGATATGTGGAGGCGTATATTCGTTTGAAGTACTGAGCGATTTCGCTTCCTTCTATTATTTCTTTAAGTCCTGAAGAAATAATATAATGCTCCAGTTCAATTCCTTTCTTTTCGGCATATTCGTTCATCCTCTTAAACCAAGTTTTGACGCCTTTATAAAGTTTTACATCGGCACCGGTTTCTCTGAAGTACTCTCGCTTGAGAGATTTGCGCTTAAACTCAGAATATCTAATCAGTTCGTGCATCCACGCTAAATTCGTGTCCATTAGATTGTCTTTTGCAAGTTTATTAGAGGACTGCCAAAACTCGCTTTTATCTATGCCAAAAGACGGAATAAGCGTAAATGTTTGCATATCATCAGGAGATAGAGTTTTGTCGAAATCATAGCAAATAGCCATTTTAGGTTTCTTGGCTCTGATTTCATCATTCATTTTTTCGTACAATTCCTTGCTTTCGCTCATCTTGCAAATTCCTCCTTTTAAATGTTGTATATCCGTTGTAATTGCAGTTGTGACTGCTGCCTTTAAGGCTTATCGGGATCTATTTTCAGTTAGAATAACACTTCCCATTTCCCGTATCTTTTTCCACTTTCACGGCGGATATATTTTTTATCCTGCAGCGATTTCATAATTCGCTTGATTGTTGCAATCGATTTTCCAGTTGCTTCAACAAGTTCTTGCTGTTTCATCGTAGGGTTCTTTGCAACCAATTCTAAAACAGCAAGTTCTTCTAAAGTGCAGTCCAAAGTATCAAATTGATACTTTGAAACTTTAGGATTGATACTTTGGGAAGTGCTTTCATCCACAAAATCAACGTGCATATAACGATTTTTTAATTCGTAGTTTGTGCCGAGCAGAAGGTTTGAGAAAAACAATTCCAAAAACTTTGTGGTGGAATG
>CAMEKR010000144.1 GCA_945921515.1 uncultured Clostridia bacterium | reverse complement strand
ACATCTATCCCCATGATAAGCCACAGCTACGGCGCATGGATAGTGGATACATCGGTTACCTGCACTGAGAATGGCTCAAAGCACAGAGTTTGCTCTGCCTGCAACAAAACCGATACACAGGTGATAACCGCAACAGGTCACAGTTACTCTACGGAATGGACTGTAGATAAAGAAGCGACCTGTACCGAGCAGGGCAGTAAGTCACATCACTGCACTATCTGCGGAAATAAGAAGGATATCACAGCTATCCCCATGATAAGCCACAGCTACGGCGCATGGATAGTGGATACATCGGCTACCTGCACTGAGAATGGCTCAAAGCACAGAGTTTGCTCTGCCTGCAACAAAAACGATACACAGGTGATAACCGCAACAGGACACAGCTATTCTGCAGAGTGGACAATAGATAAGCCTGCTACCTGCACCGAGCAGGGCAGTAAGTCACATCACTGCACTATCTGCGGAAATAAGAAGGATATCACGGTCATCACGGCAGGTGAACATACTTACCGTTCACAAGTGGTATATCCCACCTACACCACAAAGGGCTACACCATTCATACCTGCTCTGTCTGTGGTAAGAGCTACAATGACTCATATACCGCAAAGCTGATTCAGCCAAGTGTAACGGGCTTGCGGGTAGTAACAAGAACTTATTATTCGTTGGTGATCTGCTGGTCTCAGGCGTCATCTGCCGACGGTTATACGGTTGAAAAGTTTAACGGCACAAAATGGGTAAGCGTTGCAGAAATCACGGATAACAAAACGACAACTTGTTGCGTATCAGACCTTAATGCCGCAACCGAATATAAGCTTCGTGTAAGAGCATACGCAATGAGCGGTACTAAAAAGCTGTACAGCAGTAATACCGCTTCAGTTTCGGCTTATACTTATCCGTCAAGAGTAACCAATTTAAAGCTCACAGGCAGAACGGCAAACTCGCTTACCATAAGCTGGGATAAAAACGCAAGCTCCGACGGCTATTTGATAGAACTGTATCAGAGCGGCAAGTGGGTAAATGTTACGAAGATAACAAACAAAGCGACAACCTCTTATCGTGTTACAGGACTTAAAGCAGGAACGGCATATCTTTTCAGAATAAGAGCTTATGTCAAGACAGGCAATACAACGCTTTCAAGCAGTTATCTTAACACGATTGCGGCTCGCACGCTTCCGGCAGCTGTTACCGGCTTTAAGCTCACCGCCCGTACTTCGACTTCTATCAAATTGGGCTGGGATAAGAACGCAAGCGCAGGCGGTTATATAGTTGAACAGTATAAGAACGGCAAATGGGTGAGCGTTGCGAAGTTGTCAAAAGCCACAACCTCCTACCGTGTTACAGGTCTTAAAGCAGGGGCAACATATAAGTTCCGTATCAAAGCATATACGACAAGCGGAATAACAAAGCTCTACAGCGGATATCAGACAATATCTGTTAAAACGGCAAATTAAGCAAAAATTATGAGTCCGGTATTGTGCCGGACTCGTTTTTGCTGATAATGATAGATTCTTGCCTGGCAGTAATAATGGAAAAGAAGTTTATATCATAAATATAATTGTCAAAACTTATAAATTTGCATAAAAAGGAGATAAATATGGCAAAAGGCAGAGAGTACATATCGGTCTATCCCGACAACCATCCTCAGTGGTATTGGACAGACGGACTACACGATGCATGCATTGTTGATGTAATAGAGTATGAGCTTCCGTTTGATTACAAAAAAATACAAAGGTGATAAAAGCGAGTATGACCGCAACATTCTGACTTTGAAAATCAGTACAAAAGCGGTACAGTATGATAAAACCGTTAAGGAAATACGCTTTTTCAATTATAAAACGCTGTCGGCTGACATTCCTCTGAAGTGCTTTGGAAAGGCGTGGTGGATGTCTGACAGGCTTGCCGAATGCGGCGACTGTTATATGCTTGAAATAGTTCTTTCTGCTCCTGACTTTGAACCGGAAGAGTTTACATTTAAAATAAAGTTTGAAAGGGCAGAAGTGGACAGAAAATAATCACTTAGGATATAATTTCCCCTCGCTTATCCGATGATAAACGAGGGGGAATTTTATGCGGTTACTTTATTATCGCTTTCCCGTTTTTATGAAAGCTATCAGCTTTTCGGGATCGTCAAAATCGTCATAATCGCCTATAATGCCTTCACGGTGATATACAATGCCGTTCTTTTCGTTTCTTTCAAGGCAGTCAAGAAGCTCGTCAATGCCGTAGCGCTTTATGAATAATGTAAATGTGTACGGCTTTATCTTTGAAAGAAGCCCCTTTTTACATTCTTCTTTGCACTCCGAACAAGCGGCGAGATGCCTTTCCGCAGAGCATTTCAGGTTCTTACACATATCCTTATATGCACAGCCGCCCGAACCGCAACCGTTGCATTTATCGTTTTCGCTGCAAAGACAGCAGGCAAGACCACATCTTGCTATACCGAGTTCCCGTTTCATAATGTACCTCTTTTTATATTTTTGACTTAATAGCCTTTATTCCATAACCATCATATTTCTTCCGCTCTCTTTCGCTTTATACAGGCGCTTGTCTGCGGTAGTAAAGATTTCTTTTATTGAGCTGTCACGGTCGTAAACAGCGGCGCCGGCGCTGAAAGTAAGCTCTATGCCTTTTTCCGCCTGTGAAAATTCTGCGTAGCGTGAGCTTATCGTACTCATCTTTGCTTTTATCTCGGGGATACTGTCGGTAGCAAAAAGTATCATAAATTCTTCGCCGCCGAATCTTGCAATGAGGTCGTTTTCTCCAATGCTTTCCTTTGCGACGGTTGCAAACATCTTGAGCACCTTGTCACCGAATACATGGCCGTAAGTATCGTTTACCGATTTGAAAAAGTCGAGGTCAACAAGGACAGCATAGTGCTTTTCTTCTGTCATACCGGAAAGCTGTGCGCTGAGGTACTGCATAAGATAGCGGCGGTTTCTTATATCGGTGAGAGGATCGGTATTGACCGAGTGCAAAAGCTCTTCGCTCATACGGCTGAGCTCGGCGGTCTGCTTTTCGTAATTCATTACAACAAGCACAACAGTGAACAATATTGAGAAAAAGGCGATCACGAGCGAAATAAGCGTCATGATAAATGTATCTCCGTTAGCTTTGTTAAGCTCGGGAAATAAATGCCTTATTATCAAAGCCGTAATATCAACAATAAAAATTACACTTGCGAAAACAACACGGTGTCTTGATTTTATGTATATTGCAACCGCTACTTCAGCTACCAGCATATAAACTATAGTGGTTTCGCCGTAGGCTAAATATAATATCGGAAATTCTATAATACTAAGTACAATAAGAAGAATTATGGTTGCTCTGTATGTGTGACCGGTCATAACGCCGTATATAAATGATAATATTACTATAAGCAAGCTTGCACCGCAAACTGCTGTCTCAAATGTAAAGCCGAACATAACGGCATTTGCGATAAATCCGCCTGCATTTGAGATACAGCCGATCACTGCGAGAACTATAAACAGTTTTGTTCGCAGGTCGGTATTCTCAAGCTTCGGTAAAAATTTCATTTTTCAGGCAGCCTCTTTCTTTGTTTATGTTTAACGGTCGGTGTAATGACGCCTTTCTATATCTGCCAGCAGTTCATCAATATCGTATTTCTTATCTTCGTCATCCTTGAAGACAAGCGAAATATCGGGTTCGGCACTTTCTGCCGAGCTGACCGAAGAGTTTTCATTTTCGTTGTATTTCTTGCTCTCGATAGTTTTATCCGGTACGGCAGTAGCCTGTTTATGTGGTGCGGACTCGGCTGTGGAGTTTTGTACGGTTCTGTCTGACGCCATTTTTTGCTTTGCGGCGGCGGAAAAATCTGCTCTGTCCTTAACTTTATCGGCGGAAGCTGCGGATTTTTTTGAAAGAAGGTGTTCTGTAAAATCATCCGTCTTATTATAGGACTTTGATTCGGCAGGCTTAGACAGAACTTTTTCCTGTACAGCCTCAGCGGCTTTTTTCTTTTCGGGGACCTTTTCATTGCTTTTAGGCAGGAATACCGGTGCTTCTTCCTGCAGTTTTATTGTTTCTACGGAAGGAACGGGGAGCTTTGAGATAATAAACTTTACTATTTCAAAAGCGATCACAGCAATACACGGCAGGATAGCCGCCGCCATAACTCCAAAAGGAGACTTGGCAAAGCCGATTACCGCACCCCAGAAATCACTGCAGTAGTTAACTCTTGCTACAAGCTGACTTTGCGATATCGTCACATTATCGCCTGTTTGTGATTCGATATCAAAGCTCATTACGCCCTCTTTCAGCGTTGATGAGTTCACCCTTGCGAGCTGTGTCTCGCCTTTATCGCCGGTGTATATAATGATCTCGCCGTTGTTTACTTCGTCGGGCCATACTTTCTGTGCGATTGCGGCAGTACCCGATTTAAGCTGATAGAAATCGCCGCCGCTGACTAAATATACGTTATATCCGAATATGTCGGGTGCTGAGCTGCCGCCGAATGAGAACACCATTGCCGTTACCGCAAAAAATACGGCAAGTACGATCAAAAGCAAAGTTGCCGCAAATCCGACCGCCTTCAGTACAGAAGCCTTTTTCAAAATTTCCTCTTTTCCGTCAAAATCTACTTGACAAAGCCTGAAAAATAGGCTATAATAATATAGTCGATTTCAGACCGATAATATTGAATATGCCTAAATATATTTTACCATATTTCAATTGTATTTTCAAGTCAAAATC
>CAMEKR010000143.1 GCA_945921515.1 uncultured Clostridia bacterium | reverse complement strand
AACCGCAAAAAGTTATATCGGCACGATCAAGCAAAATGTATTTCCTAATTTCTCGTTTTTGTCAGCGTTCTATTATTTTCAGATATATCCCGGACGTTATCTTATAAGCAAAGATGTAGAATAAGGCAAACACGGCAAAGCAGATAATATTGGATATCAGCAGCAGAGGAGTATCGGCAAAGCCGAACATCCTTATCGTCTTTGCTATTATCGGAAAAGCGAATGCAAGGTGTACCCCTGCTGCAATCAGCGGTGCAAAGAACACGGTCAGAGTCTGGGAGTTTATGCTCTTTTTTATCTCCCTTTCGGTCATTCCCACGCTTCTCATAGTAGCAAAGCGGTCTCTGTCCTCATACCCCTCGGATACCTGCTTGTAGTAAATTATAAGCACAGTCGCAAAGACGAACACAAGTCCTAAGAATATACCGAGAAACAAAAGTCCGCCGTAGGTAGCTACAAGCATATCATAGGTCTTGCATCGTGCTTCTACAAAGAATATCGTTCGCTCATCGCCTCTGTATTTTTCTGCAAGGGCGTTCTCAACATAGCCGGCAAGCCGCTCTTCCTCCGCCGAATCGACGCCTACATCAAAGCCGTAATAACGGGTTAGCTGCGAAGCGCTCTCTCCGTATACCTCGTTGTTCATAAGACACATATCATACAGCGCCTTGCTGTCGGGCAGTACAACAAACATCACTTCGAATATCGTTTCTCCGTAAGTGATATCCTGCGGCATAGGCGCTTGCTTTGCGCTGTACTGCGTGCCGTTTATCTTTATACCGCCGCCTGTGATCTCTTCACCTGCTATCAGAAGTTCTCCGTCAGAAAGCGTTTCGCAAAGACCGTTTATCCTGTTGTAGTCGGAAAGGGTAATAAAATAAATATCTCTAATCTGATTCGCTGACGCATTATCTGCGACTTCGACAGGCTTCATAATAATCTCACCGTCAATATACAAGCCTCCCACTTCAAGATAATCGTAGCTGAGAAGATTTTCGGGTTCGCCGCCTTTTTTCTTTACCGTGTCAAGCGCTGTATCGCAGTATTCTGTCAGCGTGTCGCCGCGCTTGTCCGAGCCGTACTGTATCAGCAGGGATATATCACAGCTTCTGATAAGCGTGCTCGTCTGTATCCCCGAAAAGAGACTTATAGTCGATGTCAGCATAACAAGCACCATAGTTGACAGAATGCATATCGAAGCAAGTCCGGCACCGTTCTTTTTCATACGGTAAGCCATTGTCGATACCGACACAAAATGATTTGCCCTGTAATAATACTTCTTGTTTTTCTTAAGCATTCTGCACAGCGATACAGAGCCGCTGATAAACAGCAGATAGCTTGCCGCTATAACAAGAATAACAGCGATAAAGAATATAAAAATTGCGTCTATTCCCGCATTCGTCGTAACCGATAGGTAATAGGCTATGCAAAGAAGTACCGCTCCGATAAGTGCGGAGAAAATATTGCCTTTAGGCGCTTTCTCGCCCTCTTTTTCGCTGTGCAGGAGCTTTACCGCACTGAGCCTTCCTATACGGACAAACGAGTACAACAAAAGCAAAAATAGGATAACGGCAAATATAAAAAATGTGATCAAAACAGCGCCAAGATCAATAAGCAAACCCGATTCCGGCTCTGTTCCTATAAGCTTATACAGACAAAGCTGTGCAAGTCGTGACAAGAGTATGCCTGCAAAAAGTCCGCACAAAATAGAGGTGATAAGCGTGTATATGCTCTCCCACAGCAGTATACGTGCGATGTTGCGCTTGTTCATACCAAGCACGTTGTAAAGTCCGAACTCACGGCTTCGGTTTTTTATCAGTACCGAAAAGCTGTAGAACAAAAACAGTAAAGAGAATAAAGAAATAACGATTATTCCGAGCCACAGACATAGCTGTGCCCAAGCGCCCCTGGGGGTATTCGCTATACTCTCGCTTCTTGCGAGGTACAGCGTGATGTACATCATCATGACCATTACCGAGCAGGTAAGCAGGTAAGGAAAATACAGCCTTTTGTTTTTCTTTATCCCGTTGAAAGCAAGTTTTGGGTAGAAGAGTATTTTCATTGGCGATCACCGCCTGTAGCGAGTACGGTAAGGGTGTCGTTTATCTTGCCGTAGAACTCTTCGGTCGATGATAAGCTCTTATATATCTGGTGATATACCTCGCCGTCTTTTATGAACAGCACACGGGAGGCACTGCTTGCCGCCTTTACCGAGTGAGTTACCATAAGAATGGTCTGTCCGTCCTTGTTTATTTCAGCAAACAGCTTCAGCAGATCATCTGCCGCCTTTGAGTCCAGCGCACCGGTAGGTTCGTCGGCAAGCAGTATATCGGGATGGGTTATAAGCGCACGGGCAACTGCGACACGCTGTTTCTGACCGCCCGATATCTCATACGGGTATCTGTCAAGAAGCTCGGTTATTCCGAGCTTTGCGGCAATAGGGGTTATCCTCTGAGCCATTTCTTCATAATTCTTCCCCATAAGCACAAGCGGCAGAAAAATGTTGTCCCTTACAGAAAAAGTATCCAGCAGATTGAAGTCTTGAAATACAAATCCAAGATGCTCCCTGCGAAACTGCGCCGATAGGCTGTCCTTAATTTTACCGATGTCTATACCCGACAGCATTACCGTGCCGGCAGTAGGCTTATCCAGTGCGGCAAGAATGTTGAGCAAAGTAGTCTTGCCTGAGCCGCTTTCTCCCATAATTGCGATATATTCGCCTGCAGAAGCCGAGAAATTGACATTTTTAAGTGCCGTAGTCGGCTTTGCGCCAAGACGGGAAGTGTAAATCTTTTTCAGTCCCGTAACTTCAAGTATATTCATATCGTTCCTCCTTAAGATTATGACATAATTATATCTCGGAAGACGGGGCGGCGCAATTCATCCGTCTTACATAAAAGCGGTGAATCTTACATTTTTGTAACATCCTTGTTATTCATGCCGTATGTTGCTTTCGCTGAGGTCAAGCATAAATACCGAGCCTTTTCCAAGCTCTGACTGAGCCGAAATGCCAAAGCAAAGCATATCGGCTACACGGCGGCAAAGATACAGTCCTATTCCGCTTGCCTTCATATCGTATCTGCCGTTACTTCCCGTATAACCGTTTT
This sequence comes from uncultured Clostridia bacterium, assembly GCA_945921515.1. Classification (GTDB taxonomy): domain Bacteria; phylum Bacillota; class Clostridia; order Oscillospirales; family Ruminococcaceae; genus Ruminiclostridium_E. The sequence goes on along the minus strand of CAMEKR010000143.1, from coordinate 1,610 downwards.
CAAATATGCGGGGCAGGTCGGAAGGCTCTATGCCTATGCCCGTATCGGCTATGCACAGAATTTTGCGGTCGGAGTCCTGCTTCATATATATGGATATACTTCCGCTGTTCGTGTATTTTACCGCATTGCTCAGTATCTGTTCGATGACAAAATACAGCCACTTTTCATCGGTCAGCACCTTTGTGCAAAGCGGCTCATAGCAAAGAGTAAGCTTCTTGCCGATAAACTGTGAAGACAGTCTGCGTACCGCCTTTTTTACTATCTCGTCAAGGTCGTGATATTTTATGACAAGGTCGCTGTCACAGCTGTCAAGACGAGCGTAACACAGCGCCATTTCCGCATACTGTTCAATACGCAGAAGCTCATCGTTAAGGCGGCGGCTTTGCACGGTATCCTCCGTCTGAAGCATTATTCTCATTGCGGCGATGGGAGTTTTTATCTGATGTACCCACATTGTATAGTACTCTTCGGTACTGCGCATATCCGACACGGCTTTTTCACGGAGCCTTACCGTTTCGCTGTGCAGTATTCTTATAAGTTCGCCGTAGTCTTTATCATCATTGCTTACCGCCTTGGGAAGATTATCCGCCGTAATTAATATCTCATCGGTGAGCTTTCTCAGCAGCTTGTGCTTTTTATATGCGCCTGCAAAAGAAAAAGCCCCGATGACAGCGATAACCGTAACAGAAAGAATAAGTGCGTACAGCACAGGCTCTGCGGGAAGCGAGTACAATGACAGCACAACAGCGAAAATTACAGCCGCCGAAGCTATGCATACAAGGGATACTATACGGCTTTTTATAAAAGCAAGGAAGAAATTCATCTTATCGTATACCCCATTCCGACTTTTGTAGTGATATAGTTTTCAAGACCTATCTCTTCGAGCTTTTTTCTAAGTCGGCTTACATTGACCGTAAGCGTATTTTCATCCACAAAGCAATCGGTTTCCCACAGCCTCTGCATCAGCGTTTCACGGGATATTATCCGTCCTGCGTTCTCTATAAGCGTCTGTAGTATACGAAGCTCGTTTCGTGTAAGCTCGGTTCTGTTCTCTCCGTTTGACACAGAGGCGGCGGAAATATCAAGAATCACGCTTCCGTGCGTTATTATATCGCTTGTGCCCGAAAACGAATAAGCTCTGCGTAAAACTGCGCTGATTTTTGCTGTAAGCACCGACAAATCGAACGGCTTTGCTATAAAGTCGTCACCGCCCATATTCATTGCCATTATCACATTCATATTATCACAGGCGGAGGAGATGAATACAACGGGTACTTTTGATACCTTTCTTATCTCGCCGCACCAGTAATATCCGTCAAAGAACGGCAGTTTTATATCAAGCAGAACAAGCTGCGGATCAAAGCCTATGAGTTCCTCAAGTATATTGTGAAAATCCTGGGCGCACTTGACCGCATATCCCCAATTTGACAGATGAAGACGGATTGTATCCGCTATTGCGGGATCGTCTTCTGCAATAAATATCCTATACATATTTTCTCTTTTCTCATCTTTCGCTCAGATACATTGCCGTATATTCTGTACGGCTTGTTTGCCTTTATTATAGCACGGTATACCGTGTCGGTCAAATATAAGAATGAGCACCGCTCAAA
>CAMEKR010000142.1 GCA_945921515.1 uncultured Clostridia bacterium | reverse complement strand
TCGACAAGCTAAGACCTCAGCTAAGTGGCTGAGGTCTGTTTTATTTATTATTCTGCTTGTCTTTTCTGTTGTTATAAATAAACATCGCAATTCCAACCGTGCAGATGACGATATATCCGATAAAGCTCCATATATCCGGCAGCTGCGAGAACATCAGAAATCCCAGCAGAGCCGAGAAGATTATCTGTGAATAGTCATACACCGATATCTCTTTTGCCGGTGCAAATTTATATGCCGCAGTTATGCTGAACTGACCGCCTGCGGCGGCAAGACCTGCGCCTATCAGGATAAGCCATTGCTGTAAGGTCATATAGTGAAAGTCGAATATCAGAAACGGCAGAGTTACAAGGCAGGAAAATCCCGAAAAGAAGAATACGATATACGGACCTTTCTCGCCTCTTAAGCCAAGCCATCTGACAGCCGTATATGCCGCACCTGCACCCATTCCGCCGATAAAGCCGAGCAGGGAGGGGACAAGGTCAAGGTTTGAAAAAGTCGGCTTTATTATCAGCAGACTTCCTGCAAACGCAACGACCACCGCAAGCGTCTGGATTAAATTTGTGCGTTCTCTTAAAAATAAAGCGGAGAAAACTATTACGAAAAACGGCGACATCTTGTTTAGCATTGAGGCGTCGGAAAGTGCAAGGTGATCTACCGCATAGAAATTGCACAGTATACCCACCGTTCCGCATACAGAACGGATAACAAGCACGCCGATATTCTTTTTGTCGCTCGGGAGGAACGAGCCCTTCTGCTTTATAAGAATGACCGCCGCAAACAAAAAAGCCACAAGGTTTCGAAAAAAGCTCTTTTGAATTGACGGCAGATCGCCTGCAAGCCGTACAAATGCGCCCATAAAAGCAAAGCAGAGGGCGGAGGCAATTATGCACAGCACGCCCTTCCATTTACAAGGAATTTTACTTAATACAGCGGTCATGATCACTCCTGTGTTATCACTTCGTCAAACGGCAGAGTGACTTTTTCGGGGAGAGTAAGCTCGCCGCCCGATGAGAAAAGCTCTGGGCGGTCGCAGGTATAACTTATCTTAAGCGAGCTTATAGCTTTCGTCAGCTGTTCGTCGCTTAGTCCCTGTCTGTCAATGACGAATATCAGCGAAACGTTACTGCCACTGAAACGGTCTATCTGCGACAGATTGGTTTCTTTCAGCACAAATGCCTGCTTTTCAAGCGGAATATCGTCTATCGAGAACTGAATGTTGTTTATCTTGTACATTCCGATATTGGTAAAGGAAAACACCAGCTCGACTCTGAGATAGTTCTCCGCCTTTGTCATATCAAAGTCGGTATCCGACAGCAGTACGCTCGCAGACTTGCTGTCCTGTGCATTGCCGCTTTTCAGCTTGTCATACACCGCTTTTATGGTGGTGTCAAAGTAGGTACCGCTGTAGCTGTACAGCTTAGCGTAACAGTATTCCGCCTTTACCGGAAAGGCAAACTGCGTCAGCACTACTATAACTGCAACAGCAACTACAACAACCCATATTATAGCTTTTCTGACCGCATTGTTTCCGAACAATGCGGTCAGCTTCTGCTGAAAGCTCATATCTTCTTTACGCCCAGAGTAACCGTCTCGCCGTTGATATCCTGCTCTTTTACAAATCCGTCGGCACTGCCGGTAACTATGTTGTCGGCAAGCGTGTCACCTGAGATGCTCTCTTTGTTGCGGAGAAGTATCTCGGCTACCTTATCGTTCTTGTCGCAGTAGATGGTGATGTGATCCATAACCTCAAAGCCTGCGTCTTTACGCATTGTCTGAATCTTGCTTACGATCTCTCTTACATTGCCTTCTTCGATAAGCTCGGGAGTAAGCTCGGTATCAAGCACTACGGTGTATCCTCTGTCGGTAACTACCGCATAGCCTTCCTTCTGATGCTCGTCGATAAGCAGGTCGTCCTTTGCAATCTGAACGTCGCCGGTAGAAAGCGTCAGAGTCATCGAGCCTGTTTCACGGATCTCGTTCATAGCCTTCTGGCCGTCAACTTCGGCAAGAAGCGTTCTAACTTCGCCTATCTGCTTGCCGAATCTTGCGCCGAGCGTCTTCAGCTGAGGCTTAAAGGTGTAGCTTGTAAACTCGTCGGTGTTGTCGATAAAGCTTATCTCCTTGATGTTAAGCTCATCCCTTACGATATCCGCATACATAGGTTCAAGCGTCTTGTCGCCCTTAACCATTATCTTGGATACAGGCTGTCTGTTCTTGATGTTAGCGGCATTTCTTGCGGCACGGCCGAGAGTTACTACGGTAAGAACCGTATCCATCTCTTCTTCAAGGTGCTTGTCAATGAGCTTTTCATCAACTGTGGGGAAGTCGCACAGATGTACGCTTATCGGAGCGTTCTTATCCAGCGAGCAAACGAGATTTCTGTAGATATCGTCGCATACGAAGGGAGTCATGGGAGCAGAGGTCTTTGCTATTGTGACAAGCGCTGTGTACAACGTCATATAGGCGTTTATCTTGTCCTCGGTAAGCTCCTTCGACCAGAAACGCTCTCTGCTGCGGCGTACATACCAGTTGCTCATTTCGTCAACAAAATCCTGTAAAGCTCTTGCGGCCTCGGGGATACGGTAGTTTGCAAGGTTGTCGTCAACAGCGCCGACTACGGTATTCAGTCTTGACAACAGCCACTTGTCCATAACGCCGAGCTTATCTGTGTCAAGGGTGTATTTTGTTGCGTCGAAGTTGTCTATATTTGCGTACAGTACATAGAACGCATAGGTGTTCCACAAAGTAGAGATATACTTTCTCTGTCCCTCGTTTACCGCTTTTGCGTGGAAACGGTTGGGAAGCCAGGGAGCCGAGTTTGTGTAGAAGTACCAGCGGATAGCGTCTGCACCGTGCTCTGCAAGCGATTCAAACGGGTCTACCGCATTGCCCTTGGACTTTGACATCTTCTGTCCGTCCTTGTCAAGTACAAGGCCGAGTACGATAACATTCTTATAAGGAGCCTTGTTGAACAGGAGCGTAGATATAGCGAGCAGAGAGTAGAACCAGCCTCTTGTCTGGTCAACCGCCTCGGAGATAAAGTCAGCAGGGAACTGCTGCTCGAACTTTTCCTTGTTCTCGAAGGGATAGTGATGCTGTGCAAAGGGCATTGAGCCTGAGTCAAACCAGCAGTCGATAACCTCGGGAACTCTCTTCATCTGCTTGCCGCAGTGAGGACACTTGATTGTAACTGCGTCGATATAAGGACGGTGAAGCTCTATATCATCGGGGCAGTTATCCGACATTGACTTAAGCTCTTCTATACTGCCTATAGCGTGCTTGTGACCGCACTCACATTCCCATATATTGAGGGGAGTACCCCAGTATCTGTTTCTTGATAAGCCCCAGTCCTGAACATTTTCAAGCCAGTCGCCGAAACGGTTCTTGCCGACGCTCTCGGGTATCCAGTTAATTGTCTCGTTGTTTCTGATAAGATCGTCCCTTACGGCAGTCATCTTTATAAACCACGATTCTCTTGCGTAATATATAAGGGGAGTATCGCATCTCCAGCAGTGCGGATAACTGTGCTCGAACTTGGGAGCGTCGAACAGAAGTCCCTTCTCGTCAAGGTCTTTAAGCACCATAGGATCGGCTTTCTTAACAAATACGCCTGCGTAGGGAGTCTCTGCGGTCATATTGCCTTTTCCGTCAACCAGCTGAACGAAAGGAAGGTCGTACTTTCTGCCGACCTTTGCGTCGTCTTCACCGAATGCAGGAGCTATATGAACAACGCCTGTACCGTCGGTCAGCGTTACATAAGTGTCGCATACTACATAGTAGCCTTTCTTATGCTGTTTTTCGCAGATATCTACGGCACAGTCGAACAAAGGCTCATATTCTTTGAACTCAAGGTCTTTACCTGTGTATTTTTCGATTATCTCGTAGGGTGCTGTAGGCTTATCGCCGCCGAGTATCTTATCGCAGAGAGCCTCAGCAAGATAATAAGTGTAGCCGTCTGCCGTCTTCACCTTTACATATGACTCGTCGGGGTTAACACACAGCGCAACGTTTGACGGAAGAGTCCAGGGCGTAGTTGTCCACGCAAGGATATATGCGTCCTCGTCCTTTACCTTGAAGCGTACTACTGCGGAACGCTCCTTGACATCCTTATATCCCTGTGCTACCTCGTGGCTTGAAAGCGGAGTTCCGCAGCGAGGGCAATAGGGAACTATCTTGAAGCCCTTGTACAGCAGTCCCTTTTCCCATATCTGCTTGAGCGCCCACCATTCCGACTCGATGAAGTTGTTGTGATAGGTAACATAAGGATCGTCCATATCAGCCCAGAAGCCGACGGTGCGTGAGAAGTCCTCCCACATACCCTTGTACTTCCATACGCTTTCCTTACACTTTGTGATGAACGGATCGAGGCCGTATTTTTCGATCTGATCCTTTCCGTCAAGGCCGAGCAGTTTTTCAACTTCAAGCTCAACGGGAAGTCCGTGCGTGTCCCAGCCTGCCTTACGGGGTACATCATAGCCCTTCATTGTGCGGTATCTGGGTATCATATCCTTGATTACACGGGTAAGAACATGACCTATGTGCGGTTTTCCGTTTGCCGTGGGCGGTCCGTCGTAGAAGGTGTAGGTCTTATCGCCCTTTCTCTGCTCCATACTCTTGCGGAATATGTCGTTGTCATGCCAGAACTTTTCTGTCTGCTTTTCTCTCTCGACAAAATTCACCGAGGTCGGTACTTTTTCGTAAAGTGACATCTTTCTCCTCCTGTTTTT
>CAMEKR010000141.1 GCA_945921515.1 uncultured Clostridia bacterium | reverse complement strand
TAGCTTAAAGTCGTATTTCATATAATTACATTAAATTAAGGATAAGTAAAAAAGCTGTAATTAATGTAACAGAAGAGGGTATATTTCAACCTATGTAAAGGATATCACAGCACCTCTTCTTTAGTAAACTATACAAAAATAACGGGGGAGCATTTTTCTTTGTTGAAATATCGTCTTTGTAATGGTACAATAATCACATAACAAGAAACGGAGAAGAGAAATGAATATAGCAATAGCACAATCGGGCGGCCCTACGGCTGCAATAAACTCTTCGCTCTGCGGAGTATTTGACGAGGCGGAAAAATATAACGAGGTAGACAGGATATACGGCTCAATAAACGGTATTGAAGGCATACTCGGCGAGAATCTTATCGATCTTAAAGAAGTACTTATGACCGAGAACGATAAACAGCTTCTCAAAAGAACTCCGTCAACGGTACTCGGCTCCTGCCGTTATAAGCTGAAAGACAGCAAGGACGACAACAGCGATTATATACGCATTGTAAAGGTCTTCAGAAAATACGGTATTGAAGCCTTCTTCTACATCGGCGGAAACGACTCTATGGATACCGTAATGAAGCTTGACGCTTATTTCAGGGAAAATAATATTGATATAAAAGTGGTCGGCGTGCCGAAGACAATAGACAACGATCTTCCGCTGACAGACCATACACCCGGTTTCGGCTCGGCGGCAAAGTATGTTGCCACTACGCTTCAGGAAATAATCAGAGACAGCAGGGTATACTCTATCCCTTCGGTTACGATTGTTGAGATAATGGGGCGTGACGCAGGCTGGCTTACTGCGTCCTCCTGCGTACTGCGTGCAAACGGCGAGCCTGCTCCGCATCTTATATATCTGCCTGAGAGCAGTTTTTCCGAGGAGCGCTTTATAGAAGATATAAAGGCAGTCGCAAAAAGATATAAGGCGGTCATAGTAGCGGTTTCGGAAGGAATAGACTGCACGGCGGATAGGTCGGAGCACACCGACGCATTCGGACACAAATATCTGTCGGGAGTCGGCAAGTATCTTGAACAGCTCACCGCAAAGCATATCGGCTGTAAAGTACGCTCGATAGAGCTTAACGTAATGCAAAGATGCGGCTCGCATATAGCCTCGCTGACAGACCTTGACGAAGCGTGGAGAATAGGTGCGGCGGCTGTAAACCAGGCGCTTAAATACGGCGGAAGCGGCGTCATGATGGGATTCAAACGAATCAGCAACAATCCTTACCGTGTTGCTATAACTCCGCTTGATGTGAGAGAATGTGCAAACAAGGCAAAGTATTTTCCTAAGGAGTGGATAACTCCCGAGGGCAACAATGTTACGATAGACGCACTGAACTATTTCCTTCCTCTTATTCAGGGAGAGCCGAAGATAGACTATCTGAACGGTATTCCCGTTCATTTCAGACTCGACCAGTAATCAAAAAAATATCTTGACAAATCCCGAACATTGTGATAAAATCTGTTTCAAGCGATATTTTAAAGGCTTTGACGGGAAAAAGTAGCTTAAAGCGTGCTTTCAGAGAGTCGTTGGACGGTGCGAAACGGCAGACGGTTTAAAGTGAAGATACACCCCTGAGCTGTCCTAAGGGAACGGTTGCTCCGTTACAGCAAATGAGGTTCGTGCGAAATGGTATAAACGCACGGATAAACTGAGGTGGTACCGCGATAATTCGCCCTCTGTGTCTTTTGGCACGGAGGGCTTTTTTGTACAGTAAAAAAGCTTAAAAGGAGAGAATCAAAATGAGTATGGATCTTTTAGTCCATCTTCCCGACCCCGAGGAGATAAAGAAAAAATATCCTGCAAGCGACAAGGTTACAGCAATAAAGCAGGAAAGAGACAAAGAGATAGCCGACGTTTTTACGGGAAAGAGCAATAAGTTTATTCTGATCATAGGTCCTTGCTCCGCAGATAAAGAGGAGTCGGTCATTGACTATATATCAAGGCTGATACCTATTCAGGAGCAGGTAAAGGACAAGATACTGATAATACCGAGAATATATACAAATAAGCCCCGTACCACAGGCGAGGGCTACAAGGGTATGATACACCAGCCCGACCCGACAAAGCACGAGGATATGCTTGAGGGACTTATAAAGGTGCGTCAGCTTCATCTGAACGCAATAGAGCAGACGGGCTTTACCTGTGCGGACGAGATGCTTTATCCCGAAAACGACCGATATCTGTCTGACCTGCTGTCTTATGTTGCGGTAGGCGCAAGAAGCGTTGAGGATCAGCAGCACAGACTAACCGCAAGCGGACTTGATATTCCGGTAGGAATGAAGAATCCCACCAGCGGTACGCTGTCGGTTATGCTGAACTCTATAAAAGCGGCGCAGGCAAGCCACACCTTTATCTACAGAGGTTGGGAGACGGTGACAAGCGGAAATCCTCTTGCACACGCAATACTGAGAGGCGCAGTAAACAAGCACGGTCAGACTCTTCCGAACTATCACTATGAGGACTTATCTCTGTTATACGAGCTTTACAGCAATATGGGACTTCAGAATATGGCTGTGATAGTAGATACAAACCACTCAAACTCCGGCAAGAAATATCTTGAGCAGGTGAGAATAGCAAACGAGATACTTCACAGCCGCCGTCACAGTAAAGACCTTGAGGGCTTTGTAAAGGGACTTATGATAGAAAGCTATATTGAGGACGGCTGTCAGAGCGTTGACGACGGCGTATACGGCAAATCGATCACCGACCCGTGTCTTGGCTGGGAGAAGACGGAAAAGCTGATATACGGTTTAGCGGAGCAGTTATAATTGAGAAAATAACTCAATATGTTCTACGGGGAACATAAATCTACACTAAATATTGAAGCGCCGCCCGATATTAATTTTGGGCGCAGAAAGGAAAAGATATGAAAATTTACGACGAACTTGTTGAAAGAGGACTTATAGCACAGGTTACCGATGAAAAAGAAATAAGAGAGATGATAGATAACGGCAAGGCTGTATTCTACATCGGCTTTGATCCTACGGCAGACAGCCTTCATGTAGGACACTTTATGGCTCTGTGCCTTATGAAGAGACTTCAGATGGCAGGTAACAAGCCTATTGCGCTGCTGGGCGGCGGTACGGGTATGATTGGCGACCCTTCCGGTAAGACAGATATGAGAAAGATGCTGACAAAGGAAGATATCGAGCATAATATCGAATGTTTCAAGAAGCAGATGAGCCGCTTTATCGATTTTTCCGACGGAAAGGCGCTCCTTGTAAACAATGCCGACTGGCTTTTAAATCTCAATTATGTTGATGTACTGCGTGAAGTGGGCGCTTGCTTTAGCGTAAACAAGATGCTCACCGCTGAGTGCTACAAGCAGAGAATGGAGAGAGGTTTATCCTTCCTTGAATTCAACTACATGATTATGCAGAGCTACGACTTCTACAAGCTGTTTACAGATTACGGCTGTAATATGCAGTTCGGCGGCGATGACCAGTGGAGCAATATGCTCGGCGGTACAGAGCTTATCAGAAAAAAGCTCGGCAAGGACGCTTATGCTATGACTATCACCCTGCTGTTAAACAGCGAGGGCAAGAAGATGGGCAAGACTGAAAAGGGCGCAGTATGGCTCGACCCCGAAAAGACAAGTCCTTTCGAGTTCTTCCAGTACTGGAGAAATGTAGCCGACGCAGACGTTATGAAGTGCATAAAGATGCTGACCTTCCTGCCGCTTGACGAAATAAAGCAGATGGAAAGCTGGGAAGGCTCACAGCTCAATAAGGCAAAGGAAATACTCGCCTTTGAGCTTACAAAGCTTGTACACGGAGAAGAAGAGGCAAACAAGGCTCTTGACGCCGCAAAAGCGCTGTTCGGCGGTGCCGGAGTCAGTGCAGATATGCCTACTGCCGTTATGCCCTCAGAGCTTGTTAACGACGGCAAGATAGGTCTTCTTGACGCACTTGTTGCATCAAAGCTCTGCCCGTCAAAGAGAGAAGCAAGAACAAATGTAACCGGCGGAGGTATAAGCGTAAACGATGAGAAAATAACCGATCCTGCCGCAGTTATAGAGATAGGCGAATTTGCAATAATCAAGAAGGGCAAGAAGAGCTACTGCAAGATAGTAAAGGAATAAAAAATGATAACTATCAGAAAAGCGGCTAAAAAGGATACAGACAGGGTAATGCAGCTGCTTAGCGAGGTAAACGACCTTCACGCAGATATAAGACCGGATCTGTTCATTCACGGCAGGCAAAAGTACACCGAAGAACAGCTTAACGGCATTTTTGAGGACAGCAACACACCTGTTTTTATTGCCGCAGATGAAAATGACGAAGCGGTAGGATATGCGTTCTGCGTATTCAAGCGCCCTGCTTTTAATACCAATATGACGGATGTTACTACGCTGTATATCGATGACTTATGCGTTGACAAGAACCGACAGGGACAGCATATTGGCAAGGAGCTGTTTAGTTACTGTGTGGATTTTGCAGGCAAGAACAGCTGTTACGCTGTTACTCTCAATGTCTGGGAAGGTAACGATAACGCAAAGCGTTTTTATGAAAAGATGGGTATGACTGTGAGAGAAACCATGATGGAACTTGTGCCGACTTCGCCGACTTCGCCGACTTCGTCGGAGGCAGTTCCGCCTCGTCAGAACGAGCTTCACTAGCTCCGATTATTTTGCTACGCAAAAAATCAGTCGCCCGTTCCGCTGTTCTTTCTCTCCGCAAAAAGTCACGCTCTGCTCAGCTGTTCGCTTATAAATGCGCTCACACAGCTTCGCTGTCGCTACCAACTT
>CAMEKR010000140.1 GCA_945921515.1 uncultured Clostridia bacterium | reverse complement strand
TCTTCATCCTTTGCAACGAGCAGAAGGATGCCGCCGATAAGGCTGCAGAATAAAAGTACGCATACTGCCATACCTGTTGAAGGTCTCGTACCCTTGCCCATCTGGCTTAATGCAATACCGCCGAAGATAAGCGGAAGGATCATCCAGAAACCGCATACCATACCAATAATGATAAATACCTGTGCTGCTGTTTTCATAAATAAATACCTCTCTTAAATAAATCGGGCGCTGTCGCTGTTGACAGCTACTCCACTGCGTTTAAGTATATCACTATTTTTTTGCCGTGTCAACACTTTGAGTCGATATTTGGCAAAAAGTTAAGAAAACTTAATTAAATTCAAATACCGCACTACCTTGCGGAAATATCAGTTTTTTTCAAGCCTGCATAACCGCTCGCTTACAAGCTTATCGTCAAGCACAACTTCTTTCATACCGTGTGCGACAAAATAGCTGTAGCTTACTTCAAAGTTCGTATTGTTACGGTCAAGCAGAATTATATCCGACAGCGGTGCGGATTCTTCGGTCGGTGTGGGACGGTCGTTTATTGTATACAGCTCTTTTTGCTTATATAACGGCGCAATGAAATAGGTGTTTGCCGTTATGCTCTCTCCCTCGTTTTCGGGGAGCTGTTCAAGATAGCTTATTACCGCCGACTTAACCTCCGCTTCTTTTATAATAAAGTTCTGTGCAACGCCCGACATCGTGCTTATAAATGCCACAGCGCAGGTAACAAGAGAGAATACGGTAAAGCACCTCGCCTTATTTGCGCTTATCTGCGAAACATTCATTATATATAGCCATATCAGTATCGCACACGAGCCGAACACATACTGAAAATAAACGGAATGCTGATAAGTATACGACGGCATAAGATTGATTAGCACAAACGGTATCAGCAGGATATATCTTGCTATCTTTTTCGATATCAGCGGCATAAATCCAAGCACGCCCACGGTTTGCAAAGCAAATATAAGCTTTTCTCCCGAAAAGAGATTTGCAAGCACATATGCCGGATTTGAGATAACCGAGTATATCACAGCGATAAATCCCGAACCCGACGAATATATGTAATCGGAGTACCGCCACTCCATAACTCCCAGCCCCTGAGAATTAATATAGGCGCACACAGCGATGAAATACAGCACCGCACCGATAAGTAAAGCTCCGCCTGCCTTTCTAATGCGAAGCTCTCTGTCCGACAGGATAAGATACAGACCGATAACAGCTACATATACGGCGGCGTCTTCCTTTACCGAAAGCGTAAGCACGGCGAACACAGCCATAGGTATCAGCCTGTTCTTTTCTACCGACCATATCAGCCACAGCAGAAAAGCAGGGAGCATACAGTTCTCGTGGATATCGTAGGTACAGCCTCCCGTAAATGCGGGATACAAGGCATATACGGCGCACAAAAGCGACGAATGGAGCTTGGTAAAGCCGTATTTACGGGCAATCAGATATACCGGTATAATTCCGCTTGCCACAAACACTCCCTGCATTATCTGAAGCGTTATCGGATGGGGGAATAATATATATACCGGCAACATCAGATAATACGCCGGAGAAAAATGAACGGCAAAGTGAGAAAGCTCCGTATTTCGCTCAACGGTGGTAACAGCTCCGAGTCCGTCCTTCATATTCTCGAACATCTGAGCGAATATGCCGAAGTCAAAGCAGGGTGTGTATAGATTATAATACCTCATTGCCATAGCAACACCGGCGAATGTCAGCATAAACACAGCCGACAGAACAAGCACAGCGATATAGCATTTTTTCAGCGGCTTTGGCACCTTAAGCTCATACTTTCCTACCGTATACCAAACAACAAGCGCTAAAAGCGGAGCGCATCCGAGCAGAAAATCCGTCCCTTTGCCGTTTTGCAAAAAGTAGTAACGAGCCGCTATACAGGCATATATTACGGAAGACGCAAGCAATAAGGCGGCGTCGGTTTTCATGTTGCGAAGCGGCTTAAAATAACGGAACGCTGTAAACAGCAGATATGCTCCCGCCGTCAGAATAAGCGCAAGCGGCAGGTTTATCCTGCCTGCGTAGTCTTTTGTAAAAACCGTAGCAGAGTAGTTGCAAAGCATTGATACGGCAAGAGCCGTAAGCCATGCCGCAACGATACGCATAAGATATTCACTGCCGTGTTCGGCTGCTCTGAAGCGTTGCAGTAATTCTTTCATAATGACCTTTCAAAAATGGTTTTGCTGTGATGATAAAAATTTGTTTGAATAATTCTGGGTATTTAACAGTGCGCCTTTTCTTTTGAGTATCTCAACTTTTAGCGCAACTATGTTTCTGTCCGTTTCGAGTGCGGCGGCTGTCTTCTGCAGGTCGTACCCTCGCCCGATGCACTCATACAGCTCCTCGTCGGAAATAAGAAACTGTGCGGCAAAAAGATTTGCCTCATATTCCATAGCGTGTTCACGCATATCGAATATATCGTATTCGCAGAAGCCTCCGCATAGGTCAGCCTCGTCCCTGTGAAGCTGATCGTGCCCTATCTCGTGAAAAATGACCAGATTTTTCATACCGTCGCACAAATCACGCTTTACAAATATGAAGCGGTTTTTCAGCACCGTCTTATATGCGCCTTTTTGCTCCTTGAAATCTCTTTCGAGTATCTCTATGCCAAGCTCACGGGCGAGCCTATCGGCAGAGCGTCTGCCGTACAGCATAATAAGCTCGTCAGCCTTTTCTACCGCCCCTTTAAAATCAGCAAGCATATTTCCTTATCCTTTGGCGTATTTTCTGTTCTTCTCTTTAGCTATCCAGTATGCGTCCTGTATAGCCTTCATCATCTCGTCCATATCGTCGGGGGATAGCTCACCGCCTGCAAAAAGTCCCGTGACCTCCTGCATGAGCGCCTTTGCCTGCGCCGCACCTGCCGCACCGTATTTTTCGTTTGCACTTATGTAGAACTCTTCGTTTTCGGTGAGAAGATAGTTGATGTCAACACCGAGTATATCAGCCATTTTCCCGTATATTTCACGCTGTTTGGGGTAGCTTTCGCCCTTTTCGTAGTTGGTTATTGTTCTGAGCGACACACCGAGCTTGTCCGCAAACTGCTGTTGCGTAAGTCCTTTCGCCAGTCTCTCTTTTTTCACCTTTTCGCAAAATCTCATTTTCCGCCCTCCGTAAAACCGCATTATAGCCGAATATTCGGATAAAACGCATATTATTTTCGTATTCAGCTTGACAAACGCAACTTAATTGCGTATAATCGTATTAGAAATTTAATTGCGTGTTTATGATACCATAAATTGCGTATTCTGTCAAGTAAGAGGGTGATAATATGCGTGATATTCTGCACTGCGATATGAACAATTTTTTTGCGTCGGTGGAATGTAAACTGCATCCCGAGCTTAAAGGCTATCCCGTTGCGGTATGTGGCTCGGTGGAAGAACGGCACGGCATAGTCCTTGCGAAAAACGAGCTTGCAAAGGCGTGCGGCGTCAAGACCGCCGAAACGATAGCGTCGGCAAAGTCAAAGTGCAAAGGGCTGATAACCGTTCCTCCGCATTTTGAAGAATATCTTAAATACAGCCGTCTCGCAAGGAATATTTACGAGCGGTATACCGACCTTGTGGAGCCTTTCGGCATGGACGAGTGCTGGCTTGACATAAGCGGCACACGCAGGCTTTTCGGCGCTCCCGAAAAGGTGGCGGACGAGATAAGACGCACCGTAAAGGAGGAGCTGGGACTTACTATATCCGTCGGCGTTTCGTTCAACAAGGTTTTTGCAAAGCTCGGAAGCGATATGAAAAAGCCCGACGCCGTAACCGTTATACCTAAGGAGAGCTTCCGTGAAAAAATATGGGGGCTTCCGCTGTCGGATATGATAGGCGCAGGCAGAGCAACTACAGCAAAGCTTGCAAATTACGGGATATATACCTTAGGCGAGCTTGCCGCCTGCGACTCTAAATGGATACAAAAGATACTCGGCAAGAACGGCTATCTGCTGTGGCGGTATGCAAACGGCAATGACGATTCGCAGGTACAGCGCACCGATTTTTCGATGCCGGCAAAAAGCGTCGGTCACGGAGTGACTACCACCTCGGATATCTGCCGCAACGAAACGGCAAAGGCGATATTGCTGGAGCTGTCGCAGGATATAGGGCGCAGACTTGCCTCTCAGGAGAAGTTTGCCTGCAAGGTGTCGGTTACGGCAAGGATGAACGACCTTACGCACATAAGCTGGCATACCGATCTGCCGACAGCTACCCGTTCACCGATGATAATAGCCGATACTGCCTACAGACTGTTCAGCGGCAGCTATGAGTGGACACGGCCTGTAAGAGCGCTTACCGTTACCGCATTTGCACTTGTGGATAACGGCTTTTCCTGCCAGACCGATCTGTTCAACGATACGCA
The DNA here is from genome assembly GCA_945921515.1 of uncultured Clostridia bacterium. Taxonomy (GTDB): domain Bacteria; phylum Bacillota; class Clostridia; order Oscillospirales; family Ruminococcaceae; genus Ruminiclostridium_E. The sequence goes on along the minus strand of CAMEKR010000140.1, from coordinate 434 downwards.
TACGCTGGACAAGATGGAAAAGGCGGACGACTGCATTATGCAGATACGCCGCCGTTTCGGTGACTCTATGATAAAGAACGCTCTTCTGCTATCCCCCGTACCCATACCCGAAACAAAATCGGTGGTTTCTCTTCCTGGCGGCATACCGAGGTGAGAATTTTTGAAAAAATTGTGCCAATAACGCTTGACAACGGGATTTGGATAATATATAATAACCTTGTATGATATTTAAAGGCTGTGACGAGGACAGTAGTGCGGATATTAAGCCAAAGCGAGCCGACGGCGGTGAAAGGTCGGTGCAGAAATTCCGTATGAATATCACCTCCAAGCTGCCCGCCGAAACCGCATTGTCGCGGGAGTAGAACGGGACGGTTTTCCGCCGTTACACGGAACGCATTTGACGGAATGACGAAACGGTGGTTATAAAGACTGTT
>CAMEKR010000139.1 GCA_945921515.1 uncultured Clostridia bacterium | reverse complement strand
TATTCTTACAGATAACGAATTGAAGCTCGTCACGCTCCAGCAAAAGCATTGACAGTTCTGTACGCATTTTCTCGACTTCGTTTTTCAGTTTTTCAAAATCAGGGAATACAATAACATTACCGGCAGAGGAAGTATCCGCCGGAGCTTCGGTATCTTCTTCATCATCCTTGAACATCATATATTCAGCAGCACGACCGGCAAGCCGCTTTTTGATTTCGTTATCGTCCATTCAATCGCACCTCGCTTTACAGAATATATCGGACACTCGAATTTCAATTACTACACCGTATAATAATCAAACTATCATTAACACCTGCAAATCACGCTTCTTTTAGCTGGTAGCAATAAGAGAGAGCTTCTTCAACAGCGTCTATCATTTCTATTGAAAAATCTTTCTTTCTAACATCCAAAGCCTTGAGCATCTTTTTGTTTTTTTTGAAGGTCTTATACAAAAGTTTCTTGTCTTTATCATCCAAATCAATTTTGTAAAGCAAATTCGCAAAAGAGATAATAAGCGGCTTATAATCGTTACACATTCCGGTGTCTGCTTTTCTATTTTTCCAAGAAATATACATATCAAATTCATTATCAGCAAACTTCGGCAATAATCCCATTATAGGATTAACAAGTAACTGCGTTGATGACAGCATAAGGTTAAGATAAGCTCCAAGTTCGTATTGTTGTGCTTCTGTCATAGCATCGTAGTCTGTTCCAAAGCTTTCTATCTTGGAAATAGCTTCTCTAAGCATTTTGCATTCATTGTTAATTCTTGAAGTACGTTCACTCAGTTCAACTATGGCAAGTTTATATGATTTAACATCACGTTTGCTAATAAGCGTAAAGATGTCCTCTATTTTTTTCTTGTCGCTTGCGGATTTCCAAAACATCAATCCGCTCGCTATAAGAGCAACACCGGCAATTGCCCATCCAACAGGACCGGCAAGGGCAAGAAACGCATTGCCAGCAGCCATACCGCCACCGCCTGCTGCAAGTGCTCCTCCGCCAAGCCACGCCAAGGCAGCATTTGTAGCAGCAGCTCCACTCAATGTAGAAATAGCCGTACCGGTAGAAGCAACTCCAAAGGTTGTTGCAATTCCCATAGCTGCCGTAGGGCCGAGTGCAACCACTGCTACTCCTGCTCCTACACCAGCCGCACCTGCTCCCGCATTTTTTACTGCTGCCGCTCTATAATCGCTTTCAATTTTTTCAGCCTGTTGTTTCCAATTCAAGCGAATTTTCTTTAACTTTTCACATTCCAACTTTTTATCGGTAGGGATATTGCGAATTTCGTCAAATAGTTCTTGAATATTATTTAATTCAACGCATAAGCTGTTTGAGTGTTCGCCAAGTTCTTCTATTTTTTTGTTGGTTTCATTTATAGCTGCTTGAGCTTCATCTTGTGCCAATTTTAATTTTGATTTTTTCTTATTGCACATAAAGAACCTCCTCGGAAATATTGGTCTATTTCTGCCTTCGACTTTACCGATTTTTCGTTTGGTACATTACGCAATTCAGCAAGGCGTACTGACTTAATGAAAGCATCTTCATACAGTTCACTTGTTTGAAAGTCATTTACAAAGGTCAGCAATTCATTATCGTTATACGCTTCGGAAAGGGCTTTCAATCCTTCTATATAGTCATCGACAATGATGGTCTCTCGTTTTATGAATATGACATCAGCATTAGATTTTTTCGATTGTATTCCACGCTTTATTTCTCCATAAAGCGAAATCGTAAAGCGACCCACACCTATAATGTTGAATCGCAAGAAGAACTCTGCAATGTTAAAAGTGCCTCCACCAGCGGTTATTGCTCTAATCGAGGCATCTCCTATGTCTATTAAAAAGAATGTTCCGTGAGCCACTGTAAGCATTCGTTTTACAGTGGCATTAGAAAACGGTTCACAAGTTTTCCAAAGTAGAGACAAACTTTTATCTTCTTTGGGAATAGTAATGAAATATTTGATGAGACGTCTTATTGAATAAAGAAGTCTAACAACCATTTCATTAATAAACACAGGGATTGCTTGCGTGGTTTGGAATCGTACATCATATCCCTTTTCAAACATTTTCAAAGCAAACTCATTAACCGATTTATCAAACTCGGATGCGGGAATATTCAGTTTTCTCTTAATTGCAATTACGTCATTACTCCAAGCCCATATTGGAGAAGGTATGCCCATTCCTCTGCCTTTACTACTTGAAGAACCTGACACATCAGAAATCAAATGACCAATCCAATTTGCTATCCCGCAAAATATCTTGCTTGGAATATTATCTCCGTGCAACTCAAATTTGCCATCTGAATTATTGAGAGAGATAAGTTCTCCATTTGATACAAAATCCGATGTATTGGTAAACTGATTGAGAATTGAAAAGAACAATCCTAACAAGGTCGGATTATGTCCCAATGATTTGAAATGATGATTGCTTGGTGTCAAATTTATCAAATCACGAAATATTCCGCCGCCAACACTTTGGTCATAAGGAATCTTAAATTGCTTCTCAAGGTATCCAATCGCAGACGATAGAGAGGTATTATCGCCTGAATAGCCACAGAATTTAGCAAAACTAATCGTTCTATCGGCAAACCATTTATCCGTAATTTCTCCTAAAGGGGATTCTCCCGGTTTGCCCACAAGGAATACATCAATCAAACCGCACAAAGCTCCTGAGCTGGCAGCTAAAATATAATCATATTTATCACATTCCGGAGTAAGAGCTTTTATCGTATCAAGCGTTTCATTGAGTTGTTCTTCCAGATTGAGCCGTTCATCATTTGCATCAATAAGTGCATCAGATATTGTATTAGGAAATATATATTTTCCTTCATCAACATCTAATTCAAGCAAGATAGCTTTATTGTTTTCCAAATTTATTTCAACTCCTTCCCAAAAGAACAATCCTGTCTTTTATAAAATGAAACTCTTTGCTTCATCAATTTTTCATTATTCCAATTCAAAACAAGACTGTACAATGCCATCTAACTGCTCTCTAATCATTGAAAAGTCGCAGTCCAAATCAAGCGTTTTTACAGAAATAGCATTGCCGCCCATTTTGTATTCGTTGTTTGGTAACACTACTTCGTCTGTCTTTGCATAGAGCAGCATTCCGGACACATTTCCGGTTCTCTCTGTATCAAGGTTTTTTACATAAGTAAATATCTGATACAGATTCCCCGAATGTAAGGTGTTTACATCATATTGCTTCTGCGTTGTATGAGAGTAATATTTTGCGTCGATTACCAATGTCTTATCGCCTTGTTTCAGCATAATATCACTCTGCATAACAGGCAGCATTTCTCTGTAATCATCATCGGTATCCCAAGGAATTTGAGACGCCGACGCTTTTATTTCAGGATGTTCCTTCCTGTAATACTCAAGAATAAACTTTTCATATAGCCTGCACATACGCTGTTCGTCGAGGAAGTCCATCAACTTTGTGCTTCCGTCAGAAGTTGTCTGCAACAACCCTTTCAGTATCAGGTAACAAATCGAAATCAGCATTTGGTATGTCTGATTGTTCTTGTTGAATTGTAGCTTCCAGTTTATACTTTCTCGGTTCAATGGCTCTACCTCTGAGAAATAGATGAGAAGTTTACGAAGCTGCTTTTTTCTGTCCTTGCTGATACTGCTTCTTACAAGAGTATCCATAGTCGTGCGGATAATTCGATTCATATATGAGTTTACGGAAAACTCGTCATAATTACACACCAACTGCTTTTTAAGCATTGATTGCTCTTTTACCGAAGCGGAAATATCTATCTTGCCACGGAGAGCTGACAAAGACTCTGTTTGAAGCACATATTCTTTACCTAATCCTCTTTTGATTTGCAACGAGACTCCCTTAATAAGAATGGCTGCACATAATTCAGCGACATTTTCAAATTCTTCAGTCGCCACCTGTTTATATCCCTGCTCATTCAAGACTTGAAACGCATATGAAAGCATATAGTATATGTTTTGTATGCGTATCATTTTATTGCACTCCTTAATGTCGCAGACCAGTCTCTTACCTTTGTAGGTTCATCAAACCAATATTCCTTGATTAACGGTATCACTTCATACTCCACAACAGATTTGAGCCATTCATCGGTAATTTCATCGTCGGTACAGAAGTAACTATGTCCTATTCTGAAACCGTCTCCTAACGACTCGTCTGATGAAATTGTATTGTTAAGGGACTCGACAACGGTTATCAAGCTTTCAAGTTTTGGAGAGTTCTTTTCCGCCAAGTAATTCTTGAAACCTTCCGAAGAAAAAGCCGGTGCAAAATCAAAGAATGCGAACCTTCTTCTTAACGCATAATCCATAAGTGCAAGGCTTCTGTCCGCTGTGTTCATCATTCCGATAATTCTCACATTCTGAGGAACTGTGAACCATTCGTTTGAATAGAGCAGTTTTATCTTTTCGCCACGCTTGTCTTTCTCAATCAACATCATCAACTCGCCGAGAATTTTACTCAAATTACCACGGTTGATTTCATCAATGATGAAGAAATACGGTCTTTCATTATCTTCTTCCGCTTCCTTGCAGAATTTGTAAAATGCGCCGTTTTCAAGCTCAAATCCTTCTTTTGAAGGTCTGTATCCCTGAATAAAATCTTCATAAGAGTAGCTTTGGTGGAACTGCACCATCGCTACACGACTGGTGTCTTTCTGTCCCATTATGGAATAGGCAAGTCTCTTTGCGGCGAAAGTTTTGCCCACACCCGGAGCACCCTGCAAAATAACATTGTTTTTTGCCTCAAGCAATTCCGTCAGGGTGTTATATGTATCTTCGTCCATATACACTTCATTCAGAAAATCGTCCTTTGAATATGGCGGATACTTGATTTCTTTCTGTT
>CAMEKR010000138.1 GCA_945921515.1 uncultured Clostridia bacterium | reverse complement strand
TACTCTCCCTCTTTATGAGTAGAGTCGCAGGTAGCCGGCAGTTTGTCCGCCTTATAATAACCTATTGCGGTCTTCGGGCATTTCGAGGTCGCAAGAAGTCCCGTTTCGGTGCAGTACTTCTTTTCTACAACATTTGCGTCTTTTGCAAAAGTCTTGGTAGATTCTTCATTAACTATATTCACCATGAAATTATGCCAAACCTGTGCAAGATAAATATAGTTCGTATTGCTGATTTTCTTGTTATCGTCATAGCCTATACGGATAACTCCGCAATAGTCGGGAGTAAGACCTGCAAACGCAAGTATACGCTCATCGTTTGAAGTACCCGTCTTTCCGACTACCTCAATGCCGTCTATCTTTGCATAACGGCCCGAACCGTTAGTGGTATCGGTAACAGCCTTAAGCAGTCTGTTGGTTATATAAGCGCTGTCGCTGTCCATAACTCTGTCGCCCAGCGGCTCCTGCTCGATAATAACATTGTCGTTGTAATCAGTGATAAGATTGTACAGTTTAGGCTCGTAATAAAGTCCGCCCGAACCGAATATCTGATATGCGCCGGCAAGCTCAAGCAGAGTCATGCCCTGCGTCAGCTGTCCCAGTGCTATAGGAGAATAAGCCTTATCGCTTGTGTAGTCAAGCGTTGTTACATTGAGTTTATCTGTAAGGAAGTTGAAGCACGTCTCTATGCCAAGCACCTGAGCCATACGAACAGCCGTTGTGTTCTTTGACTGCTGTACTGCGTACCATGCAGGTATATAATTGCCGCTTCCGTAGTCTCCCTCGAAGTTACTCGGCCATGATGTACCTTCGGGCAATGTAATGCATTTATCGTATATCATGGTAGAATAGGTTATGATATCCTTATCTACCGCCTGTCCGTATACCGAGATAGGCTTCATGGTAGAACCGATAGGCAGTAATGCCTGCGTAGCACGGTTAAAGCAGCCGTCGCCGGGCTTATCGCCGATACCTCCGGCAAGTGCTATTACATTTCCTCTGTAATCGGTCAGAACAAATGCGCCCTGTACAAGATTTTCTTCAATGGCAGTAGTATCGTAGCTGTAGAAGAAATTGTTCGGATCTCTGAAGAACTCTTCAAGCTTATCCTGAATATCCATATCCATATTGAGATATATTTTATATCCGCCCTTGTACAGATCCTGCTTCGCTTCGGCATAGGTCATGCCCTTTGCTCTTGAAATGTCTTCTATTACCTGTTCAATAGCGGCGTCAACATACCAGTTTTGAGAGATTTCGTATTCATCCCACTTGTATGCCTCGTATGTGTCTTCGTCATCGTATCCGTCTTCATCATCGGAAGATGTATTGTTGCCGTAATATTCGTCATATCGAGGATCAACATAGCCGTAAGCGTCGCCCTCAACAATAAGGCGGAACTTTACCTGCTCTACCTTTGCCGCTTCGTACTCATCGGTAGTGATAAGTCCCTGATCGTACATACATTTGAGTGCATAAAGCTGTCTTTCCTTCGATCTTTCAAGGTTAGCGTAAGGATTCAGCACACTGGGAGAACGAGTCATGCCCGCAAGTATCGCACTCTCCGCAATGGTAAGCTGGTCTACCGTTTTGCCGAAATAGAAATAAGCCGCAGAGCCTACACCATATACCGTACCGCCTAAAGGAACACGGTTAAGATAAGCCTCAAGGATATCTATCTTTGTGTACTCTGTCTCAAGAGTAAGCGCACGGAATATCTCCCTTATCTTTCGCTCGGGAGTTACTCTGTCATCGCCTGTGATGTTCTTTACCAGCTGCTGTGTTATGGTAGAACCGCCCTCGCCGTAGCCGTTGAAAAGTGTGGATATTGTAACTCTTACAGTTCTCTTCCAGTCAACGCCTTCGTGTTCATAAAAACGCTTGTCCTCTACCGCAACAAAGGCGTCCTGAGTATGCTTCGGTATCTGCTCCATATCTACCCAGATACGATTCTCGTCGCCGGAAAGACGCTTCAGCTCGACTATTTCTCCTGCGCTGTTCTTGGCATAAATAAAGCTGGTATAGCTTAAATCTACATTCTTCAGATCAACATCGAATGCGCTGTCGGCAAACTGCATAATGTACACAGTCAGCGATACCGCAACGATACAGCAGGTGATAATTACGATCATGAACAGGCTGAGCAGAGTTGTGCCTATCACGCCGAAAACGTGCTTTATTGTCTTTAATGCCTTGTTTTGATTTTTCTTTTTCTTTTTATCTGTCTTTTTTGCCGTGTCTGCTTTGTTCAGCTCTTCATCAAGCTCTGAATCAGCATTAACATACTGCGTTTTATTATTGCTCATATTATTGTCCTTTTAGATAATCGGAAACGCTTGTTTTCTCTGCTATGGCGAATATTTACCGCGTAACAGAGTATACCATGCTATAAGTATACCACAAAACAGAGCAAATGTTAAGCCTTTTAGCCTTAATTTTCATAAAATATTCAAAATTGCGGTCGCAAAACGGTTATTTTCGACGATATTGCTAAAGAAATTGCGGTTATATCCTTATCTGCGGGGCATAATATCATCATATCAAAAACGGAGGCAAACGATATATGGATAACGAAATCATAAAAAGGCAAAAGGAAATAATGAAAAAGCCCGTTCCGAAAACCGAAAAAGAACGGCAGGAGATGAACGAGATAACTCTTGACAGCTTCTGCGGCAGCAGTTGTGCGTCGGACTGTACCGGCCTTATCCCGTCCGATCCCGACACATCCGAAGAAGCCGACGCCTATCGCAGTATATACCCTTACGGTGTGCCTTTATCCGACGAGATGACCGAGCCAAACCGCAGGACTTACGGTAAAAAGGGTACTCACGGGGGAGTATAGAACAAAGTTCTTGTTGATGTTGTATGTTCAAACAGCCCTTTTCGGATTGACTATGCAGAAGTAATATGATATAATGCTATTATAGATGCACATTTTCCCTACAAACCGACCTGTACCTATGCTTTTCGGCACACGCATATATAAATACGGCTGTAAACGGCGGTTTTGAGTGCAGGCAGGGAAAACGAAAGCCGATGATATATCCGGACGGTGAAACACTTTGAACAACAATGAGCATCTTAGCTTTTATTATAATATGCCGCTGTCAAGGGATGGCTGTGAAGAAATGTATGTGCGCTTTCACAGATTTGAAACAGCCGGAGGCACGGCTGATTTTGGAACATACTTCAACGGTATTTCTATAGCCAAGCTTCTCAGATATACCGACATTTCTTCATTGCGGATAAGCTTCTGCGTTTTCGGCAGGGTAAAAGCTGACATAGCAGTTCGCAGTCAGGATAACACGCAAACCGTTATTTTCAGTGAAGAAAAAAGCGGCAGTTTCGATATAGATATCAGGCTTTGCGATATACCCGAAGATTCGGTGTACCTTTATCCCGTTCTTACTGCTCTTTGCGACGGAGTACAAATAATTTCCGCGTCGGTATACTTGTGCGGCATTTCGCACAAAGAACCGAGCGCGGCTATTGTTATGTGTACTTTTCGCAGGGAAGAGTATGTCAGACGCAATGCAGAATATATCACAGCCGAGTCTGATAAGTATTCGCTCCCAATTAAAATAATTATTGTGGATAACGGCAGAACGCTGTCAGAAGCTGACCTTCCGGACAGCGTTACGCTCATTCCCAACGATAACACGGGAGGAAGCGGCGGCTTTTCTGAAGGAATGAAAGCCGCATCCGCTATGGGCGGCTTTGACCGGCTTATCATAATGGATGATGACATAACGCTTGACATAATATCGATACAAAAGCTGATCGGCTTTTTAAGATTTATAAAGCCTCAGTACGCCGATATCTCGGTCAGCGGCTCAATGCTGTTCTCGGATATGCCTTGTATTCAGTTCGAGGCGGGCGGCTGTTTTGACCGTCATGGTGTGCAGAAGGGCTACGGACATTCATTTGACTTGTCGCTTCCCGACAAAGTTACGGAAAACGAGCAGGAACATAACATCAACTACGGCGGCTGGTGGTTTATGTGTATGCCTATGCGGTATGTCGATGAGGGCAATCTCCCTCTGCCGTTCTTCATAAAATACGATGATGTTGAATATGCGCTCCGCTGTAAGCTCAGGATAATTACACTTAACGGTGTAAGCGTATGGCACGAGCGTTTTGACAACAAGTTCAACTCCTCTGCGGTATACTATAACATGCGTAACTACCTGCATCTGTGCAGTATTCACTGCGATGATGCGGATGTCGCAAAAGCAGTTCGCATACGGCTTGTAGAACACTTGTGCCGCCAGCAGTACAATATGGCGCAAGCTGTGCTGATGGGATACGAAGATTATCTCAAAGGTATTGATTATCTGAAAAGTATTTCACCGTCAGAAAATCATGCAAAGGTATCAAAGCTCAATTACCGTTTTCTTTCCGAACAGGAAATCATCAGAGAGTCCGGTGTAAATGAGCTTTCCGAAGGAATAAAGATATCGGAAAATACCGTGCGCAGAAAAAGTATGCGTCTATCGTTTTACTCTGCACTCCTGCCTTCTTTCCTGTGCAGAAAAAATGCGATAGTTTCGACAACAGACGACCGCAAGGAAATGTACTACAAGGTAGGCACGGCTGTTCACTACAACTTCAGGACGCACAACGGATATATCACCCGTCACAGTATGAGAGCAGTAATGAAATATCTTTTGAAATATCTGACAAGGCGCCGTAAATAATCCGGCATGAACAATATGCCGCATTTGTGATAACAAGCAGCGTTAAGCATAGATACATACCGGAAAAGCCAAAACAGCGCCCGAAAATTCCTTTTACGGAAAGTCATCATAAACAGAAATAACCGGTATTATGTTGTGATACAATTGATAGGTGACAATAAAAAAAGAAAAACAACTCCCAATAT
>CAMEKR010000137.1 GCA_945921515.1 uncultured Clostridia bacterium | reverse complement strand
GGAAAAAAGATGAATGAGGTTGCGCCGCGTGACAGAGGTATTGCCATGGTTTTCCAGAACTATGCGCTTTATCCCCATATGACGGTGGAAAAAAACATTTCCTACGGCTTAAAGAATATGAAGGTTCCCGCCGATGAAATTAAGAGAAAGGTCGATTGGGCTATTGATATTCTCGGACTTGAAGAATACCGCAATAGAAAGCCAAAAAATCTTTCCGGCGGACAAAGACAGCGTGTTGCATTAGGCAGAGCTATCGTAAAAAATCAGAAGGTATTTCTTATGGATGAACCGCTGTCCAATCTTGACGCAAAGCTCAGAGTGAGCATGAGAAACGAGATAAGTAAACTGCACAGAGAGCTTGGCAGCACCACAATTTATGTTACACATGATCAGATTGAGGCTATGACGATGGCTGACCGAATCGTTATTATGAGGGACGGCGTTGTTCAGCAGGTCGGAAAGCCCATGGATTTATACGAGCATCCGGCAAATAAGTTTGTTGCCGGCTTTATCGGTTCACCTCAGATGAATTTCTATGATGTTGTTTTAAACGGAACAACGGTAACCTTTAAGGACGGCAAAGAAATACATCTGCCGGGCTCGGCGCTGTCAAAGCTGAACGGCAGACAAGGAGAGCTTATTTTAGGCATACGCGGAGAGGATATAAAGCTTGACTCCCAGAATATTGAGCTTTTTAAATCAGAAAAGCAGAGTGCTGTTGTTGAAAATACCGAGGTTATGGGTAATGAGAACAATCTCTACTTCACTTTCGGCGGCAGCGCGTCCGTCGCGAGAGTTTCAAAATATGAAATAAGCAAGGTCGGAGACGAAATTGAATTTGTTTTCAATCCGTCAAGAATACATTTCTTTGATAAAGAAACAGAAGAATGTTATATATAAGGAGTAGCGTATATGAAGAAAATACATTTGAAAGCACCTAAAAACTGGATTAACGACCCGAACGGATTTATATATTATAAGGGGAAATATCATCTGTTTTATCAGCATTTCCCCTATGAGCCGAGATGGGGAACAATGCACTGGGCACACGCTGTCAGCGATGATCTGGCAAGCTGGGAGCATGAAGGCATTGCGCTGTTTCCGTCCAAGCTTAATGATAAGAACGGCTGCTTTTCGGGAAGCGCAGTAGAGCATGACGGTAAAATGTATATTTATTATACAGGAGTGCGTTATCTTGAGCCTAACCCTGAGGATATTCATACGTGCCTTGATGATAAATTTGTATCGGCACAGATGATGATTACATCGGAGGACGGTATTAGCTTTGACAACATGAACGATAAAACAACGGTTATCGCTCCTATTGAGGATAAGCAAATAGGCTGCATGACGCACACAAGAGACCCGAAGGTGTGGCGCGGAAAAGACGCATGGTTTATGGTGCTTGGAAGCAGAACTCCGCAAAATGACGGAAAGCTTTTGTTTTACAGAAGCGGTGATTTAAAAAATTGGGAATTTGTCAATTCAGTGTCAAAAAAAGGACTTGGCTGGATGTGGGAATGTCCTGATTACTTTGAGGTTAATGGCGAAAAGATACTCGTATTTTCGCCTATGGGAATATCGGATAATGAATACTGTAATTTATCAGTCTGCGCGACTGTGGAATTTGACGAGCAAACGTGTACTATGAATATTCCCGACAAATATCAGATGCTTGATTACGGTCTGGACTTATATGCACCGCAAAGCACAACGGATGCCGAGGGCAGGCGGGTTCTTGTAGCGTGGGCAAGAATGCCGGAGGCGGTTGACGGTAAGTGGAACGGAATGTTTTGTATACCGAGAATTGCTGAGGTGAGAAACGGTCATATCTGCTTTAAGCCGCATCCGAATATACAAAGGCTGTTTACAAAGGAAATCAGCTCTGTCAGAGAGGCGGATGAAGCGGGATACCGTATAAGCGTTGATATAAATGACGGCGAACGTATTGATATTGGCGGATATGTTATTTCACGCAGAGGCGCAAAAATATATGCCGACCGTTCGGGTGTATTCCGCGGGCACAATGAAATAGAAACAAGCTTTTCTACACCGGAAATAAGCGGAGATATTCATCTCGACATATATGTCGATAAAAATCTTATAGAAACATATATAAATGACGGAGAATATGTAATCAGCAATGTTGTTTACGGTACTGACAGTTATTTAATAGCAAAAACGGAGAATAGTCTTAAAATTTACACTATCCAATAAGGAGGCGGACGAGAATGCAAAAATTTGATGTTGTCGCGCTTGGCGAGCTGCTCATAGATTTTACGGAAAACGGCATGAGTGAGCAGGGCAATCCTATTCTTGAGGCAAATCCCGGCGGCGCGCCGTGCAATGTGCTTGCAATGCTTAACAAGCTGGGAAAGAAAACCGCATTTATAGGCAAGGTCGGAAACGACACCTTCGGGCATATGCTGAAAAGGACGGTTGAGGAAAGCGGAACGGATGTTACAAATCTCGTTATGGACAACAATGTTCACACAACTCTTGCGTTTGTGCATACCTATCCCGATGGCGAACGCGAGTTCAGCTTTTACCGCAATCCCGGCGCGGATATGATGCTCACAAAAGATGAGATTATGGAGGATATTATAAAGGCAGGAAAAATATTTCACTTCGGCACGCTCTCCTCAACTCATGATGGTGTGCGCGCGGCAACTCGCTATGCCCTCAATGTTGCAAAGGAAAACGGACTTTTGATTTCCTTTGACCCGAATTTAAGAGAGCCGCTGTGGAAATCTCTTGAGGACGCTAAAAGAGAAATTGAGTACGGCTTGTCAAAATGCGATATTTTAAAAATCTCGGATAATGAGCTTGAGTTTATGACAGGTACTGACGATTATTCGGAGGGTGTGAAAATACTTCGCAGAAAATACGATATTCCTCTGATTTTTGTAACTCTCGGCAAGGACGGCAGCCGCGCTTATTATAAGGACATAATGGTCGAGGCTCCACCGTTTACGGGGGTTAAAACGATAGAGAAAACAGGCGCAGGCGATACGTTCGGTGGCTGCGCTCTCGGATATATTCTTGAACACGGAATTGACAATCTGACAGAAGAAAATCTCCGGGAGCTTATCATATTCGCAAATGCCGGAGCATCTCTTATTACAACAAAAAAAGGAGCATTAAAGGTAATGCCCGAAAAATCGGAAATTGAAGCTTTGATAAACGATAAATTATAATTCGGAGGTATATGTGTGGGATTGGTGGCAGAGCCTATTATTTTAATGGGCTCTGCGTAAAATGAGGACGATTTTGCCATTCGTTTACTTCCGGAAGTATCTTTTCGCTGATTTTAGAAACCAATTCAGATGAAATATCAATATCATACAAATCTTTTATCTGTTCTTGGATATCACGGGTAGACATTCCATGCGCATAGAGGGATAATATTTTATCTTCAAGTCCGTCCGCATTGCGCTGATACTTGTCAATAATTTTAGGCTCATATTCGCCGTTTCTGTCACGAGGGACAGAAATTTCAACCTCGCCAAGCTGAGTTTTCATTTTTCTTTTTGTCGAGCCATTTCTGTAATTTTTCTTTTCCTCACCGGATTCGGTGCGAGCATGCTTATCGTATCCGAGCTGCTCGTCCATCTCGCACTGGAGCACTTCATTGAGCACATCAGCAAACATGGATTTGATACTTTCCATAATGTCAGTTGTGTTTGTAAAGTTCTCACTTTTTACATATTCCTTGATAAGTTCCTTTGGTATTTTCATGTCGAAAAACCTCCTTGATAAAAATTATTTCTACCATAATTTTCACCAAGGAGGCTCGTTTTTATACTATTTACACAACTTTTTCCGCGCTGTCTACAAGTTCAGCAATTCAGACTTCTTTTTGTCATATTCCTCCTGCGTTATCGCCTGACAGTCCAGCAATTCCTTGTATTTCTTTAGTTCATTCGGCACATCTGTTTCTTTCGCCGTTTTCTTTTTTGTGCCGATATTGTCCAACACCTTAAACACCGCACCGTTGTCACCCACAATCTGATTGATTTTGTCTTGTATAATCATCGGCGGAATAATCGGCAAAAATAACTGGAGTATCAAACAAATCACTGCCGTGTTTGAAGGGATTCCCCTCTTTGCCACAACCACATCACAGCGCCTTGCCGTGCTGTATGTCCAGTACAGAGAATAAAACGGCACAATGAAGCACAGCAGCGTCTGCAAAAATGCATTTCTCTTCGGCTCGTCCGAAATCCTGTTCATCACACGCGTTGCGCGGAACACCCAGCATGTTTTATAAAATACAGGCATAAGCAACAGCAATATGATATGTAATGCCATATTCAGATAGCCTTCGCCTTTGTATTTGTGCGGCATGAATAATCCTTTTGCCAATATAGCGGCAGCAAACAGAACGAAAATTTGTCTTATCAAAGGATAAAGATTATTAACAAAAGTTCTTGGATCATCCTCTGAAATTGCACGCATAATATAACTTGTATAATCTGAAGTATCCGTATAAACTGCAAAGGTATATCTTAATTCTTTAATTAAGAACAGAAAGAAAACACATTGCAAAACTAAAAAAATTACTTTCTTTCGTGTGCATATGCAACTCAAAACTATTGTTGATATCCATATTAAATAATAAGTAGATAATGTTGACATCATAAGCCTTTGTAAAATCATAGAGCTGTCGTTATCAAAATATAAATTTAAAATTATTTGTAAATAATCGACAACCATAATTATACCAATCATTACAATACCGGTTGTTATTAATGGGTTTTTATGTTCTATATTACTGTCAAATACAGACATTCTTTCTTTCATTCTTGATATCCCTCTCTTAAATTAAATTTGGTGTTAAATGTAATATCAGCATAAGCCGATATTACATTTAACATTATTTTG
>CAMEKR010000136.1 GCA_945921515.1 uncultured Clostridia bacterium | reverse complement strand
AGATGTAAATTGGATTTGCTGTTGGAAACACAAGAGATAGAAAATTGGAATCTGCAGAGCTGTTAGGTGAATGGTTTGCGGGCCGATGCGGTACGGGGCCTTGCCCCCCGCCCCAGTGTGCGCTGCTCTTGCCCCCCTTACAAGTGCGGAGGGCAAGGCGTCTATCCACCCGCGAACCTTAACGGATCGCCAAATTCCAATTTATATCCTTTCTGTGTGAAACCGGTAGGGATTTCTTCTTTATTATGTCACAACCGGAAGAAAAATACAAGGGGCGGAAAGGCTCCCTGCTGGTAAAACAGTAATTCGCAATTTTCTTGGAACAGGCATGATTTCGGTCATGCCTGTTCTGCTTTTGTCAGTACATCCACGGGAATAAAGCCGATGAGGTCGTAGGAGATATGAATCTTCTGCTTTCTCTTGCCGCTGGACTTATCGGGTGCTTCTACATAAACCGCCTTGACAAGCTCTCTGAGAGCATAAGGGGTAAGTTCCGTTAAGTCGCTGTTTCTCTTTACCCGCTGGATAAACTGTTCCAAATTCTCTGCTTGTCGTTCCTGTTCTTCAATAACCTGTTGCAGACTTATGACCTCAGCCTTGAGGTCTTTTTGTTCCTGTGTGTATGTACACTCTGCGATTTTTGCATAAATCAGCTTTGCCGATTTTGCGAAAAATTTGAAATCTTCGATTTACTTGCTAAGATGCAATCATCTGTAGCAAGCAGGGCACGGCGGTACCCACTCGTGTATTTTTCAAAATTTCAGCGTTGCTGACTTTTTGAAAAATCTTGTTGGGCAACATTCCAAACCCTTTAACAATTTCTAAGAAATTGGCTACACACCGTTGGTGCTAATTTTTTGATTGGGACAAATCAGTTCTTGATTTATAAAGATGAGTTTCGTGAACACTTGGAACATTTTCCGAGATTAACATGATTCATTCCGCCATAAGAACTAAATTCATTATCTTCTTTTATTTCATGACAAATCTCACATTGTACCCAGCGTCGCCCAGAGGAGTCTCTAATTGGCGTTTCCTGTTGAACAAATTTTCCCTTAACTTCATTGTAGCGCTTCATATGATCCATCTCAGCAAGTTGCTTTTGATATTCACGAGCTTTTTTTGCAGCTTCTTCTCGTTCCTTTTTTAGAGTTTCTTGTTGTTGCAGATAGCGTTCTCGTTG
Organism: uncultured Clostridia bacterium; assembly: GCA_945921515.1. GTDB lineage: Bacteria > Bacillota > Clostridia > Oscillospirales > Ruminococcaceae > Ruminiclostridium_E. Next base: position 3,735 of record CAMEKR010000136.1, on the reverse strand, counting down.
TATACGCACTTGCTCAGCACGCATTCGCTCCCGTTCTTCCACAAACTTCTTTCGTTTTTCTTCTTGCTTTTGAAGTCGAAGCATTCTTGCTTTGGGAAAGAGTTCATCAATATATGAACTCTCTCTTTCGTTAATTTCGAACAAGTGCAGTTTATTTTTGGCTCGTGTAATACCCACATAGAACAATCGCCGTTCTTCTTGTTCACCATCAGCACTATCCTTAGAACGACAAAAAATATTAGGTCTTGATGACGGGAACCGACCTTCATAAACATCGACCATATAGACAGTATCATATTCTAAGCCTTTGCTTGAATGGATTGTTGAGAGGATGATTGGGCTTTCATGTTCGGAAGTAAAACCTTGTTTCAAGAGTCGTTCCAAATCCCGCAGCCTATTCAAGAAACCTTCAATCGTTGACTCCTGCTTTGCAAGAATCTGTAGAATCTCTATCTTTCCTGTGTCGAAATGCTTTTCCCTAAGATATGCTTCATATCCAGATTCCAACAGAATAGAAATCGCCTCAACAGGACTCGCTTTAGATACTTTAGTTATTATATTGCGAAACTGAGAAGATCGGTTGCGATAGCGAGGATCGACATATTGCATCTGTTCATCAATTGCATCAAAAACGGATATGTGCTTCTTATGACAATTTTGAATAGCCCAATAACGCTGTTTTTCTTTAAGATACAAAATACCTTTGTTGCATATTTGATCAAGCTGACGAGCATCATGATTATTTATCGCAAGAGAAAGAAAGGCAACAATATCTTTAACGATGTGAACTTCAAAGAAATTCATTTCCGGCTTGCGGAGTTTGAACTGTACATTGTTCCTTAGAAACAAATCCACAAGAACTATGGCACTTTCGTTATCGCGATACAAAAATGCTGTTTCTGTTTTTGCTGTTTTCGCAACATCAAGCAAATACATATATTGTGCCTCTCTCGAAGCAACGCTTAAAAGAGAAACGTCTTCGCCATCACCTCGCTCTGCTGTCATGTTTTTCTCATATCGACCTTTATTCTGAGAAATAAACGTTTGAGCCTTCTCCACAATTTGATTGGTCGAACGATAATTGCGCTCCATACGCAGAATATAGGGGTTGAGATAATCGTATCTGAAGTTTAGCAGAGCTTTGGGATAAGCGGCACGGAAACCATATATACTTTGATCCTCGTCGCCGACCATAAATAGATTATTGCCACAGGCTAATAAGCGAATGATTTCGTGTTGGATTCTGGATGTATCCTGCGCTTCATCCACGCAGATATATTTATATCGTTGTTGCAATGAATGCAGAGCGTCACCATCCTCACGCAATATCTTGAGAGCAAATATCATTTGGTCATCGAAGTCCATTTGATTCTGCTTGTCCAGTGCGGATTGATAAGCGTTATACATATCATTCAAGTGGGGATAATCTGCTTCAATGTCAAGAATCTGCTTTCCTGCAAGCATCATGTTTTTGATATATACAATTGCAGAAGATAGTTCTTGCAAATTGTTTTCGGAAGCATATTCATGGTAGTACTCCTTAAATATCTTTCGGATTAACTTTTTCCTTTCTCGCTCTTCAATAAGTGTTTTGCTGCGCTGGTGTGTTTTGCGGCAATAATCAGTATAAATCAATAGCGACAAACTGTTAATTGTCCTAAAATCAATTCGCCTACCAATGCTCCTTCCAAACAAAGAGCTAAAGCGTTCTCTCATCTCATTTGCAGCCGAATTATTGTAGGTGATTGCAAGGATGCTCTCCGGAGCGATATTCTTATTAAGAACCATATAGCCCAATCGCGCAACGAGGACAGTGGTTTTTCCGGATCCTGGTACCGCCAATAAAAGATTAGAACCTTCTACAGCCTGCAGAGCTCGCTCTTGCTGCTTGTTTAGGCTAATATGATACTGTTTCTTGAATTGCTGATATAGTTGATTATGCTCCAAATCATCACGGCATGGAGGCAAGCAAGTTCCGTCGCACAATCCTACATAGGTCAAGAAATCATTCTTCTCCATAAGAGCTGTCGTGGAAAACGATTCAAATCCCATAGGAGAAACATCGGTAACACGCACAATGCTGCTGCCAAGTTGGAAGAAAAGGTCTATGCAACCACTTTGAATGTCGTAGTTGTTGAAAGCCTTCTTAGGATTCTTCCATGTAAAAGCCAGTCCGTTATCTATAGGTTTATAAGTTAGTTGTCCAATTGAATAAAGATCGGACAAGTCAAAGAGCCATATCACTTTATAACCCAAATTGAAATAGAAGTTATTTCTATCATCAAATGCCTTTACCGACATAATGCTATGTTGAAACTCAATAACTGTCCTATCCACCAAGACATCGGCACGATGCTTTGTTTCACCTAAACACAATTTCACCTCTTGGTTCACCTTTGGAAAGAGGGATTGCCACTCATTGTGCCATGGTGAAAGATCATAACCATGGCTACCACCATTAGCCCATGTATCAGAGCAAATATGGCTTTGTTTATGGGCAAAATGGTGCTGACGGATATCGCCCTTTTTAGTAACCAAAGGCGCACCACAGTAAGGGCAATAGTATTCTTGATTACTGTGTGTATCATCTATGTGAACACGATTATCATTAAAATCGCTTGCAAATAACATCTTTAATCCTCTTCGAAGTAAAATAAATCTTCAAATTTGCAGTCAAGTGCAACGCACAGTAATGCCGCAAGATAAGCCGTCGGGCAGAATTGACGAGTTTCTATTGAGCTAATTGAATTTTTTGAAGAACCAACTTTTTCTGCGAGCTGTGTTTGCGTAAGTCCTGCATTTTGCCGATATTCTTTTAATTTGTTTTTTAATTTAAGATGCGAATTCACTGTAACACCACCTGCCCAACAAATGCTAAAATAGCAATTAAAGCAATCAGTGTTTGAATTGCACCGATTACAGTTAGATAAAGTTTCCCAACTTTAAGCCCCTCGTAAAGCGACTGTACCCCCGAAGCAGTCATTCCAACCGCAATAAATCCTATGTTCACAGAATTATTGATGAAATATTCCAGCAAAAACAAGCTTATACCAACAAGCAAGGCAACGAGAGTACCCAAAAGGCTACTACGGGTAGATTCCTTTTGTTCAAATTCTTTGCCTCTATTTTTGTTTTTACGTGCGGCTTCTAATATCTTTTCGTTATCCATACTCAGCACCATTCCAAGTTTTATTGTACTATTACACATTATAGCGATTCCAAGTTTTCTTGTCAAGAGGTTTTGAGAATAAGTTACAATTAGTTCAAGAAAAATGCTCAAATAGTACGCAAGAAAGAATGTTTTCGCTTGTTTTGGCAGCCAAAAACATGGTTGTTGTGGTTTTCGCACAAAACTTTGCTACAGAACGAAAATCTTTCACCAGATTGTGCTTCTTTAATTCGTGTAGTCGCTTTGCTGAATAATAGCAATTTTCACACTTTCAGACCAAATCAAACGAATAAATGAAGTCAGATATGCCGTCTTTGAACAATGCTTCACAGAACAGAAAATAAGTGATTTTCAACCCTTAAACGCACAAAGACAGACGACACCCAACCGTAGTTGAATGTCGTCTGTTTTGTTGTCCAATCCTGTTTGACAGATGCCGATTTCGTAATTTCTACAAATTACTGTCTTATCGGCACACGAGAAAAACCGTCCCTTGTTTTTTCACGGAAGCTCAGTCCCGGCGCAGGGCCTCGATGGGATTCAGGTTCGCCGCCTGGGTGGCGGGA
>CAMEKR010000135.1 GCA_945921515.1 uncultured Clostridia bacterium | reverse complement strand
CCGAAACTTTTAGTTCGCTCCCCTTAATCTTCCGTTAAAACCCGCCGTTTCGATATCTCCACAAAGATACTACTTATCCAAAGGCGGAACTGCCTCCGGCGCAGCCGGCTTAATTTACTTCGACGATGGTTATATTTTCGTTGGCTATTTCAACTTCGGAGAGAAGGGCGCTCTTTATCTGTGCTGCCTGTGCGTTGTCAAGCCCTTGCGACTTAACTATTATGTTTGCGCTCTTGTCGCTGAGATAGCACAGCACATCCTCAAAGCCCTGCGCCTTGAGTGTGGTTTCTATCTTGTTTTCGGCTTCCATTAAATCGGTAAGCTGTTCGGCGTCCTGAGCTACCACAGCAAGCTCATCCTTAGTCATATCACCGCCGCCGTAAATACTTTTCAGCGTTTCCTTTGCCTCTTCTCTGCTCGCCTGACGGTCAATGCGAGCTTTTGCAAAATACTCGTCTGCAGAGTTTTCTGCCGTTTGTGCGTTTGCGGCGGCTACTATATCGCCGTCTTTTTTGCCTGTGTCTGTTGACAGCGAATCGTTTACAAGACGAGTATCACCGTAGTTTTCGCCTGTGTTCTTTGCTTTGACATTGTTTCCTATGGCAAAGTTAGCATACAATCCTACCGCAAGCACAAGCGCAAGACCTGCGACAATAAGATGCTTTTTTCCAAGTATGAGATTGATTCTCGGTTTTTTCATAACTGTACCTCGCTTATGTAGTAATGCATATTTTTGATGCGGAGACGGCAAGCACCGTCGATACCGCATTGATGACCTTTTCTCTGATACGGCTGCTTGATGTCTCGGTACATACTACAGTTACACCGAGTACAGTCTGCTTGTCGCTGCCCAGCTTTACGGTAACATACGGTTTTTCGGTTATATCCTCCATAGCAAGAAGCATATCGGCTATCCTCTGTTCAAGCATAGCTTCTTCTGTTGCCGATGAAGATGCCCCTTCGCCGACTATTCCCGAAACGAATATCAGCGCAATGACAGCTATTCCGGCTATAAAGGCAATCTTCAGAAGTTTTTCCGATTTCAGCAGTTCTTTCATTATATCCTATCTTTCTTTTGCATACCACACCGTTATATCGCCCGTTCTGCTCTCTACAAGCGCGGCGGCTCTTTCCATATATTCATCGGGTGTGTCTTTAGGAAATAACAGCTCGACCTCAGTAATAGATATGCAAAACGCACCGTCTATATTCGCTGTGATATAAATTTTACTGCAGGAGTAACCGTTATTTGCGAGCAGCTCTTTTACCTTCTCCCTTACTCCCCTTGCCGCTGTTATTCTCGCCTGCTCCGATAGCTTATCGCTGAAATCAACCGCAGGCACTGTACTGACAGCTATTTCCGTATCTATTACAGGTACAAGCTTTGTAACCGTGCTTAACACGCATACCGAGAAGATACACGCCGTAAGAAATGTTATCTGCGTTTTGTATTTGCCGTCGGGGATAAGCATTCGGAACAACCCCACCGCCACCGCAAGCAAACATATCCCGAGTGCCGCCTCTTTTATCTCAGTCATAACGTACCACCTGCCATAAATATCATTATCGAAATTGATATTACCGCCATCATCAGAAACGAAACAAGCATAGCTACTATTATTGAGCTTACACCCTCCGCACATCTTAGCAGTCCCGTGAGAGAATTTATGCCGAACAGCTCGCTTGCTGATGCGGCAAGAGAAAATGTCAGCTTATAGCACAGCACGGATATTATCGAAGGGAGAATCAGCGCACCGCCTGCAAGTATGCCGAACACACCGAAGTTGTTTCTTATAAGCCCTACTCCGCCGTACATGACCGACAGCGAATCGGATACCGCACTGCCTATAAAAGGAACGGAGTTTGACACGGTAAACCTTGCCGCTTTTATTCCCACATTGTCTGCCGGCACAGTGACAAAACTCTGCATTGCAAGCAATGCCACAAACACGGTTATAATAAGCCCCAGTATCCATATCACCGTTTTCTTGACAGCCTCCGCAAGCGAGCAGAGTCTTAAGTCTGGACACACGCCGCCTGCTAAGGATATACCCATTATGCTCATTGATACGGGCATAAGCACCTTTGAGGCAAGCTGCATAAATATCTGCGAGCCGCCCATAACCACGCTGTTGAACATAGCGGCGGAGCTTACATGGCCGTTTGCCGCTACCATTCCTGCAAAGGCTGGGATAAAGCTCGCAAGAAACACACTACCCGACTCAAGCGTTTTAGATGCGGCGGTAAGAGCGTCGCTTGCGGCTGTAACGGTTATCGTACTGCACGCAAGCACGGATACCACCGAGAAAACTGTGCCGACATTGCCTCCTGCGCTTTCGGCAAAGACATTGGCTATACTGCACAGCATTATGACCGACAACAGCGATACAAGCAGTTTAAGCGGACTGCTGATGCTGTTTTTAAGCATATCGGTTATGTTTTTTATTACTTTGTCTACGGTAAGAGAATCGGTATCGACCTTTTCGGGAGTGATCCCCATACCGGACAGTTCTTTATCGATTTCCTCGGGAACAGCCGGAATGTAGCCGTCAAGTATTGAGCTGTCCTGCGCATACGCCCTGTACGGTATAATAGCTACCGTCACAACTACAAGCAGAGATATAATAATTCTTACAGCAGTTTTCATAATCCCTCACACCAAAAGCTGTTTTATTACTTCCATCAGCTTCTCAAACAGCGGAAGTGCTATAAGCACCACCGCTATCTTGCCTGCAAGTGCTATCTTTGCGGCAATTGAAGTCTCTCCTGCGTCACTGCAGCTTTCTCCTGCCATCTGAGTAAGATAGCATACTGCAAGCGTCTTTATGAGTATCTCGGCATATACGCTGTCGGGATCGGCAATCTCCATATATGAAGATATCATATCAAGCGCAGGCTTTACCGCACTTACAGCCGCACCGAGCATAAGCATCCCGGTTATAAGCGTTATGTACATACTGAACTCAGGCTTGTACTGCTTTAAAACGACGGACAGCACCGTTCCTATAATCCCTGCTCCTACAAAAGCTATGATGTTCATTTTGAGTGCCTCACAGATTGAAGATACTCTTTATGGTATCAAACAGGTTGCTTATCTCGGTCACTATCATCATAAGCACCACGATAAGTCCGGCTATCGTAGTCATCATCGCCTGCTCTTCTCTCCCCGACCGCTGAAGCAGTTGATTGAGAACGGCAACAACAATGCCTATAGCCGCTATCTTGAAAATAAAATCAACATTCATGCTCCACCGCCGTTTCTATATCAGAATTATACCTACAGCCGCACCGAGCATAATCCCGACTGTACAGTATAATCTGCCTTTGTTGCTTCTTTCTTCCTCTGCGCTTTGCAGACATTGCCGCAGTCTGCTTTCAGCCGCACTCAAAGACGCTATCTCGCCCTCAGTATCGCTCTTTCCCAATACCTCGCCAAGATGATACAGCACCTGCCTGTCCTGCACTCTGAGACTGCTGTTTTTATCAACACAGCAGTTCCACTCCTGCCTTATATCGCTTCCACTTTCAGCTATATTAATAAGCTTGTCGGATATGATAAAACCGCAGGTATCTTGCTCTTTCCTCAGTATCTCGGACAAGCGATAGCCGTTATATCTTATATAAGCGGTCATACTTTGCATAAAGGCGATATAGCAGTTAAGTATCTCGCAACGCTCGCCCAGCCTTCTTGAAAAGAATGCGCCCGTACATCCCCCTGTCAGCGCCGCAAGCGCAAAACCGATAAAACCCGTCATACACAGCACTCCGCATATTTTCGGCAGACAGCCTCAACAGAAGTTACTGCGGTTATTCTGTGATTATTAATAAAAGCAATATGCTCTACAGCGCCGCAATCGCAAAGTAAGCGTATCTGCCTGTTTTCGCACAGCTTATCGATACTGTCGGCGTGGGCTGTCATAACAAGTCCGACGCCGCAGTTTGCAAGCTGAATTATCCTCTGTGAGTCTGCTCCAAGCTCGTCCATAAAAACATAGTCGGGTGACATTGACCTTAATGCCCTTAATATACCGTCATCCTTTTGATATCCGCTGAATACATCTGTCATAAGCCCTACATCAAGAGTAGGAACGCCGTCATACACGGCGGCTATCTCATCTCTTTCATCAATAAGCGAAATGCGGTATCTACCGCCCAATTGTCTGCATAAATCACGCAGAACGGTAGTTTTTCCGCTGAGCGGCTTTCCGGCAATGAGAAGTCCGTGAGAAGCGTGCTGTCCTTCAAATAGGCTAATAAGAGCGTCTGCAGTACCTGTATGCTGTCGTGCTATACGGATATTCACCGAGCTTATATTCTTAATATTACGGATACTGCCGCCGCTGTATACGGCTGTTCCGCATATACCTGCCCTATGGCCGCCTTTAAGAGTGATAAAACCGCTTGCAATATCTTTTTCATAGGCATGTACGGAATTACGGCAGAATGCCGCAATGCACTCTTCTATCTGGTTTTGTGATGCGTTAGTCTGGAGGATACTGTTCTCGCTTCCGCTCCTGATAATGATGGGTGCGCCTGCCTTTATCCTAATCTCCTCGGCGGTTTGCTTTACTTTAAGCGGCTGCAGAGCAAGCTGAGGAAATATCCTCGCTACGCTCCCAATTGCCGTATCATAGTCCGTTGCTTTACTTTCAATCATTTTTGATCTTCCTTTCGGCTTGTCTTTCTACAGTAAATCTATGCAAGGACAATAAAAAAAAGAACGGACACTCTAAATGTCCGTTCCAAACTGTAGATAAACCTATTATTTTATAAAAATGGGGTTTGGGGCGAAGCCCCAAGCAAGGTCGCAGGGGCGGCAGCCCCCGATAATAAACCCCTTCCCGAGGGGAAGGGGTTTGGGGATGGGGTTATAGAACTTGCACTAGTCAACAAAAACTGGACAGAAAAAATATAAGTTTGTACAACAAGA
>CAMEKR010000134.1 GCA_945921515.1 uncultured Clostridia bacterium | reverse complement strand
ATAAAATAGCTCAGCGGCGGTATCATTTTGATACCGCCGCATTTCTATACATTGCGTATATGAAAACGCGATCAGAGACTGTATGATAAAACCGTTAAGAAATGCGCTTATATATTACATAATTCTGTCAGCTGACATTTCGCTTAAGGGCAGGGGAGAGGTGTGGTGGGCATTTGACAAGCTTGCCGAATGCGGCGATTATTGTACGCTTAAAATTGATCTTTAAGATCCTGACTCTGCTCAGGAAGAGTTTACTTTTAAAATTGGTTCAACACACTGAAGTGGATAGAAAATAACATTTAGATATAATAACCCCTCGATTATCCGATGATAAACAAGGGGTTTGAAATATTCTTTTTAGTTATCGTCTGATTCTTTTTGCTTATAAAATAACTGGCTTATTCCTATAAAAAGCAGAAATACAGCAAAAAGCTTTCTTAATAAAGTGACATCTATTGCAGAAGCTGCAAAACTGCCAAGGACAGCGCAGGGAAGTCCTGCAATCAGATATTTTCCGACAAGTTTTATATCTATAAGTTTATTTTTTATATGAATGCAAAGCGACAACAGTGCGACAGGCAAAAAGAAAAGCAGATTTATTCCTTGAGCTATATCCTGCGGAGTTGAAGTGAAAATTGACAGATAAACGAGGAGAATAAATCCTCCGCCGAGTCCCATTGAAGCGGCGGCGCCACTGAGAAGTCCTACCAGTATATTCATATAAACATCCTTATCGCACTTGCAATAATAAGAACACCGAATATCTTCCTTATCAGTTTATCGGGAATTTTTCTGAGCAGAAGCGCACCAATAACAGCGCCTATGAGACCGTATGGAATGTACTGTAAGGCACCGTCAAAATCAAGCTTTCCGTTGATAAAATAGACAACAGCTGTAACAATACTCAAAACAAAAATGAGCGCAACCGATGCGGCGTGAGCTTTTTTCGGCTCAACACCGTTTTTTTCAAGACAGGGAACAGCTACGGTTCCTCCTCCTGAGCCGAACAGACCGTTTAAAAAACCGACTGCTGCTCCAAATAACATATTAAGATATTTCTTCATAATTCTATCATTTGAAAAAACAATCGGATTATGCAAAATGAAAAGCCGTATCGCAATTAAGCAATACGGCTGTTATTATTAGGACCACCTTGCCGTGGTATGATAGATAAAACCCGCACATAAAGCACGGTGGGTAACTTTCCCCCGAGTGTTTCACGCTCCCTTCGTCCGCAGGGCGGGAGGTCTGCAATCCGCATCCGGAAAGAAATCCCTATTAAAGAGTGTTGGATCATATACAATCATACTGAAGCGAACAAGGCAGTGAATAAACAGATTATTCTTCCTCTTCACCATCGAAGATCATCGAGAATCTTTCAAGAAAAGCCTTTCCAATGCGATCGTATTCTTCATCGCTGTCAATGGTAGCAAGATAAGACTCGCCATCCTTCTCGGTCTCCTTAAGAATTACAAACTCATCATCTTCGGTTTCTGCATCTTCATCTTCTGTGTAGGGAATGAGTGCGAAATAGTTTGAACCCTCAAACTCCATGCCGTCGATTATCTCAAAGTTGACAGTATTTCCGTCCTCGTCTTCAAGTTCAATCAGTTCGGGAGTGTATTCTTCTTCATTTAAAATTTTTTCATTTTCGGACATATCGTTATTCCTTTCTCTAACAAGGACTTCTCGTTTCTTTATTATAATTCTACACGAAACATAACCGATTGTCAAGAGTTATTTTATGATTTCAGCTCGTTGTTATACCAATAGCAAAATATTGTCAAATTGTGATTGAGTTAAGTTATTAATCTGAGATTTAATCGGTCTAATTGTGTAAATTGTGTAATGATGTCACATTTCTACAAATGCCTATTGGTTAATTTGTGCATATTTATTTTGATAACCTGTTGACATAAGCGGAAATATGTGATATCATATAGACAAGGAAAAAGAAAAGTTCCCCAGACAGAATAAAACATCTTGGTACTTTCTCTTAAGCTTAATAAAGATAGTTTTATTCAAATATACATACGAGTCGGAAGCGTATGTAAATCCGGTCGGATAGGAGGCGAGTCCAATGGGTTATGAATCTTCTGAATCACAGCAGTCCGTTGAGGCTTGCGTATTAATTACAGCGTAGGCTCGTACGATAATACTCTAACGGTACTCTACGACACGCACGAGATAAGGTATCTGACCTTTCAAGCAAGCAAAACGGATAAAAACATTATGACAGCTTTGGCTGTAATCTACCGCAAATGCGTTTAAATATAAGTAAATGACTTTGAGGAATTGATCCGGTAAGGTGATCGTAATGTAAAGAGCATCATTCAAAGAGATATAAAATCAATAACTCTTAAGGATGTGTTTCTTATGGTAATATACATTGACTTTTCAGCACAGCGTCATTCATTGATGCAAAAAGAATAAATTACTGAGGTATAGTCCAATGTACTGATCCAATAAAGATATATCAAAGGTAACTAATGCCTGAGAGCAGAATGGAGATTCTGCAAAATATGCGAAGAGCGCATAACGCATTTAATATGTTACCGTAACAATTGAATACAGAAACAGGCTTTGAAGTATGTGTTGCTTCAAAGCCTGTTAGCTTTATATCTCGTTAGGGTTTCTGCACATTGCTGTAGCAATTAGCCTTGCTTTCTTCTCTTTGCTTCATCTTTAGCACGAAGCTCATTATTGAGAATTTTTTTTCTGATACGGATGTTCTTGGGAGTTACTTCTACAAGTTCATCGTCATTAATAAACTCAAGGCTTTCTTCAAGGCTCATTCTCTTATAGGGGATAAGTCTGAGTGCGTCGTCGCTTCCGCTTGCTCTTGTATTTGTAAGATGTTTCTTCTTGCATACATTGACATTAATATCGCCTGCTTTGGGTGATACTCCTACCACCATTCCTTCGTATACCGGAACGCCTGCGTCGATAAATAGAGTGCCTCTTTCCTGAGCATTGAACAGACCGTAGGCCATAGCCGTACCCGATTCGAATGCTACAAGCGAGCCAACGGTTCTTGTGGGTATTTCACCCATATAAGGACGATAGCTGTCAAATACTGTATTCAGTACGCCTTCGCCCTTTGTATCGGTCATAAATTCACTTCTGTAACCGAAAAGGCCTCTTGAGGGGATAAGAAATTCAATTCTTGTTCTGCTACCAACAGGCTGCATATGGACAAGCTCAGCTTTTCTGACGCCCATTTTTTCCATAACCGAGCCTACACAGTTGTCGGGAACATCTATAAGAAGGCGTTCTATAGGTTCACATTTTACTCCGTCTATCTCTTTGAACAGGACTCTGGGTGTACTTACAGAAAGCTCATATCCTTCACGGCGCATTGTTTCAATGAGAATGGATAAGTGCATTTCGCCTCTGCCGGCAACATTAAATGCGTCTGAGTTTTCGCTGTCTGTCACTCTTAATGATACATCCTTCAGAAGCTCCTTGTGAAGACGCTCTCTTATCTGGCGGGATGTTACAAACTTACCCTCTTTGCCTGCAAACGGGCTGTCATTAACCGAGAAAGTCATTTCAACGGTAGGTTCGCTGATTTTTACAAAGGGAAGCGGCTCGGGATTATTTACTGCACATATAGTTTGTCCGATTGTTATTCCTTCAATACCGGATATGCATACGATATCACCTATAGATGCTTCGGTCACCGGAACTTTTTCCATACCTTCAAAAGTGTAAAGGCTGACAACTTTTGATTTGAAAGGCTTTTCCGAGCTGTTATAGTCACATACTGTAACTTCCTGATTCTGCTTAATTGTGCCTCTTTCTATTCTTCCTACTGCTATCCTTCCTACATAGTCGTTATAGTCTATTGAGGATACCAGCAGCTGTAAATCACCGTCGGGGTCACCCTCGGGGCAGGGAATATGGTCAAGAATCTTATCAAACAAAGGCCTGAAGTCTTCTCCCATAACTTCGGGTGAGTAAGAAGCAACGCCGTTTCTGCCTGAACAAAAAATTACAGGACTGTCAAGCTGTTCGTCTGATGCGTCAAGGTCAAGCAGAAGCTCAAGAACTTCATCAACAACTTCTTTGTTTCTTGCGTCGGGACGGTCAGTCTTATTGACAACTACGATAACTTTAAGACCTAAGTCGAGCGCTTTCTGGAGTACGAATCTTGTCTGCGGCATAGTACCTTCAAAACTGTCAACGAGCAGTAAAACGCCGTTTACCATCTTAAGAATGCGTTCAACCTCGCCGGAAAAATCAGCGTGTCCGGGAGTGTCTACGATATTGATTTTTACACCCTGATAATGAGCAGCGGCATTTTTTGCAAGTATAGTAATGCCTCGTTCACGCTCAAGGGCATTGCTGTCCATTACACGATCTGCTACTTCCTGATTTTCACGGAATACGCCGCCTTGTTTAAGCATTTCGTCAACAAGAGTGGTTTTACCATGATCGACATGGGCAATAATCGCAATATTTCTTAAATCTTCTCTTTTCAATTATGATTCTCCTTTTGTTCGGCTAATTCTGTCTTTATTCTTAAATTATACTCATTATCTGCGTTTTTTTCCATATTATATTTAGATAATTCTGCACAAGAGAAGAATGGTATCATTGGTTGATTTGCACAAAAACAGGGAGCCCCGTTTCCGAGGCTCCCTCAGCTTGTCGAAAAAGTATTTTTTGACAAGCTGTCAGACTTCGAGAAACACACGCAGACAAGGAAAAAGCCTCCGTCGGCGTACAAAGGTACGGTAGGAGGCTTTTGACAAAGTAAGCAAAAATGCTTTTGTAGAGCCAATATCGGCTCTACAAAACTTTTGCATAATGAAACTAAAAGATTTTGCCGAAAGCTAAAATAGACCTTGCATTTTTGCGGTGCGTGGGTTTATCGACAGTCTGAGGGAGCCCCGTTTCCGAGGCTCCCTTTGGTTTACAATTAGCAGCCGCATCCTCC
>CAMEKR010000133.1 GCA_945921515.1 uncultured Clostridia bacterium | reverse complement strand
ACAGTTACTGTTATTACATCATTATCGCTTATCTCTGTGGGGCGTGTCAGCTTCAGCGTTTTTTCGCCTATGGTGCTTATCACCTTAAAGTTCTTATTAAGCGCTGTTGGGCGGAAGTTTATAGATTCTGTCCCGAACGGTACTGTAAGCGTATATTCATAAACGCTCTTTGAAAAATCGGGAGAGAGAGTTCCCTCTGTACATTCTATCGCTTTAAGCGAAGTATCCGTACCGCTCCAGTCATAACCGAGATCTGCTCCCCAGTCAAGAGTATACTGCATACGAAGCTCATCGCCGTCGGCAAGCTTGCCGTTTGCTACTGTATATGCCGTAAACGCTTCATCGGTAAACCAGTCGTTGAGCGTACCCATCCAGCCGCTCATATATCCTCCGTCGTATGCAGACAGCCCTGCTATCTCGGTTATGTAACCGTATTCAGCGCCCGTCTGAGTAAGGCCTTCGCTCTCAATAGCCTTTTTGATACAGCTCATAGCGTCATCGCTTTCATCAAGCTCAACCCATGTGTCGATTTTCGTTCCCGTCCAGACAGGCTCTACTGAATCAATTGCTTCTGTAAATGTTGTGTTCTCAACAATTACCCTGACGCTCGCCGATTGTTCGGCATATGCCGTAAAGCTCACCTGCGGTACGGAGATCATCGTCAGCGAAAATGCCGACAACAGCGCCGCCGCTTTTGCCGCAAGATTCCTGATAGTCTTCATAGTTTCTTACCTTCCTTTGCTGTTATTGCTTATAGCTTAACCGTTTGTAATGCGATTTGCCGCTTTTCTTCTGCGATGTGAGCGTTCACGCTTAAGTCTGCTTTTTTCTTTAGCCGTGATTTTCGGAGGCTCTTTGAGTCCAGCCGCTTCAAGCGCTCTTGTCCAGGGACCGAGCTTCTGCTTGATAAAGCATACCTCATCGGGCGAAAAGTCCGACCGCTTTGGCAAAGCGCCAAGCTCGTTATACTTATCGCAAAGCAAGGCTACCGCCTTTTCATACTTTTCATCAGCAGACATATTAACACCACCTTAAAATGCAACAAAAAATGCCTTCACGCATTAAGCGTGAAAGCACAACTGATCTTTTTACACAGCAAACCAAAGCCATACCTTTATATGCAAAAACATACAAGTACAGCCATTGCTGAAGATCGGCTGTACTTCTTCCTCGTCCAAGAGACAACGCCGGAAAGCACGGGGGTATTCTGACTTATGAGCTTGCTCATACACAGTAATGACGGTTGCTCCGGATTCTCACCGGATTCCCTATTACCTACAGGGCGTATCATCGATACTGCCTTTCGTACCGTGTTTTCTGTTATTCGGTTAGATAGAGTATAGCACACATTTATAAAAAATGCAAGTGCGTTTTTATTCCTTTCTGATACCGAAAATATCTGCGAGCAATTTTTTGCCGCTTTCTGTTGCAAATACTCTGTCGTATGCGTTCTTTACGGCGTCGGCGGAGGCGTTGTCTTCATATAGATTTACTATAAAATCCGCCTCTATTAGTATCTGCAGGTCTGCACCTTCCGATAAGCCGTAAGTATGGTGGTGTGCGATAAGATATTTCACTCTCTCGCACACGTCATCATAGCCGCCCGTTTCGCTCATTATTTTCTGCGCTATATCGGGGCCCAGCTGTTGTTGGATTGCACCGTCGTTTCTGCCGTACAGCCTTTCGCCCTCATGTATTCCTATATCGTGCAGTATCGCCGCCGCACCGAGCGTTTTCATTTCTGTATCGGAAAGCAATTCTTCCTTTCCGATAAGCATGGCGAAGGAATACACCTTGATGAAATGCTGTATCCTTTTAGGATCGCCCGAGTCATATCTTATCGCCGCTTCGGTAAGCTTTTCATGCATCGGCTTCACCCTTACTTTCGGTACTGCTCGTCTTGTCCGAAGAAGCGCTTGTATCTTCCTCTTTTTTCTCGATCACCTTTAATTTGGAATCCGATATTACCTTTATCTTTTCGGTGCTTGCAGTTATGATACGCTTATCCCACATCGTGATTATATACGGCTTTTCACCGCCGACTATCCTGCATTCAAGCGAGTCTATCTTTTCATCATACAGCGACAGCTTGCCAAGATCACGCAGCTTTCCGTTCTCATAAGCAAAGAACCTGAACATACTTACCTGTGATACGCCGTCAAAATATGAAAGCGGAAGTCCGAGTATTATCTTTGTTCCGACTTCAGCGAAAGCGAGCTTACCGATATCATCGCACGCAGGGCTTGAAAGGTAGCTGTTCCAGTCGCCGGGCGTGTTGCTCTCGGCGGTTATCAGCTTTTCAACCTTTTCATCGCCGCCGATTTCAAGCTTTATTCCTGTTCTGTTGCCGTCCTTGTCTGCGGTAATTGTTACCTGCACCGTACAGTTATCATTTATTATCACGCTGTTTGTCTTTTCGGGCGCTTCTGCCTGTGACATGGTGTTCATATCAATATTGTACTGTGAGGGCTTGTCATCTGCTGTAGTAAGCGATAGTATCTTACCGTTTACCGTGGCAGAAGCTATTTTTTCACCCTGTGCAAAGCCTGCAAGTATTGACGGCTCGCTTAAATCGGTGTTGTAAGCGAGTACTGCGTTCTTTTCCGTTGCGCCGGAATAATCAGCCGCAACAAATACCGCCTTGCCATTTGCCGCTCTTATAAGCGTGGGATTAATCGCACCGTCAAAAGTATTACCGTGAGCGGTGAGTCCGTCATCAAAGGCAATATAGGAAACAGCCGATATATATTCATCTCCGAGCTTTGCCGTTACTGAGGCATAAGCGCCGTTTTCGGTCAACGCCGCGTCTGCATTTTCTCCGCCAAGCATACTTCTTACGGCGATACTTCCCTTTTCGGCGGCATTAACAGCCGTTACCGTAAAGTATTCAAGCTTGTTTGCCTTGTCCATTATGAATATTCTGTCAAAGGGTACGGTTGTTTTTGTTCCTCCGACTGTATAAGAAGGAACGAAGGTTGACGGCTCGCTCTCGTTTGCCTTTGCCGTATCAAAGCTGTCGGAAGTGAGCAGATAAATTATATTTCCTTTAGTATAACAATCGACAAATTCTCCCGAAAGTATATATTCTTCGACTGCTTTTCCGCCTGTAAAACCTTCCTCATCGTATATTCGCAGTACGGTAGACTGTTCATCTTTTCCGATAATTGCGAAATATTCGCCGAAGCTAATTATTCCGACATCCGTAAGACCTGTTTCAAAGCTGAAATTACCGCTAAGCTTTCCTTCGCTTATCTTTGCACCGCATATAATATCTTCCTCGATAACCGCTGTAAGCGTATCGGTACAGACGCTTTTTTTTGTGCCGAAGCGCAGATTCTCTCCGATAACAAAGCTGTCGGGGAGAGTGTAGCTGAGCTTTCCGTCAGCCGCTTTCGCCTCGCTTAAAAGCGTTGCGTAATCCGTTATCTCCTGAGTGAGCTTTTCGGGCAGTTCGTATATCAGCTGAGGAATTATTCCGTACTCTCTGAGCAGATTTAGCGCTAAACCTCCGCATACAAGAACAATTGCCAGTACAAATGTTGTGACAAGGCACGCCTTACTGCGTTTGCAGGGAGCTTCTTCATCTTCATCATCCATAAGCTCGCCGATAGCCGAGCCGATATCCTCCGCACTACTGCCTATCCGCTCTTCTTCGGGAATCGGGCTTACATAATCATCGTCTTCGTCATTCTCTTTATCTTCATCGGCAGACGGCTTAGGAATGTCAAATTCCTGCGTTATTTCTTTGTCGGCTTCGCTGTCAACGGCATTTTCTTCGTCCGACAAAATGCCATTACTTTCTGTATAATCAACGCTGTTTTCTACAGTTTCGACATTAAGTTCTTTGTCGATCCTGCTCTGCATACGCTCTATTAATGCCTGAGCCGCTTCATTTGCTTTTAAATCCGGCTGTTTCTCGTCAGATTCTTCTGCCGCAGGCTTCTCGCCGGGTGTAACATCCGGTGTTTGGGCGGGAAGAGGAGCGCTTTCCTTTGATTTGTCATCTGTTCCCGATTCTTCATCGGTATGAACGCTCTTTTTCCCCGTCAGTTCTTCGGTCATACGGCGGAGCGTTTCTTCCTCACGCCTTTTGCGCTGTTCCGACAGCTCTTTTCGCTGGGTAGCGACCGCTATTATCATACGGTAATCTTCGCTCGACAGCACGGAATTATCAAGTATCTGCAAAAGCTCGTCAAATTTAAGATGAGGATTCTCCTCAATCCTGCGGAACTCCATATTGCCGATTTTTGAGTTGCCGAGCAGTTCAAGAAAATCCGAGCCGCTTATTTTAAGTTCCTTGAGCTTACGCAGAAATACTCCTGCGGTCATTTCGCCGTTATCCTCAAGCAAAATCCTTATCTCTTCGGGGCTTATTCCTGATGGAAGATTTACAGAGGATATATATTCTTTTATCTTTTGTTCAAGACTTTCCATATTTATCCTCCACTTAGTTATTCATCTCGGAAAGAAGCTGTGCCTTAAGCGTTACCTCTGCATTTGTGAGGCATACTCCCACAGTCTCTTCGGTATAACCGCAAAGCTTTGCCGCCTTTTCTGCGCTGCAGCCGCAGACAGAGCAAACGCTGAAAACGAGCCTCTCTATATCGGGCAGTTGATTAAGCGCATTTCTTATGGGTATATCTTCTCCGTCCTCATTTTTAATGATATCGGAGGTCTTGTTAAGGTGTCTTATCTTCGTGCAAAGAATCTTTACAAACCATTCGATGAACTGTGAAGCGGTAGTTATCTTTGCGGAAGACAGAGAAGCATAGCTGTCCAGAACGGCAAGCCGAACCGCTTCAACAGCGGCGTCCTCGTTTTTCATTGCCATTCTCGCTATTTTATATACAGGGCGGTATACGGCGGTGTAAAGCTGTATAAAGCTGTCTGTGTCGCCTTGCTGTGCCTGTTTTATCAAAGCCGGTAGATCCTGTGCGTTCATCTGTTCACCTCATATAAGCATATATATTAATAATACCACAAAATGCGGCGTATGAAAAGACTTTTTTGAAAATTTCCTTCATTTTACGGTTTTGAGTCCCCTCGAAAAACGAGGGGACT
>CAMEKR010000132.1 GCA_945921515.1 uncultured Clostridia bacterium | reverse complement strand
CGATTACTGCCGGTACAAATACGGCAGAAACTTTGTCAGCAACCTTTGCGATAGGAGCTTTTGTAGAGGCGGCATCGGTAACGGTTTTTATAATCTGCGACAGAACGGTATCTTCTCCTACACGAGTCGCCTCACAGGTAAGAAATCCCGTGCTGTTTATCGTTGCCGCAGAAACGCTGTCTCCTACCGCCTTATCTACCGGTATGCTTTCGCCTGTCAGAGCAGATTCGTTGACCGCGCTTTCACCTTTTATGACAACAGCGTCGGCAGGAATGCTCTCTCCGGGGCGGACAACGAATATATCGCCTTTTCTGAGCTCTTCGGCAGGTATTGTCTGTTCTATGCCGTCTCTTATCACATTTGCAGTTTTCGGAGCGAGGTCAATAAGCCCTTTAAGTGCGTCTGTAGTTTTGCCTTTTGAACGGGCTTCAAGCGTTTTTCCGACCGTGATAAGGGTCAGTATCGTTCCCGCAGACTCAAAATAAAGCTCGTCCATATACATCATTACGGCATTAGCGTCGCTGTGGAACTGTGCGTCCGTCATCATAAACAGCGCATATATGCTCCAGATAAATGCGGCGCCTGCACCGAGCGCAACCAGCGTGTCCATATTGGGAGAACGGTTGATAAGACCTTTTGCACCGCTTATAAAGAAATTGCGGTTTATTACTATAATTATTCCGCTTAAGATAAGCTGAACAAGCCCCATTGCAATATGATTTTCGCTAAACCACGGCGGAAGCGGCAGTCCCATCATATGCCCCATAGAAAAATACATCAGCACCGCAAGAAAAACAAGTGAAGAGATAAGCCGTCTGCGCAGCTTAGGCGTTTCGGTGTCGGTCAGTATATCCGTCTTGTTATCCGTCCTTGCGCCTTTTAATTTTGCACCGTAGCCGGCTTTATCAACGGCGGCTATGATGTCGTCTGCCGACGCATTGCCGTAAGCTATCATAGAATTTGTCAGCAGACTTACCGTGCAGGATGTAACGCCGGGTACCTTATTAACGGCTTTTTCTATGTGCGAACTGCAGGCGGCACAGCTCATCCCGGTAATGTTAAATTCAAGCATAGTTGTTCCTCTTTTCTAAAAGCTCTGTCTTTCTATTATACCCTTATCTTGCTATTTCATCAGCCTTTGCAGAGTGGCAACAAGCTCGTCTATTACTTCATCGTTGCCCTGTCTTATATCGTTTGCAACACAGCCTCTTATGTGGCTTGCCAGCAGCTCTTTATTAAAAGAATTCATAGCGGCGTTGACTGCCGCAGACTGTATCAGGATGTCGTTGCAATAAGCGTCATGCTCGATCATTGCCTCGATTCCCCGTACCTGACCTTCAATGCGCCTAAGGCGGTTTAGAAGTGCCTTTTTATGCTTTTGCTCACGAATAGTCTTCTTTTCACAGCAGGGGCAGGATTTTGTTTGTTCTATGATAATCACCTCCGTAAGTTTTTCTACGGCTTTATTATATACCCCATACGGGTATTTGTCAAGCGAAAAAATAATGCCCGTCATGCAAAGCAAAACGGGCAATAAAGTTTTAGCTTGTTAAATTACTTAACGATTGTAATATCGCTGCCGAACCACTTTGTTGAGATTTCAGCAAGCTTGCCGTCAGCCTTCATTTCGCTGAGCGTCTTCTGAACAGCGTCACGCAGAGCCTGATCGTCTTTTCTGAATGCGATAGCGTACTCTTCTTCTTCAAGACCTTCAGCGAGCTTCTTGTAGTTCTTGCCGGAGTTCTTTATCTCATAGTCGGCTACCACTTCATCCAGGAAAACAGCGTCAACAACGCCAAGCTCAAGCTGCTGTAAAGCTTCTACGTTAGTAGCGATGGGACTTATTGTGATATCGTCCTTAATCTCGCAGGACTCAAGAATTGTCTGTGCAGAAGAACCGTTCTGAACAGAAATCTTCTTGCCCTTGAGGTCAGCCATCTTTTCTACCGTAGAGTCGCCCTTAACTACGAAAACCATAGCGTTTTTCATATAAGGTTCAGAGAGGTTCATCTTTTCCTGACGCTCCTCGTTGATGCTAAGACCGTTCCATACACAGTCGCACTTGCCGACATTAAGGTCGGTTGTGAGAGTATCCCAGTTGATAGGCTGCTTTACAAGCTCAACGCCGAGTCTTTTGCATACTTCCTCAGCGACATCGATATCAAAGCCGACGATTTCGTTGTTTTCATCGGTATAGCCCATAGGCTTGAAGGTAGCGTCAAGACCGAGTATCAGCTTGCCTGCGTCCTTTACCTTCTTAAGAGACTGATCCTCAGCACTTACTGCTGAGCTGTTGTCCGAAGTTGCAGTAGATGATGTAGACTGTGATGAACAGCCTGCAACACCGAGAGTGAGTACTGCCGCCATAGCAGCTGCAACTGCTTTTAAATTCAGCTTTTTCATTTATTTTTCCTTTCTTATATGCGGAGCTTATACGCTCCTTTGTTTATTGCTTTACTATAGTACCATAAAGCCAAAGAAAAGTAAATAGGCAAAATCAATAAAAAAGACGGAATTTGCAGATTTTTGCAAATTCCGTGTTTCTATCAATATAAGTACTCGTAGTCTGAGATATCGGGACATTGTGGAGTTTTTAGCTCGTCTTTTGTAAAGCTGTATTCTATTCCTTGCTGATACATATACCACAGGCAGACACGCATTCCGCTCATCTCAAGGTGCGTGCCGTCTTCAAACGCATATTCTTCTTTAAGCTTATTGTCATTGCCTTTAAGAAGGTCGGTAGGGTTTACGAAGTGATAATGCTTGTTGCCAATCTCTTCAAATGCGTCTGCGAGAGCCTGATTGTATTCGTCTATCTTCTCATTCTTGCAGAATTTACTGCGGACGGGAGTAACCGCCATAATGATGAACTCGCTGTTGGGACTTGCCTGCCTGCATTGATACAGCAGTTGGATGTAATTATGTACGAACTGGTTCTTGGTGGTAAGGTTGACGTCGTTAAGTCCCATTGAGAACAAAACATATTTGGGCTGCTTGTTGTACAGATGTACAAGCACATCTGTGCTAAGATCGTCTGAGGTTATCAAGAACTGATGTATATTCCATGCCGCTATGCTCGGTCGGGCAAGATTGTTTTTCTGGGAGAAGTAGCCTGCACTTGCAAAGCCCGAGCATACGCTGTCTCCGACAAGAGCAAACTCGTCAAAATATTCGTACATCTCGTCGGTTATTGTATAGTCCGGTTCGGAAACGATAATTTCAGGCTCGCTTATATCGGTAGAAGCACCGATAGCGGCGGATTCTTCAGAAACTGTATCGCTTGATTCCGAAGGCTGAGAGTAAACAATTCCGCTGTCTTGATTATTGCTTGAAAATGCTGCCGCATAAGCGTTATTGCAGGCAGTGCAGATAATTGTGGCGGCAAGCGGAATACATAATATCAAAAATCGTTTCTTTAAAGAAACATCTGTATATTTATAATGCATATTATCCCTTATTCTGATACGGTGAAAAATCACCGCAGTAATATATAAAACCAAAAACGGTAAAATCTATGTAACAATTAATGCCTGCTCATTGTTTTTGTCGATTTATACAAATTCTTGCGATTAAGTTCGTACAAATAGACGAAATGAGCTTGGCTTAAAGCGTTTATACATTAATTATAATGTTGTTTAATTAGTTTTGCAAGAAAAAAACGAAGAAATGTCGTATAAAATAGAAAATTCATTGAATTGCACAACAGCGGCTCGAATTATGGCTGTGTTTTGTGGAAAAATGTATTTTTACATTCTTTGGATACAACATATAGTGTAATTGGCAAAAGCGTTAAGTGCTGTCGTTTACCATAAAGGTATGAAGCTATTCGGAATATGTACAGCCGTCTGCGTCATAAAGTGTGCCGGAGGTGTTTTTTATGGAATTGACCGATAAGGAGCGTCGCCAAATAGAAGAACTGTTCATAAATCTTCTGCTTCGACTGTTGTACGATAAAGGTAAAATCGGCGCACCGACAAAGGACGGGGAACAATGGGCAAAGAAGTGAAACTGAGAACTGCGGCATATTGCAGGGTGTCTACCGACAGCGCAGAGCAGGCGTCGTCTCTTTCTTCACAGCGGATGTTTTTTCTTGAATACATAAACAAAAGAGAAGATATGGAACTTGCGGGTATCTATTATGACGAGGGTGCAAGCGGCACAACAACAAGGCACAGAAAAGGCTTCAATGAAATGATAAAGGCGGCGAAGGAAGGGAAAATAGACCTGATACTGACCAAAGAGGTAAGCCGTTTTGCAAGAAATACGGTCGATACGCTAAGCATTACCCGTATGCTAAGAGACTGCGGCGTAGGCGTTGTATTTATCACGGATAACATCGACACGAGAGACAGCGACGGAGAACTGAGGCTGTCTATAATGGCAACGATTGCGCAGGAGGAGAGCAGAAAAATTTCCGAGAGAGTCAGATGGGGGCAAAAGCGCAGAATGGAGCAGGGCGTAGTATTCGGCAGAGAGCTTATGGGCTACAATGTCAACAAAGGCAGGCTGAGCATAAACGAGGCCGAGGCAGATATTGTAAGGAGAATATTTACTCAGTACGCTATACTTTGCAAGGGTGCGGATACAATAGCGGCGGAGCTTCAGCGTGACGGAGTACCGACTAAGAACGGCGGAAGATGGAGTGCGGCATATATAAGGCGTATGCTGAAAAATGAAAAGTATGCAGGGGATTTGGTACAGAAAAAGACCTACACCGCCGACCACCTTACTCATAAGAGAAAGGTGAATAAGAACGGAGAAAAAATAACCGCTGTAATGCACCACGAGCCGATAATAGACAGGGCGCTCTGGGAGAAGACACAGCAGGAGCTTTTGAGGCGAAGTCCTAAGGACAGCACAAGGCACAGCGACAGATATTCATACAGCGGCAAAGTATTCTGCGGTATATGCGGCTGTGTTATGGTATCTCGTGTAAAGCGTCTTAAAAACGGAGAAGAATATCACGCATTGCGATGTGCAGGCAGGATAAAAGGAAACGGCTGTAATAACGAAACGCTTAATGTCAAAGCTATTAACGCTGTTATTGAAAAAATCACTTCGGTAGTCTGCAACAGGCAAAGGATAATTGACAGCGTGTGCAAAAGAGCAGTTTTGTCGGACGAGCGACAAAGTAGCGACACAGTTAAAAAGCGCATTGAACTGCTTTTAAAGAAGAAAGCTCGTGCAGTCGATCTGATGATAGAAGAAGTGATAACAAAAGAGGAAT
>CAMEKR010000131.1 GCA_945921515.1 uncultured Clostridia bacterium | reverse complement strand
TTATTCTTAAGCTATACCCTTTAAGTTCTCGGGCTTGTATCTGTTAAGTGCGTCGTTGTTGAGATCGAGAGTATAGTCCTTTGCCATTTCATTAAGCATAGCTTCATAATCGTCGTCCTTCATAACGTGAAGCACGTTGCTGTGATTCTCCGTGAGCCAGTCCTCACGCTCCTTGATATCACGGCGAACTACCGCATAGTATACGGATTTGTCCTCGTATACTCCGCCCTTGTCGTTGCCAAGCTCGAACAGCCACTTAATAAACTCCTCGCTTGGCGATGTATCCGTCTTGCTGAGCAAAAATTCGTGGTCGTGCTCCTCTTCTTCCTCTTCCTCATTTCCGCTTGTTGTTGTGCTGTCGGTCGAAGAATCTGTCGAAGTATCGGATGAAGCGTCCGAAGAAGTAGCGGAAGAAGCGGCTTCGGATGAAGCGGAAGCGTTGCTTTCAGCCTCAGCTTCAGCCTTTTCCTTTTCTACCTGAGCTTCATAATCGTGATAAACGGTCTCGTAATCTTCACCTGCAATAAGGCGGTCGACATAGCCCTGCGCCTGCTCTTTTTTAGCCTTCTTGCCTTCATCGGTGGTTATATCGTCGCCGTTACCCTCGGTGAGTGCTACCTGTATTATCTGGAATCTGCCGTAATTATCGTAGAAATAAGTTGCTATATCCTGCTCGTCTGTTGCGGATATGCCGTTTTTTTCATAATATGCGTCAAATACCTTGTTGCTCATCTTTTTGTTGAGCTGAACCGCTTCGTAAGACTTTCTGCTGATGCCTGCGTCTTCATAGCTTTCGCCGTATGTCACGCCGGTGCTGTAGTAGCCATAGTAGAGTATCTCGCTCTGCCACAGATCCTTTGCGGAAGAAGTAACCTCGTCTTTTTCTTCATCGGTCAGCGTAAGTCCCAGCTCATTGAACTTGTTTTCTATAGCAACATGCTGCTTAACAAGCTCCAGCGTGCGATCCTGTACATACTGTGAATATGACTTGCCGTCAATTGACTTTGTGAAATAGTCGGTTGCGGTGCTTCCCGTCTCGGAGTCGGAAGCAACCTCAAGCGTTGAGTCGATCTTCTCCTGAGCCTCGCTTATTGCGCTCTGCTCATACAGAAGATAGATTCCGGCATTTATCGTCTTGTTGTCGATACTTCCTATGGTGGAAACATCTGCACAGCCCGCAATGCTTACTGCAACAGCAACAGCGCATATAGCGGCTGTTATCTTTTTAAAAAAATTCATTGGCTTTTCTCCTTATAATAGGGGCTGTGCCCCGAATAAACTTGTTTATCTCAGCGTTACTCCGATAGCCTCAAGTGCCTTAAGCACCTTTGCTACTACCGCATCCGCCTCATCGTCGGTCAGCGTAGCGTCTTTCTTTCTGAGCGTCAGCTTATAAGAAAGGCTCTTCATTCCTTCGGGAACCTGCTCGCCCTTGTACATATCAAACAGGCTTACCGCCTCAAGATGCTTAGCTGTCTTTTCGATTACCGCAACGATGTCTCCGCTCGGCATATCCTCCTTGCAGACAAGGCTTAAATCTCTGTATGTTGAGGGGAATTTGGGAAGTGCGGTGTACTTGACATCGCCGTCGGCGTTCCCAAACATTGCCTCCATGCTAAGCGTTGCACAGTATACTTCCGCATTAACGCCGAAGTTTGCCGCCGCCTCGGGATGAAGCTGTCCCACATAGCCGATAAGTTCGCCGTTTACCGTTACCTTAGCGCATCTGCCGGGATGATAGGTGGGGTTCTCCTTTTCGGCGGTATATACGACATTCTTTACGCCGAGCTTTGCCATTATCTCTTCGGCAACGCCCTTTGCGGTGAAGAAGTCCTCGCCTGCGCCGTAGACAGCGTAGCACAGCACGTCTCTTTCAACCGGAAGCTCGTTTTCGCCTGTGGGGAAATACTCTCTTGCAATCTCGAAGAATCTGCCCGAAAGATTTCTGTTGCTCCAGTTTCTTCTTACAACTTCCATCATAGATGTCAGCGCAGTTGTACGCATTACGCTGGTATCCTCGCCGAGAGGTCTTCTTAACACAACGCTCTTTCTTGATTCTTCATCCATTCTGAGCAGTTCATAGTCCTTAGGCGAAATGAAGCTGTAGGTCATAACCTCATAGAAGCCCAGCGACAGCGCAAGTGAAATAACCTTATCTTCAAATATCTGTTCCTTTGTTCTCTTACCCTGTGAAGAGAGCTTGGGAACTGTGGACGGAATCCTGTTGTAGCCGTAAATACGGGCGATCTCCTCCGCTACATCGCAGGAACGGTGCATATCTATACGAGTGGGCGGAACGATTATCTCGCCGTTCTCATATCCGAAGCCGAGCTTTTTCAGTATAGCTATCTGCTCGTCCTCGCTGATATCCGAGCCTAAATGCTCGTTTACCCACTTGTAATCGTGCTTTAATCTTTCCGGAACATACTCGCTGTGGTTTACATCTATGATAGTGTTTACTACCTCGCCGCAGCCGAGCATTTCTATAAGCTGTAAAGCTCTCTTAAGCGCCTTTTCTGCGTTTACGGGATTAAGTCCTTTTTCAAAGCGTGAGCTTGCCTCTGTACGCTCGCCTATCTTTCTTGCGGTGCGTCTTACCGATACGCCGTCAAAGCAAGCCGCCTCAAATACTACCGTAGTGGTATCATCCATAATACCGCTGTGCTCGCCGCCCATTACGCCGGCAATGGCGATAGGCTTCTTTCCGTCTGCTATTATCAGCATTTCGGGAGTAAGCTTAACAGGCTCAGCCATCTCGTCAAGGAGTTTTAAGGTTTCTCCCTCTTTTGCATTTCTTACTACTATCTTGTTGTCTTCAACATATCTTAAGTCGAATGCGTGCATAGGATGACCGTATTCAAGCATTACGAAGTTGGTTATATCGACAAGGTTGTTGATAGGTCTTACGCCGCTTGCACGAAGGCGTCTTGCCATCCACTTGGGAGAGGGTCCTATCTTTACATTCTTTACAAGGCCTGCCATATATCTTGAGCAGAGCTTTGTGTTTTCTACGCTTACGCTTATCTCCTTTGTGATATCGCCGTCAACGCCCTTGAAGGTGGGTTCGGTATAATTCATCGGGATATCAAAGGTTGCGCTTGCCTCCTGTGCAAGTCCCAGAACGGACAGACAGTCGGGGCGGTTGTTGGTTATCTCAAACTCTACTATATTATCGTCAATCTGCAAAGCCTCGCAGATATCCATACCCATAGCAAAGCTGTCAACATCGGGATCGTTATTGAGGATAAGTATTCCGTCGTCGGCAACGGGATAGTCAAAGTCATCCTTTGTAAGACCAAGCTCGGCATAAGAACACATCATGCCGTTGCTTGCAACGCCTCTCAGCTTGCCCTTTGTAATCTTTGTTCCGTCAGCGATAACGCTGTTATGCATACAAGCGGGAACGATAGCTCCTTCAAACAGGTTCTGCGCCGCAGTTACTATCTGTACAGGCTCTTCTCTGCCTGCGTCAAGCTGGCATATCCACAGCTTGTCGCTGTCGGGGTGACGCTCTAACTTCAGTACCTTTGCTACTACTACATTTGTTATGGGATCGGACATCTTGTGATAAGTTTCGACTTTAGAGCCGCTCATCGTCATATCCGCTGCAAATTCTTTTATAGGCATATCGGCTTTAACATAGTCGTTAAGCCATCTCATTGATAAATCCACTTTTATATCTCCTTTTACGATTCTGTTTTTCGGTTATTTCTGTTATCTGAACTGTGCGAGGAAACGCTGATCGTTCTCGTACAGCAGGCGCATATCATCAATGTTGTATCTCATCATTGCAATACGCTCAAGTCCTATACCGAAAGCAAAACCGCTGTATTCTTCGGGATCTATGCCGCAGTTGATAAGCACCTGCGGATGAACTACGCCGGAGCCGAGCATCTCTATCCAGCCTTCGCCCTTGCAAAGCGGACAGCCTTTTCCGCCGCACTTGAAGCACTGCAGGTCAACCTCTGCAGAAGGCTCTGTGTACGGAAAGTGGTGAGGACGGAAACGAAGCTTAACATCCTCGCCGTAAAGCCTCTTTGCGAATGTCTCAAGAGTGCCCTTGAGGTCGCCGAAGGTTATGTTCTTGTCTATTACAAGTCCTTCGCACTGGTGGAATATAGGCGAATGTGTGCCGTCTACAGCGTCGGGGCGGTAAACTCTGCCGGGGCTGATGATAGCGATAGGCGGCTTATTCTTAAGCATTGTTCGTATCTGTACCGAAGAGGTCTGTGTACGCAAAAGGATGTCGTCGGTAATGTAGAAGGTGTCCTGCTCATCTCTTGCAGGGTGTCCTTCTTCTGTCAAGAGCATATCGAAAACGTACTTGGTTTCCTCTACCTCCGGACCGTCAACAACGGTATAGCCCATTCCTCTGAATATCTCCTTAAGCTCGTCAAGCACTATGTTCAGCGGGTGACGAACTCCCATAGCCTGCTGTTTGCCGGGCATGGTGACATCTATAGCTTCTTCTTTCAGCTTCTTCTCCATAAGAGCCGATTTAAGCTGTTTTTGCTTGTCGGCAACAGCGCTCTCAAGCGCCTGTCTTACATCGTTTGCAAGCTGTCCCATAACAGGTCTTTCTTCTGCCGACAGCTTACCCATGCTTTTAAGTATGGCGGTAAGCTCGCCCTTCTTGCCTAAATATTTTACTCTCAGCTCATCGAGCTGTTTTACATCGGAGCATTCACCGATAGCATTAAGAGCCTGTTCTTTTATATTCTGTAACTGTTCTTTCATACCTTAGTCTTTCCTTATTCTTAGTTTATCATGTCAATAAGCATTGCCGTCAGGCAAAGACGATGGAACCGATAAGTCCCACTGATAACACGACCTTTCTTGCAAAGACGCTCTTCGCACAAGTTAATTTTCTATAAAATATGGCTTTTTATGGAAAATAGTATAAAAGCCTATACCTACACGATAGACATTATAGCAGAATCCGTCTGCTTTTGCAAGTGCCGAATAAAAGATTTGGATAAATTTCGTTTTATTTTCATATTTTTGTGCAAGAGGGAAAGAAAAAGCCCTCGCAATGAGGGCTCAGACTGTAGAAAAACCTCTTTGAAAAAATAAATGGGGTGTTTGGTGTTGTTTGCTTAGTTGGTTTTGCATCCTTGCAAAACTCTGGGCAAACAACTAAAGCATCCATGCTTTAGGCGAAGCCCCAAGCAAGGTCGCAGGGGCGGCAGCCCCCGATAATAAGCCCGGCACGGATGCCGGGCGTGTATGCCAAAAGGCTCTGCACGATGCAGAGCCCATCAAGCATACACACCCCTTCAACGAGGGGAAGGGGTTGGGGGTTGCAGGCAAGGATGCCTGAAAGTGAGCGCCAAAAGCGCATCAGGACGATGCGCCAC